>JBKJTC010000296.1:0-18671 GCA_046590925.1 Lysobacteraceae bacterium | reverse complement strand
GTACGCGCGGCCGTAGCCGCCGGAGGCCAGTACCACGCCCTGGGCGCGGAACAGGTGCAGCGTACCTTCGGCCATGTCCAGCGCGAGCACGCCGCGGCAGGCGCCCTCCTCGTCCATGATCAGGTCGAGCGCGAAGTATTCGATGAAGAAGCGCGCGTTGTGCGCCAGCGACTGCTGGTACAGCGTGTGCAGGATGGCGTGGCCGGTGCGGTCGGCGGCGGCGCAGGTGCGCTGCGCGGCCGGGCCTTCTCCGTAATGGGTGGTCATGCCGCCGAACGGGCGCTGGTAGATCTTGCCCTCTTCGGTGCGCGAGAACGGCACGCCCTGATGTTCCAGTTCGATGATCGCCGGGATGGCTTCTCGACACATGTACTCGATCGCATCCTGGTCGCCCAGCCAGTCCGAGCCCTTGATGGTGTCGTAGAAATGGAAGCGCCAGTCGTCTTCGCTCATGTTGCCGAGCGCGGCGGAAATACCGCCCTGCGCCGCGACCGTATGCGAACGCGTCGGGAAGACCTTGGTGATGCACGCGGTCTGCAGGCCTTTGTGGGCCAGACCGAAGGTCGCGCGCAGGCCGGCGCCGCCGGCGCCGACCACGACCATGTCGTATTTGTGTTCGGTGATTTTATAAGTAGCGGGCTTGTATGCGCAAGTCATGGCGGCTCTTGGAAGAATTGCGTCAGGCCAGCAGGGCGATCCGGCCGATCGCGTAGAGAGAAGCCAGAGCGCCCAGCGCGCAGGCGAAGGTGATCAGCAACTGCAGGAAGATTTCGGTCGGGCGATGGTGGATGTAGTCCTCGACCACCACCTGCAGCCCGAGCCGCGAATGCCAGAACAGGCTGATCGCGAACAGCGCCAGCGCGATCGCATTCGCCGGTTTCGCCAGCGCGGCCTGCACCTGGGCGTGATCGGCGCCGGCCAGCGCCACCAGCATGCCGAGAATCCACGGAGAGAGCACCAGCAGGAAAACGGCGGTGACCCGCTGCCACCAGAAGTGGCCGGTGCCGGACTTCGCCGAGCCCAGACCGTAGGCGCGGCCGACGGGCGTGCGGTAATCCCGATGAGAAGCATCGCGGGCTGAAGACTTGCTCATGCGCCACCCCGCATCGCGAAGAACCAGATCGCCGCGGTAAAGACAAAGGTCAACGCGACCACCATATAACCGGAGCGATAGACCTGCGGCAGCGAAAACCCCCAGCCGATGTCCCACAGCAGATGGCGGATGCCGTTGAGCAGGTGATACATCAGCGCGAGCGAGAACCCGAACAGCGCCAGCTTGCCGAACGGCGACGCGAGGCATGCCGCGGCGGTGGCGTAGGCATCGCCGCCCTGCGCGACCGCCACCAGCCACCAGGCCAGAACGAAAGCGCCGAACGAAAGGATGATGCCGGTGATGCGATGCAGGATCGACATCACGCTGGTGATCTGCGGGCGATAGACCTGCAGATGCGGCGACAGGGGACGTGCGCGGTTGTTCATGGTCTTGTTGCGCCCAGATCGAAAAGGAGTGACATCAGAAATCGATACAGCGGCCGTTCTTTTCCCAGTCGCCGTAACGCGTAGGATCGAGGCCTTCACGGCCCCCGATTTCCTTGGCGTCGCTGCGCGGCTCCGATGCCGACGGCCCGGTAGGCGCAGCCTCGGGAGAAAGCCCGGGAAGATCGGGCTCGGGAATGAGAACGGTTTCGCTTATCATGACTGGAACCCTGAACTCGGTAGTTTAAGTCCCACCCCCATGCCGGACAACCCGCAAACACCGATGGCGCCTTGGTTTCCGCTCTCCGACCATCGTCTGATAGCGCTGAGCGGTCGCGATGCCGTGGCATTCGCGCAGGCCCAGACGATGAACGATGTCGCCGCACTGGCCGACGGAGAATGGCACTGGAATGGCTGGTTGACGCCGAAAGGCCGCGTGATCGCGCTGTTCGCCCTGCTGCGTCTCGACACCGATACGGTATGGCTGGTGCTTCCGGATGCAGATGCCGACGCGTTCGCCGCGCAGCTGCGCCGTTTCGTCTTCCGCAGCAAGGTAACGATCGCCATTCGAGACGATCTGCGCGTGACCGGCAGGCTGCAGGCCTCGGTTCTGGCCTCAGGCAATCACTTCGTCAGCGATTTTTCGACAGGTCATGCCATCGAAACCGGACCGGAAACCATCGAGCTGGACATGAGCGGCGAACTCGGTGCCGATCACCCCGGGCGCAGCATGCGGATCGGGCCTGCGCTCGAAATGCCGCCGGACGGCATCGATATGGAACACTCCGATCTGAAAAAAACCAGCCCCGAACAGTGGCGCCGCGCCGATCTCCAGCACGGCTGGCCGCGCCTCGATGCGTCCCAGGCCGAACAATGGACCCCGCAGCAACTGTCCTTGGAGCGTCTGCGCGCCTACAGCGTCAAGAAAGGCTGCTATCCGGGGCAGGAGATCGTCGCCCGCACCCACTTCCTCGGTCAGGCCAAGCGCGGACTCGCGCGGGTGCGTTCGGCCGCACCGCTGGCGCCCGGCGCCGAACTGGTTGCAGGCGATGCGAAGCTCGGTACTGTTGTCAGCATCGCCGGCGACATCGCGCTGGCAGTGGCATCGCTCGATCTACTGGATGCCGCCCTGCAGACGAACGAAAGCCCCGCTGGAGGCGGGGCTTCGTGGAATACGCCTGCGTGGAGCATCCAGCCACTACGCACCGGACTGGCGCGCTGAACGGCCTGCGTCAGAGAGAACGCGACCCCATGCTCGGCTGATCCTGGTCCTGCCCTTGCTGCCGGGCCTGGACCTGCTGCTGGGCCTGCTGGTGTTGCTGGGTCTGACCGAGCTGCTGGCCATTGATGCGGTTCACTTCCTCGAAGTTCCGCTCGGCCGGCTGGGTCAGTTCGTGGGTCGACACCGCAAGCGTACGCACGGTCGGGCTGTTCGGGTCGCCCTGATACATGATCGCGTAGCGGCCGCCGACATCATCGAAACGATCGTTGTTACGGCTGAGCACCACGCCGTCGATGCGTTCCTTCGGATCCAGCGATGCGTTGTCGCGAACCGCTTCGGTCTTATAGGCGCGGAGCATCGCTGCGGATGCACGGTGACTCATGTCGGCGCTGTTCATGTCGATGCCGTTGTCGCCGTGCATCTTGTCGACCATGCCTTTCATGGTCATGTACTGGTCGTAATCGGGGTGCCCGGGTTCGGACGCGTATTTCGGCTCGTACTTCATCACTGCACTCCTCTGGATACAGGCGGGTCTCCGGGCCCGGCGAACCGGGATCGGGCCTGTCGGCCTGACTGATACTACACCCGACCGGCCTGAACGGTGATCGCCGGCGGGTTGCAGGGACTGTCCCGGCCCGATCAGCCAGCCAATGCATCGGCTGCCGCGACGATATCGTCATCCCCCGGAATCACCAGGAAGGCAGCGCCGGCCAGCGGAGTGAAGGTGTCCGCGCCGACCACCCTGCGCAGCGGCTTGTCGCCATGCCCGCCCTCGACCAGCGCGGTGATAACGCCCTCGCCCACGCCGGCGCTGCGGCGGCCTTCGTCGACCACAATCACGCGCTTCGCCTTGGCGGCCTGCGCCTGAATGAAAGCATCGTTGAGCGGCACCAGCCAGCGCAGGTCGACCACCCGGGTCTTCCAGCCGTGCTTCTGTTCGATCCGGCGCGCGGCGCGCAGGCTCATGGGCACACCGTTGCCGAAGCTGAAGATGACCAGATCGTCGTCGCCCTCCCGGCCTTGTTGGGAGGGATAGACCCGGCCCTCGCCCAGCGTCATCGCCTGTTCCGGCGACGGATACTCGGTCAGCCACAGGCCGTCGCCGGCTTCATAGAGATCCTTGGCCATGTACAGCGCGATCGGTTCGAGAAAGGCGCAAACGCGTCCGTCCACTTTCGCCAGCGCCATCAGCGTGCGCAGCATGGTCGCGGCGTCGTCGCCGCGCGACGGACAGCCGACCACCAGCCCCGGGATGTCGCGCAGCGCGGTGATCGAGTTGTCGTTGTGGAAATGACCGCCCAAGCCGCGCTGGTACCCCAGCGACGCGATGCGCATCACCATCGGGTTGCGGTACTGGCCGTTGCTGAAGAACTGCAGGCTGGCCGCCTCGCCGCGGATCTGGTCGCAGGCGTTGTGGAAATAGGCGAGGTACTGGATTTCCGGCATCGGCAGCATGCCGACGTTGGCGTACCCCTGCGCCAGGCCGAGGATGATGGTTTCGTCCAGCAGGGTGTTGAAGACCCGCTTGTTGCCGAAGGCTTTGTGCAGACCCTTGGTGACCGTGTAGACGCCGCCCTTCTGCGCCACGTCCTCGCCGAACAGAAGGGTTTCAGGGTATTTGCAGAACAGGTCGTGCAGCGCCTGATTGATCTGGATCGCCAGATGCTTCGCCGGCTGCTTCTCGGGCAGCTTGGATTCCCCGCCGAACGCAGCGATGCGCTTGTCGGCGTAATCGAAGCGCGCGGCCTCGGCCTGTACTTTGTCGGGCGTGTACGGGGCCAGCGGCCGCATCACGTCTTCCAGCGAAGTCAGGCGCGGGCGGCTGTCGGCATCTTCGGCGGCTGCAAAACACTTGGCGCGGGTTTCTTCGTACAGCGCGAGGATTCCGTCCTTCGACATCAACCCCGATTCCAGCGCGATGGCGGCGCTGCGCAGCAGCGGGTCGCCGGCTTCGACCGCGCACAGCTCGTCGATGTTGCGCCATTCGATCTCGAAGTCGGTGCCGGCGTGGCCCATGATTCGCATCGTGCGCAGATGCAGGAAGGTCGGGCGACGGGTGCGGCGGCAGTGTTCCACCGCTGCCTGCACCTGGCCGTAGCCGACGGCGAGATCGAGACCATCGGCGTAGAAATAATCGAGATCGGGGCGGCTGCCGAAATTGCGCGCGATCCAGCCTTCCGGCGTCTTCACCGAAATACCGATGCCGTTGTCTTCGCACACGTACAGCACCGGCGCCGGCAGCTTCTGGTACGCCGTCCAAGCCGCGGCGTTGAACGCGGTCTGTGCGGTGGCGTGATTACTGGACGCGTCGCCGAACGAACAGATCGCGATGCTGTCGTCCGGGATGGGCAGCGTGTGGCCGATGCGGCGGGCGTGATCGATCGCGATCGCGGTGCCCAGTGCCTTGGGCAGATGCGAGGCAATGGTGGATGTCTGCGGCAGCACCCACAGCGGCTTGCTGCCCCAGACCTTGTGGCGACCGCCGCTGGCCGGATCCTCCGCGCTGGCCGCGAACGACAGCGCGGAATCCATCACCGGATCCATGCCGGGGATCTTGCGGAAACGTTCGGCCATGAAAGCGCCGGAACGGTAGTGCAGGAATGCCGGATCGGTGTGACGGGTCAGCCGCGCGACCATGGCATTGCCTTCGTGGCCGCTGCTGCCGATGGTATAGAAGACCTTGTTCTGCACGCGCAGCACGCGCGCCATCAGGTCGAGATGGCGGCTGATCAACTGCGACGCGAACAATTCACGGAAGCCCTGCGCATCCAATGCGCTGCCTTCGAGAACGCTTCCGGTCGGCGCAGGTGTCGGCCCCGGAATGCCATTCCAGTCGCGCACGAACGCCTGGAAGTTGACGTCGCAGATCTCGGCGCGGTTCAGGCCCTTCATGCGGGCGGGAATCGGATTGGGTACGACGGCGAACATTGCGGGCGGTCTCCCCTGCCCTCGCAGGCGAGAGCCGGTTGGATGAATGGAAGGTCGGTGTCGGTCGATCGAGCGTGGGTGAGCGGAATCAATCGGGCATTGGATCGGGCGCCGGATCGCGCATCGGCACGAAACCCGGCTGCATCCGCACGCGCTTGATCCAGCGCTCGACGTGCGGATACGCGCCGAGGTCGAAACCGCCGTCTTCGGCGATGTGCGTATAAGCGAACAGCGCGATATCCGCGATGGTGTAGCGCTCGCCGCCGAACCACGGCAGCCGGTGCAGATGCCGCTCCATCGCCGCCAGGGCTTCGTCGCCGGAGGGTTTCAGCGCCGCCAGCGATGCGCGGCGCGGGTGATCGGCGGGCAGGAACTTGCGGATGAAACGCGAGACCGCAATGTAGGGTTCGTGGCTGTACTGCTCGAAGAACATCCATTGCAGGGTCTTGGCGCGTTCCCAGGCGTCGTCCGGCAGCAGCGGCGTGCCCTGCGCGAGATAATTCAGGATCGCGTTCGATTCCGACATCGTGCGGCCATCGTCGAGCTTCATCACCGGCACCTTGCCGCGGTCGTTCATCGCCAGGAATTCCGGCGACAGGTTCTCGCCGCGGGTCACGTCGATCTCTTCCCAGTCGTATTCGCGACCGAGATGCGCCATCAACAACTGCAGCTTGTAGCAATTGCCCGAAGAGGACATCCCGTACAGCGTGATCATGGCGACGACTCCGCGCGCCGCGCGCGCCATTCGTCGCGGGTCTGGCCCCAGATGTCGATGGCGTGCACGTCCAAGGGCGGCGGCAACGCGCCCGGGCGGAGATTGCGCGAGCCCAGACGCCTGGCGACATTCTGCGACGCGGTGTTCGCGGGCGAAATGCAGTGGATCACTTCGGTCCAGCCGAGCGTGTCGAAGGCCCAATCGATGGCCGCGACGCAGGCTTCGGTGCAGTAGCCTTTGCGGTGCGCATCCTGATGAAAGGCATAGCCGACTTCCGTGCCCGGCCAACCATCAGGTTGCCATGGGCCCGCTTGTCCCACCCACCGGCCGCCGCTTTTTTCGATCACCGAAAACATCGCGAATCCCTGCAATGCCCACGCACCCGGCATCTGCAGGAAGCGTCGCCACGCGTCGCCGCGCGGATGCGGGCCGCCGATGCTCCGCGAAGCATCGTGAGCGAGGAATTCGGCATAGCGCTCGAAATCCTCGAGCTGTGGAATCCGCAGGATGAGGCGTTCGGTTTCGAGTTGCAGATCGGGAGTGTTCACACGGGATGTCCTGAGCCCCTCTCCCATCGGGAGAGGGGTTGAAGAGAGGGTCCGGTCTGACAACGCGGTTTCAACGACGCGATCCCATCATCCGGAGTTGTATCGCCCTGCAATGATTCACTGCCGTCGCTCCGCCGCACCCTCATCCGCCCTTCGGGCACCCCCGCCTTCGCGGGGGCAGGCGCTTCTCCCGAGGGGAGAATGGAGAACGATCAAAATGCGTTGATGCCGGTCAACTCGCGACCGACCACCAGTTGATGCACCGTCTCGGTGCCTTCGTAGGTGATGACCGATTCGAGATTCAGCGCGTGACGGATCGGGCAATGCTCGGTGGTGATGCCGGCGCCGCCCAGGATGTCGCGCGCTTCGCGGGCGATGTCGATGGCCATGCGCACATTGTTCCACTTCGCCAGGCTGACCTGGGTCGGCTGCATGTTGCCGGCGTCCTTCAGGCGGCCGAGCTGCAGCGACAGCAGCTGCGCCATGGTGATCCGGCGGGCCATGTCGGCGAGTTTGAGCTGCACGGCCTGATTGGCGGTAAGCGGGCGGTCGAAGAGGATCCGGTCCTTGCCGTAGCGCAACGCTTCGTCCAGGCAGGCGATGGCCGCGCCGATCGGACCCCAGGTGATGCCATAACGGGCCTGCGTGAGGCAGCCGAGCGGGCCCTTCAGACCCTTCACGTTCGGCAGGCGATTGCTGTCGGGCACGCGCACGTTGTCGAAGAACAGCGCGCTGGTGACCGAAGCGCGCAGACTCATCTTGTGTTTGATTTCCTGGGCGGTGAAGCCGGGCATGTCCTTTTCGATCAGGAAACCCTGAATGCCCTCGTCGGTCATCGCCCAGATGATCGCGACATCGGCGAGGCTGCCGTTGGTGATCCACATCTTCGAGCCGTTGATGACCCAGTCGCCGCCGTCGCGCTTGGCGTGGGTCTTCATGTTCGCCGGGTCCGAGCCGCCGTGGGGTTCGGTCAGGCCGAAACAGCCGATTTTCTTGCCTGCGGCCATGTCCGGCAGCCAGCGTTGGCGCTGTTCTTCCGATCCGTAGGCGTAGATCGGATACATGCACAGCGACGACTGCACGCTGACGAAGCTGCGGATGCCCGAGTCGCCACGCTCCAGCTCCTGGCAGATCAGGCCGTAGCTGACGGCGTTGAGGCCGGCGCAGCCGTACTGTTCCGGCAGGGACGAACCCAGCAGGCCCAGTTCGGCGATTTCGGGCACCAGTTCGTGCGGGAAACGGCCATCGTCGAAGGCCTTGCCGATGATCGGCAGCACTCGTTCATCGGTGAAGCGTGCAACGGTGTCCTGCACCGCACGCTCTTCTTCGCTGAGCATGGAACGGATGTCGTACAGATCGTAGGGGTGCAGCGCCATGGTTTCGGGACCGATTTGGGCAATGCGCCATTGTAAGGGGGCATCCTGCCCAGACGGTACCTGCGAACTGCGCAGCCCGGTCCGGCGAAACGACGATTTCCCGCCGGAAGCACGCGATTTCGCCCAACCCACAAAAAGACGGGGCCGGATCGCTCCGGCCCCGCCATGAATCTTCGCCAGCCAAGGGGCCGGCCGCGACGCGCTGTCGAACGTCAACCCCGATCGGCACCGCCCGCAGCCGCGACCTGGGTCACCACCTGACCGTCGATCACCGGCAGTCGCGCGCCCGGCTTCTCGTCCATCCGCAGTTGCTGTTCCTGACCCTTGTAGCGGTAGGTCACGTCGTAGCCGATCACGGTCTTTTCGGTGCCCAACGGAATGCGGCTGCCCGGCTTGCGGTCGGTACGCATGGTGTCGGTGCTGCCGTCCGGATTGCGGTAGGTCACGTTCCAGGCCACCGTCCGGCTGCTGGTGGTGGCTTCGGAGACCGTGCGGCACTGACGCTCGGTGCGCGTCGTCACTTTTCCACCCACGTGATTGCGGTCGACGCGATTGCCGATATAGCCGCCAGCCGCAGCGCCGGCCACGGTCGCGGCCTTGCGGCCGTTGCCGTCGCCGACCTGATTGCCCACCAGGCCGCCGATCAGCGCGCCGGCCACGGTGCCGCCGACGTTGCCATCACGCTCCGGCAGACGATCCTGCACGGCGACGTCTTCGCAGACCTCGCGCGGCGCGGTGCCGTTGAGGGTCTCGCGCACCGGGTCGGTGCCGATCACCGTGGCGTAGAGCTGTTCGCTTGTGGTCACCGGCTTTGCGGCGAGCACTTCGGCATATTCAAGCCTGCCGGCCACGGGAATGACCGAATCGTCGATGCGCCGGTCATCCTCGATCATGTCTGAAGATGCGGGCTTCGCTAGATCCGCATCGGCAAACGAATAAGCGGATGCGGGAGTACGGTTGTTGAAATAGGCTGCGGTGGCGACACCGCCCACCAGCAGCGAAGCGAGTGCGATAGCCAATGTGTTGTTGTTCATGGTGAAACCTCCGTTGGACGAATCCAGCTTTCGGCAGGGATTGCAGCACCTTCAAGCTGAACAAGGCCCGGCCCAACCGGACATGCATGACAAAATCCTGAATCGCACCCACAGAAAGCAGTGGTGCGTGCTAGCGTTTGCGTATTCCTCGTCGTCGGAGCCCATCGCCATGAGATTTCTTATTGGTCCTTTTCTCAACTGGGCGCGGAAACTCAAATATCCCACGCTGTTCAAGATCACGGCCGGCCTCCTCATTTTCAGCGTGCTGTTGCCGCCCGGCCTCGACCCGATCCCCTTCCTCGACGAAATCGTCTTCGGCCTGGGCACTCTGCTGCTCGCGAACTGGCGGCAGCGGAAATCGGAAGCGCCCTTGTCGAAACCGCCGATCGAAGGCGAACGCGTGCGCTGACTGCCCCGTTTCCATCGTTCTCATGCTTTTCGACAGCCACTCGCATTTCGACGCCCCCGAATTCGACGCCGATCGCGACGCGGCACTGGCGCGTGCCCATGCTGCGGGCGTGATGCGGCAGATCGTGCCGGCGGTGAGCGCTGCCGCCTGGCCGAATCTGCGTGAAGTCTGCGCCACAGACGCGGGTCTATACGCGGCTTACGGGCTGCATCCGATGTATCTGGCCGAACATCGCCCGGAACACCTGATCGCACTGCGCGACTGGATCGAACGCGAGCGCCCGGTGGCCGTTGGCGAATGCGGGCTGGATTTCTTCGTCGAGGATCTCGATGTCGCGCAACAATCGCTCTATTTCGACGGCCAACTGCGCCTGGCCCGCGACTTCGACTTGCCTGTGATCGTGCATGCGCGGCGCGCGGTGGATCAAGTGATGGCGGCGGTCCGCCGCTTCGGCCCGCTGCGCGGCGTGGTGCACAGTTTTTCAGGCAGCGCCGATCAGGCGAAGCGATTGTTCGACCTCGGTTTCCTGATCGGTCTGGGCGGCCCGGTCACCTATGAACGCGCCAACCGCCTGCGCACGCTCGCCGCGCAGCTTCCGATCGATTATCTACTGCTGGAAACCGACGCGCCCGATCAGCCCGACAGCGGCCATCGTGGACAGCGCAACGAGCCTGCGCGATTGACGACGGTCTGCGACACCATCGCCGCGCTGCGCGGTGTCGAGCCGGAGGTCGTCGCCCGGGCGACTTCGGCGAATGCGGAGCGGTTGTTCGGGTTGATGCCGCAATCTCCGTAAAGCGGGCTTCAGCCCGCTGATCGATATCCGAAGAGGCGCAGCGGGCTGGTGTTTAACAGCCGAATGGCTGGTCAGCCCGCTCTACAGAAGCGGTCTACCGCTTCAACAACATTTCCAAGGCCTTCCCCGCCGCCACGAACGCGAACGCGCCGGTGATATGCGTCGCGGCACCCAGGCCTGCGCCGCAGTCGAGTTTCAGCGCCGCGTCCGCGCCCAACTTCGGGCGCAGCCCGCACACGCTGCCATCGGCCTGCGGGTACTGCACGTTCTCAAGCGAATAGATCGCGGGCACGCCGAAGTAACGCTGGCGATTTTTCGGGAAATTGAACTCGCCGCGCAGCTTCCTGCGGATCAGCGCCAGCATCGCGTCGTGCTCGGTGCGCGAAAGATCGCGCACGCGCACAAGCGTGGGATCGAGCCGGCCGCCGGCGGCGCCGACGGTGATCATCGGAATCTTGCGGCGCCGGCACCAGGCGATGGCTTCGACCTTGGTGCGGAAACTGTCGCAGGCGTCGATCACGAGGTCGTACCCGCGGCCAAGCACCTCTTCCAGATTCGATGGGGTGAGGAAACTCAAGACGGGGTCGACCGTCATGCCGGGGTTGATGGCGCGGCAACGCTCGGCCACGGCCACGGCCTTGTTGCGGCCGTATTGCCCTTCGAGCGCCGGCAGTTGGCGATTGGTATTGGAGACGCACAGATCATCGGCGTCGATCAGGGTCAGCCGGCCCACACCGCTGCGCGCCAGCGCCTCGACCAGCCAGGAACCCACCCCGCCCAGACCGACCACCGCGACGTGGCAGCCGGCAAAGCGCGCCAGCGCACCCGCGCCGTAAAGCCGGTCGATGCCGCCGAATCGTTCGGTCCAGCGTTCGTCGAGCACACGTTGTTCGATCAGGCTTTCGTTCATCCGTGCAGTTTAACGGAGCGCCCCACCGGGACGGGCAAACAGGACGCATCGCCCGGCGTGGTATGTTTTCGCCCACCCGCCAGGAGCCGCCGCATGTCGACCACGCCCGAGCAAACCCGCCCCAAGTCTTCCGCTTTCGGGCGCTACTTCTTCGTCTTCATTCTGGGACTGGTGCTGGGTGCGATCGCCGTGGTGATGCTGATGCGCACCCTCGACGAGCGCCGCGACCATTTTCCCGACAGCGTGATGCATGTGCAGGCATGGCATCTGAAACAGTTGGGATCGAAGGCCGCCGAAAACCGCTGCAACGCCACCGACGTCATCCCGCATCTCAAGGGCCTGCGGACCATGGCCGACGATCTGGAGCGGGCATTCCCTGACCTCAGCGACGACGAACGCTTCGTCAAGCAGGCCAGCGGCATGCGCGCCGCGCTCGACGCCGCGCTGTCGGCGCCGCCGCTCAACTGCGAAGGCGTGAATGCGGTCGCGACCAAGATCGGCGAGAGCTGCAAGGGCTGTCACCAGGACTTCCGCTGAGGGACGGGACGCTGTCCGGGCACGTCCGGACAGCGTCGCCCATCGGTCGTAGCCGCCGTTGCTGCACGGCAGCTTGCGGCGGCATACCGCGCCGCCTATGCTCGGAGTCGCCCGCATCCGCGGGCTTTTCTATTGACTACTGGGGCAAAGGAATGAATCGGAATATCTTGATCACCATCGGTACCGCGACGGTTCTCGCCGCCGGCATCGCCAGCGTGTTCGCCGCGGCCGAAGCCGCGGCGCGAGTGGAAAGAGCCAACCCGCTGCGCATCAGCATGCTGTCGCTGGGCGACGGTGTCGTCGAAGTCGTGGTAACCAACACCAGCCACAAGACCGCGCGGATCCCGAAATGGCAGCTGCCGTCGACGGTCGCCGAATCCAACCTGTTCGCGATCAGCCGCGACGGCGAAGAAGTCCGTTACGAAGGCCGCATGATCAAGCGCGCCATGCCGACCGCGGCGGATTTCGCGATCCTGCGCCCCGGCCAGAGCCACAAGGCGACCGTCGATCTCGGCGAAGCCTACGATCTGTCGCAGAAAGGCGCCTACAACATCGCCTTCGGCGCGCCTCTGCAATTCGCGTCGATGTCGGGCGGCGCGATGCTGAAGCATGCCAACGGCCTGCCGATGGTCGCCCAGAGCGCACCGCTGCAGATCTGGGTGGAAGGCGGCGAAGCCACGCCGACGCAGCGTCTGCGGATCTCCGCCGCCGCCAAACCTGTCGGAACGACGGCTGTCGTGAACGGCGTGAACTATGTCGGCTGCACCAGCGCGCGCACGACGACGGCCGGCACCGCCGTGAACTCGGCGCGTAGCTACTCCGAGAACGCCAAGGGCTACCTCAACGCCAACAAGACCGGCCCGCGCTACACGAGCTGGTTCGGCGCCTACACCTCCAGCCGTTACGCCACCGCAAAGCAGCATTTCGCGGCGATCGACAGCGCGATGGACCAGAGCGGCGGCCAGATCACCATCAACTGCGGTTGCAACCAGAATTACTACGCGTATGTCTATCCGACCCAGCCGTATCAGATCTACGTGTGCAACGCGTTCTGGAACGCGCCGAACACGGGCACCGATTCCAAGGCCGGCACCCTGATCCACGAGATGAGCCACTTCAACGTGGTGGCGGGCACCGACGACTGGGCCTACGGCCAGAGCGCCGCCAGGAGCCTGGCGACCAGCAACCCCACCCGCGCCCTGGACAACGCCGACAACCACGAGTATTTCGCCGAGAACACCCCGGCGCAGAACTGATCCATCGACATAGCGCGTCAATCACGCGTCACCGGACGGCCCGCTTCGGCGGGCCGTTCTTCTTTCCGCGAGCAGTCCCGGCGGGTAGCCACTTTCCTGAACGCGCCCCTGGATTTCCGGGCAGATGCCACGACCGGCCGACCCCGATATGATGCGGGTCAGTCACTGCGGACCGTGTCCGCACAGGGGGAATCATCATGTCGCTCACACCTACCCGGCTTGCGGGCAGCGTCCTCGCCTTCAGTGCGCTCGCCACCGGCGTTTTCGCCGTCGCCATGGCCACCCCGACGCTCAGACAAAAACCGCAGGCGAATCCGCTGCGGGTCAGCGTGATCTCGCTCGGTGCGGACAAGGTCGAAGTCACGCTCACCAATACCAGCAGCCGGACGCTGCGCATCCCGAAATGGCAATTGCCCATCGACGTGCAGCGCTCGAACCTGTTCCGGATCACCCACGACGGCGTGGAAGTCGGTTTCGAAGGCGCGATGATCAAACGCGGCGTGCCCACCGCAGAGGATTTCGCGATCCTGCGCGCGGGCCGCAGTTACCGCAGCGTCGTCGAGCTGGGCGCCGCCTACGATCTGTCGAAAGCGGGCCATTACACCGTGACCTACGCGGCGCCGCTGCAGTACGCCTCGCTGTCCGGCGGCATCCGTCTGCAGCAGCGCAACGGGCTGCCGATGATCGCGCAGGGCGCGCCGATCCGGATCGTGCTGGATCGGAGCATGCTGAATCAAAGCATGCTCGACCAGCGCGCCACCTTCCCCAGCGGCCGCCGCATCAGCCCGGTACTGCCGGCAAACCCGGAACTGTCCGATGTGCTCGGCATCAGCACCGTCGCCTGCAGCGCTTCGCAGATCGCCACCATCGGCAATGCCGTGCTGTCGGCGCGCACGTATTCCGAGCGCGCCAAGGGCTATCTCAACGCCGGCACCACGGGCGCGCGCTACACCACCTGGTTCGGCGCATATACCAGCAGCCGCTACGCCACCGCGCAGCAGCATTTCGTGGCCATCGACAACGCGATGGATCAGACCGGCGGCCAGGTCACCATCAACTGCGGCTGCAACGACAACTATTACGCTTACGTCATCAAGAACCAGCCTTATCAGATCTTCGTCTGCAACGCGTTCTGGTCCGCACCGCTGATCGGCACCGACTCCAAGGCCGGCACCCTGATCCATGAGATGAGCCACTTCACGGTGGTGGCCGACACCGACGATCATGCCTATGGTCAAGGTCTCGCGCAGAGTCTGGCGATCAGCAATCCGACCCTGGCGGTCGACAACGCCGACAGTCACGAATACTTCGCCGAGAACACGCCGGCGCAGAACTGACCGCTGCAGTTGCCGGGAGACGGCCTACCGGATGCACTCTCGACGGCCCGCTTCGACGGGCCGTCCCCGTTCAGGCCCCGGATGCGGCCGCCCGCATCGGCATGCCATCATGCCGCGCACGCGCCCTTACCCTCCGCGCCTGGATTCCCCATGGATTACACCGTTCTTCTTTATGTTCTCGCCGCCATCCTGATCGTGATCGGCGTGGCCGGCGTGATCCTGCCCGCATTGCCGGGCCTGCCGCTGGTATTCGGCGGCATGTTGCTGGCCGCCTGGGTCGATGGTTTCGAGCGGATCAGCGCGCTGACGCTGGTCATCCTGGGCGTGCTGACCGTGCTCTCGCTGGGGATCGATTTCGCGGCCACCGCGATGGGCGCCAAACGCGTCGGCGCCAGCCGCCACGCCGTCGTCGGCGCCATGATCGGCACGGTCGCAGGACTGTTCTTCGGCCTCATCGGCGTGTTCGTGGCGCCTTTCATCGGTGCGGTCATCGGTGAACTGATGTACCGGCGCAAGCTCGACCGCACCGAAGTCGGCCAGGCCGCGAAAATAGGCCTGGGCACCTGGCTCGGCATCCTCTTCGGCGTGGTGTCGAAGCTCGCGCTGGCATTCGCCATGATCGGCCTGTTCTTCTTCGCCTGGTATTTTTGAACGCATGACAGCATCCGCTTCCCTGCTCCGCTGTTTCACGACGTGTTGCCTGCTCGCACTGCTGGCGCTTTGTACCGCCAGCGCCACCGCAGCACCTACCCTGATCATCGCCGGCACCAGGCCGGCGGCAGCGAATCCAGCGCCCGCAGCCCCGGCCGCGCAGGCACCGAGCCTCTGCAGCATCCGCAACCTCGGCGACTGTTTCGACTCGATGCTCGACAACGCCAACGATTCGCTTGTGCGTCTGCTCGAACGCATCCCGCTGCTGATCCTCGCGCTGCTGGTGCTGTTGATCGCGAACTGGACCTCGCGATTCATCGGCAATCGCCTGCATCTGGTCAAGCTGCGTTCGCAGAATCCGTACATGAGCGGACTGCTGCGGATGATCGTGCGCACCGTGATCATCCTGATGGGCGTGCTGATCGCGCTGGATCTGATCGGCCTGACCTCGGTGGTCGGCGCGGTGCTCGGCTCCGCCGGCGTCGTCGGCCTGGTGCTGGGTTTCGCGTTCCGCGATATCGCCGAGAACTACATCGCCGGTATCCTGCTGAGCGTGCGGCGGCCGTTCGAGCCGGGCGAGCACGTGGTGATCGACAATCGCGAAGGCAAGGTGATTTCGGTCAACTCGCGCGCGACCGTACTCATGACCCTCGACGGCAATCACCTGCAGTTGCCGAACAGTCTGGTGTTCAAATCGGTGGTGCTGAACTACAGCAAGAATCCGAAACGCCGCTTCGATTTCAGTATGCTGATCGACGGCAGCCAGTCGATCCGCGAGGCCCAGACCATGGCGATGACCGCGATCGCGAAAGTCGAAGGCGTGCTCGACGAACCCGACCCCGCGTGGACGGTCGTCGAATTCGGCGCGGCCGGCATCCAACTGCGTTTCTACGGCTGGGTGAACCAGCACGAAAGCGATCTGGGTAAAGTCCGCAGCGAAGCGATCCGCCAGGTCAAGGCCACGTTCGCGAATGCCGGTATCGAAGCACCGCGCACGACCTATCACGTCGTGACCTCGCGCGAACGCGACGCGCCGGAACTGGAAACGACGGACGAAACGCTGCACAACGGCGTGGACACGTCGGTCAATCGCGAAATCGATGTGCAGGTCGCCGAAGCGCGGGCGGACGCTGCTGGGGCGAATCTGCTGCAGCCGGGCGTCGGCGCGCCCTGATCGCGGAAACAGCGCATCGATTCATGCACGACGCTGTATTCCATCTTCGAACATCTACATCAAAGGATCGCTCGACATGCGTCATGAAACCGGATTCGCACTTGGCCTGCTCCTCGCCGGCCTGTCCCTCGCCGGCTTGTCCTCACTGGCGTTCGCCTCGACTTCGAGCAACGGTCTGGATCCCGCCGCGCGGGCCAGACTGGTGGGCGATCACGCCCTGACCCTGCAGTGGCTGGGCTGGGGCGATCTGAGCCGCGCCGGCAAGGTCGTCGTCGAAGACAATGACGACACCCTGTCGTTGAGCGGCGAACAGAACGGCGAAGGCGAGAATGCCGGCGACTATGTGCGTCTTTCGGGAAAGATCGTTTCCGCGAGCCGGGATGGTTTCGTCTTCGTCGGCGACATCACGACCCGCGTCAACCACATCGCCGACGGCGCCGAATGCAAACGCAGCGGCACCTTCACCTTCAAGACCAAGGGCGCGCGCAAATACTGGCGGATGCAGGAGATGACCAATCCCTGCGACCCGGTCACCGATTATGTGGACGTGTATTTCCGCGGCATATGAAAAGCGGCGGGCATCTTGAACGAAACCGCCGTGCATCTCACACGGTTCCGGCGTGTTCATCCGACGCGGCATAGGGTTCGGCCACGGAGCTAACGTCTCCACGCCCAACCATGTTCCGGAGGTCGAAATGAAAACCCAAATTCTTGTCGCTGCGCTCGCTGTCTCCACGCTCTCGCTTGCTGGCTGCGCCACCAGCCCGTCCAGCGGTTATTCCAGCGGCAGCGGCTCCGCATACGGCAATTCGCAGACATCGTGTTACGACTGCGGCACCGTGACCCGCATCGAACAGGGCGCAGGCAGCCGCACGCCCAACGCTACAGGTGCGGTCGTCGGCGCGGTGATCGGCGGGCTGGCCGCCCGCGAGCTGGCGAAGAACCGCACCGACAGCGACGGCAAGCAGAACACCGCCACCGTCGGTGGCGCGGTGGCGGGCGGCGTGATCGGCAACACGATCCAGAATCGCGCCGGCACCGGCTACAACATCTTCGTGCGCATGCGCGACGGCCGCGAGGTCGTGGTCTCGCAGGACGATCTGAATGGCATCCGCGAGGGTTCCAACGTCCGCATCGCCAACAATCGCGCGAAGCTGTACTGATCGTTTCCGCATCGCCCGGATAAAGAAAGCCCGCATCCAGTGCGGGCTTTTCTTTTCGGCGACGTCGTCTTCCCGACGGGCTTTATTCCACCACGACCGGAATCCTGCCGATCCTCGCCTGCCACTCGCGCGGCCCGGTCTTGTGGACCGATTCGCCGGTGGAATCGACGGCGACGGTCACCGGCATATCCTCGACGGTGAATTCGTAGATCGCTTCCATGCCGAGGTCGGCGAAACCGACGACGCGCGAGGCCTTGATCGCCTTCGATACCAGATATGCGGCACCGCCGACGGCCATCAGATACACCGACTTGTGCTTCTTGATCGCGTCGATGCCGGCGGGGCCGCGTTCGGCCTTGCCGACCATGCCCAGCAAGCCGGTCTGCGCCAGCACCTGTTCGGTGAACTTGTCCATGCGCGTGGCGGTGGTGGGGCCGGCGGGGCCGACCACTTCGTCGCGCACCGGATCGACCGGGCCGACGTAATAGATGAAGCGGCCCTTGAAATCGACCGGCAGCGCCTCGCCCTTGTCGAGCATCTCGACCATGCGCTTGTGCGCGGCGTCGCGGCCGGTGAGCAGCTTGCCGTTGAGCAGCAGCACATCGCCCGGTTTCCAACTGGCGACATCTTCGGGCGTGACCGTATCCAGATTCACCCGACGGCCCTTGCTGGCGTCGTAGGTGAGTTCCGGCCAGTCGGCCAGCGACGGCGGGTCCAGCATCACCGGGCCGCTGCCGTCGAGGGTGAAATGCGCGTGGCGCGTAGCCGCGCAGTTCGGAATCAGCGCGATGGGCAAGTTGGCGGCGTGGGTCGGGTAATCCTTGACCTTGATATCGAGCACCGTGGTCAAACCGCCCAGGCCCTGCGCGCCGATGCCCAGCGCGTTGACCTTGTCGTACAGCTCCAGCCGCAGCTCCTCGGCGCGGTTCGACGCGCCGCGGGCCTGCAGATCGACGATATCGATCGGCTCCATCAGCGCTTCCTTCGCCAGCAGCATCGCTTTCTCGGCGGTGCCGCCGATGCCGATGCCGAGCATGCCCGGCGGACACCAGCCGGCGCCCATGGTCGGCACCGTTTTCAGAACCCAATCCACGATCGAGTCGGACGGATTGAGCATTGCGAACTTGGACTTGGCTTCG
>JBKJTC010000065.1:0-6646 GCA_046590925.1 Lysobacteraceae bacterium | reverse complement strand
GGGCTTTAGCCCGCAGAAGCCAGAAAAGCGAGCGATTGAGCGTAACGAGGAGGCGGTGCTGCATTGCAAACGTCGAACGTGGCCCGCACTTAAAAAAAAGCCAAGCGCCAAGGTCGTTTAATCGTCTTTATCGACGAGTCTGGCTTGAGCGAACGGCCTACTCGGGTGCGCACCTGGGCACCCAAGGGCGAGACTCCCGTCATCCAATTTCACTTCAATTGGAATCACGTCTCGGTGATCGCCGGGCTGACACGCAGCAATGTCCTGTTCCGGTTGCACGATGGCAGTATCAAGAAGGAAGAGGTTGTTGCCTTCCTCAAGGCGCTCAAGACTCACTTGAAGCAGCCCTTGCTGGTGATCTGGGATGGCTTGAAGGCACACCGAAGCCGATTGGTTCGCGAGTACCTTGATGCGATCAACGGCGAAATCCAGATTGCGTTCCTGCCGCAATACGCACCTGATCTGAATCCTGTCGAATACTTGTGGGCATGGCTGAAGCGGCATGCGATGGCCAACTACTGTCCGAATAACCTCGCCGAACTGCAAGCCACATCGAGAAACAAACTCAAGAGCGCGCAAAAACGGCCTTCAATTATCGCTGCGTGTTGGAAGCAGGCTACACTTTGGTGATGTCGTTCGTTAGGGAACTCTCAATAGCATCGCCTGCGGGCGGTAGCGTGCCTTGCTGGGCGAAATATTGATCGATCCTGGCGACCCACATTGGATCAGTCGAGTCCAGCTCACGCCGCGGTATTCTCGTTTGCTGGCAAAACAAAGTGGCTTTGAAGTCAACGATCATGTCATAGCCAGTGGGAATGCCAGCGCTGGCGGAAGCGCCTGCGCCAAGAAACCACGAGAACTGTTGCGGCCTGAGCGCAAACTTGGTCGCGAACTGTCGCCCCGTAATAACTGGAATTTCCATTCGATTGCACCCCTGTAATGCTATCGGCCAGTCCTTATCCATCACTGTTCACGCGAGCTCTACGGAGATACCGCACTTCCATCTGACGGACAAAAAATCAGGTCGAGAAACGGGATAAGTAAAGTTTCAATTGCCGCTGACATAGAATTTCAACGCAGCAGAACGCGCAGTTCTTTCAAATCGATCCCGAATGAAAGCGGTGGATGGCAGTGCTTCGCCAGCCCCGCCGGCAGCAGGTCAATCCCATAAGACGTATGGTGATCATCCGTGCTGCCGGACTCGTGCCCCACATACTGCTTGCGCACTTCCTCGTGCACACCAGCCAAGGTCAAGGTGTTGATCACCGTATCGCGGAAGCTGTGCAGCCCCACGATGCCCGCGCCGCGCGCAGTGATGCCCAACCGTTCCAGATGGCGGGTGAACGCGCTCTGCCCTGCGTTGGCCGGGCCGTTCTCTGCCGTGAACGTCAGACCCGGGAACAGCTTAGTCTCACCCGCCTTGCGCAGCCTCTCCACACGCTCCCAGAGACCCAAAGCGAGCAGATCTGGATGCACCGGGGTCTTGCGCTCGCTGGCATCGGTTTTCAGGCTCTTGTGCGGCCCCAGGAAGTTGAAGTCGAAAACGGGCTGACCCAAGAAATCGAAGCAATCTTCGATTTCGAGATGAGCAAGCTCGTTGGAACGCGCACCCGTGTAAAGCGCCATGAGCGGCAGCCAGCGCGCATCCTCGCTGCGCATGCTCTTGTAGGCCACAGAATCAAAGATCCGGGCCAGCGAACGCCTGCCAGCCGTGCGTCTTGGCGCGGCGATTGCGATCCTTCTTGGCCACATTGGCGTGGTCGGTCGCCGGGTTGTCCCCTTTGGGATAGAACGATGAGGTCTGCGCCCAATTCAGGAACTCAATCAGGGCCAAGAACTTGTTCTCGATGGTCCGCGGCGCCGGCGCCGCGCCCCGCTTGGTGGTCGTGAGCTTGTTATGGACGAAGAATTCAGCGCACTCGACCCGAGTGATGCTGTTGACCGCAAAGGGGCCGCCGGTCTTGCCCAGCTTCCAGGTGTAGAAATCGCGCACCTTGCTCTCTTGGGCCTTGGAGTTCTTGCGATGACCAGGGGTAGCGTTGGGCAGGGTCGAGACCCACATCCGGATTGCCTCGTCCATGTCCTTGACCAGGCTGGCTGGCGCCACAGGGGTCGTGGGCGGCGCGACCGCTACGGCCCACGGCCCTACCCGCCCGATATGTTCCAAGGCCTGCATGGCGCGATCGTGGTCGGCTTGGTCCGTGGCCTCGATGCGCAGACCACCCGGCCCTTGCTCAATGACGTAGTCCGAACCGCGCCCCTCGCGCAAGTTCGCCCGGATGTCCTCGATCGAGGGCGGCTTGGCCATGTGCTCCCCACGGCGAATGGCGTCAAAGGCCCGAGCATATCGGGCTTGCAGAACCAGCGCACAGGCAAGCGCCGCACGCGCGCAGCGCGTCCCTGTGGCGCGCTTGATGATCTTCGCGCCAGGACATCGCACAAGTCCTTCGGGACGCGCAGGCGAACGTAGAAGAGGCCGGAAGAGCCTCGCACAAGATAGTGAGCAACTCGCATAGGAAGTGTCCTAGCGAGTGTCCAAGTGCGTAGAAAGCAAAACGCCCACAAATCATTGATTTATGGGCGTTTACTTGATAGTGGCGGAGTGGACGGGACTCGAACCCGCGACCTCCGGCGTGACAGGCCAGCATTCTAACCGACTGAACTACCACTCCGCATTTTACCCTGCAACACTGCAGATTTTACCGCAGTTCGATGATCGAACGGAATACTTTTCGACCTTTTGTTCGACTTTCTATACGCCTCTGGTGGGTGCTGAGGGTTTCGAACCCCCGACCCTCTCCGTGTAAAGGAGACGCTCTACCGCTGAGCTAAGCACCCCAACGAGAAGAGCTGGTCAGTTTACGGCATCCTTCAGCGCTTTGCCAGCCTTGAAGACCGGATTCTTGGAAGCCGGGATCTGCAGTTCTTCGCCCGTCTTCGGATTGCGACCGGTACGCGCCGCGCGTTCGCGGACAACGAAAGAACCGAAGCCGATCACGGTCACGGTATCGCCTTTCTGCAGCGCTTTGGTGATGGCGGCAACGGTCGCGTCGAGCGCGCGACCGGCATCGGCCTTGGACAATTCTGCGGCACCGGCGATCGCGTCGATGAGCTCGGCTTTGTTCATGTTGAGACTCCCATATCGGTTGAAAAGAAGAGGTTGTCGACAGATAGCGACAGGAACGCGGCTCCGCACGTTCGACCCAGGAAACGACGCGGGCAATGCCGCGGCGACAGGCGACCGTTATACCAGCGGGGTTACCCCCACGCAACAAAAAACCCTCTAAAAAGCGTGAAAACACGGTGAAAATGCGAAAGATGCCGTCATCAGGACAGCATCTTCCGATCAGTGCAGGTTCAGTGTTTTCTTTCTTCGCGGCGATTCGACGCAGCGGGCTTCGCGCGTTTGCGCGCAGCCGGACGCGCATCCTTCTTCGCATTTTTGTCGGCCGCGGCCGGCGCGATCGGATGTTCGAGCGCGAGATCCAGCACTTCATCGATCCAGCGCACCGGCACGATCCTGATCTGATCGGTGACTGTCTTCGGGATGTCGGCGAGATCCTTGCGGTTCTCTTCCGGAATCAGGACGGTGCGGATGCCACCGCGCAGCGCGGCCAACAATTTCTCCTTCAACCCACCGATCGCAGTGACCTTGCCCCGCAGCGTAATCTCGCCGGTCATCGCGATGTCCGAACGCACCGGCACCTTCGTCAGCGCCGACACCAGCGCCGTGGTCATCGCAGCGCCCGCGCTGGGGCCATCCTTCGGCGTCGCGCCGTCCGGCACGTGCAGATGGACATCGATCTTCTGCAGGAAATCGACATCGATTCCGAGCCGTTCCGCGCGCGAACGCACGACCGACAGCGCCGCAGATGCGGATTCCTTCATCACGTCGCCGAGCTGGCCGGTGAGAATCAACTGGCCCTTGCCAGGCATCAGCGTGGATTCGATCTGCAGCAGATCGCCGCCAACTTCGGTCCAGGCCAGGCCCGTGACCATGCCGATTTCGTTGTCGCTTTCGGCGCGACCGAAATCGAAGCGTCGAACGCCCAAGTACTTGTCGAGGTTCTTCGACGAAACGGAGACCGCCTTCACGCCCTTGCCCGACTTCTGCGCACCGGCCAGAGCGATCTCCTTGACCACCTTGCGGCAGATCTTCGAGATCTCGCGCTCGAGGTTGCGCACGCCGGACTCACGCGTGTAATAGCGAACGATGTCGCGGATCGCATCCTGGGCGATCTTCAACTCGCCGGCTTTCAGGCCGTTCGCTTTCAACTGTTTCGGCAACAGATAGCGTTCGGCGATGTTGAGCTTTTCTTCTTCGGTGTAACCCGGGATGCGGATCACTTCCATGCGATCGAGCAGCGGGCCGGGGATGTTGAGCGAATTGGAGGTCGCGACGAACATCACTTCGGACAGATCGAAATCGACTTCCAGATAGTGGTCGTTGAATGCGCTGTTCTGCTCGGGATCCAGCACTTCCAGCAGCGCGGACGAGGGGTCGCCGCGGAAGTCCATCGACATCTTGTCGATCTCGTCCAGCACGAACAGCGGATTCTTGGTGCCGGCCTTGGTGAGGTTCTGGACAATGCGACCCGGCATCGAACCGACATAGGTCCGGCGATGGCCTCGGATTTCGGCCTCGTCGCGCACCCCGCCCAGCGACATACGCACGAATTTGCGGTTGGTCGCCTTGGCGATGCTCTGCCCAAGCGACGTCTTGCCCACACCCGGCGGGCCGACCAGGCACAGGATCGCGCCCTTCATGTGTTTCACGCGGGTCTGCACCGCGAGATATTCGAGGATGCGCTCTTTGACTTTTTCGAGTCCGTAATGATCGGCGTCCAGGGTTTCCTGCGCAACCTTCAGATCCTTGCGGATCTTGGTGCGTTTCTTCCACGGCACGCCCAGCAGCCAATCCAGATAATTGCGCACCACCGCGGCTTCCGCGGACATCGGCGACATCTGCTTGAGCTTGTTGAGCTCGGCCTTGGCCTTGGTTTCCACAGGCTTGGGCATGCCGGCTTCGGCGATCTTGCGGGTGATGTCCTCGATGTCGTTGGGCGCGTCGTCGAGGTCGCCCAGTTCTTTCTGGATCGCCTTCATCTGTTCGTTGAGGTAGTACTCGCGCTGGCTCTTCTCCATCTGCGACTTCACCCGGCCGCGGATGCGCTTTTCCAACTGCTGCACATCGATTTCGCCGTCGACCAGACCGACCAGCAGTTCCAGGCGCTGGGCGACATCGACCGCTTCGAGCAGGCGCTGCTTTTCGGCGAGACGCACGCTCAGATGCGCGGAAATGGTGTCGGCCAGCCGGTTCGGCTCATCGATACCCGACAGAGTCTGCATCAGTTCCGGCGGCAGCTTGCGATTGGTCTTGATGTACTGCTCGAACAGCCCCATCAGCGAACGCACGATCGCCTCGACCTCACGCGGGTCGCGCTGTTCCGCGGCGTCCAGCAGATCCGCCTTGCCGGCGAGCGCGCCGTCGAACTCGCGTACCTGTTTCACGCGCACGCGCGAAACGCCTTCCACCAGCACCTTGATGGTGCCGTCGGGCAGTTTCAGCAATTGCAATACTTGGGCGAGCGTACCGACTTCGTAGAGATCGGCCGCGCCCGGATCGTCGGTCTCGGGCGATTTCTGCGCGACCAGCAGGATGCGCTTGTCGAGATCCATCGCGATATCGAGCGCCTTGATCGATTTCTCGCGACCGACGAACAGCGGGATGACCATGCTGGGAAACACCACGACATCGCGCAGCGGCAGCACAGGCAATTCGGGGAGGACGCTGACGGCAAGATCGGTGGTCATGGGGGCTCCGGTCGATATTCGCGGCCCCCGCCATGGTGGGCGAACGACCTTCGGCACCGTTATGGGGTCATGCGCCGCTGGATGCAAGCGCACGCCGCCAAGCGGACAAGGAAGCCCGGATTCGACATTCTTTACAGGAATATGTGCGACGGACCGCCCAAAGCGAACGGGCACTCCAACGATGTTGGAATGCCCGTCTGCGCAACGCGATGGACGCTGGTGTGAAGCCGCCGGTCTATTCGGCGGACGCGACCTTGTTCGGCGGCGTCTCGTAGATCAGGTAAGGCTCGGACTTGTGTTCGATCACGGATTCGTCGACCACCACCTTGCTGACGCTTTCCAGCGACGGCAGCTCGTACATGGTGTCGAGCAGAACCGATTCAACGATGGTGCGCAGGCCGCGGGCACCGGTTTTGCGCTTGAGCGCCTTGCGCGCGATCGCAGCGAGCGCGTCCGGGCGGAACTCCAATTCCACGCCTTCCATCTCGAACAGCTTCTTGAACTGCTTGCTGATCGCGTTCTTCGGCTCGGTGAGGATCTTGACCAGCGCGGGCTCGTCCAGTTCTTCCAGGGTCGCGACCACCGGCAGGCGACCGACGAACTCCGGGATCAGGCCGAACTTGATCAGATCCTCAGGCTCGACATCGAACAACACCTTGCTGACGTCGGCCTTGCGTTCGGAGCTCTTGAGCTTGGCGCCGAAACCGATGCCGCCGGCTTCGGTGCTGCGCTGCTGGATGATCTTGTCGAGGCCGGCGAACGCGCCGCCGACGATGAACAGGATATTGCGGGTGTCGACCTGCAGGAATTCCTGCTGCGGATGCTTGCGCCC
>JBKJTC010000181.1:0-2586 GCA_046590925.1 Lysobacteraceae bacterium | reverse complement strand
ATCGCCGGCCCGCGCGTGCTCGAACACATGGTCGACGCGGTGCTGTATTTCGAAGGCGACAGCGGCAGCCGCTTCCGGGTGCTGCGCGCGTTCAAGAACCGCTTCGGCGCGGTGAATGAACTGGGCGTGTTCGCGATGAGCGACAAGGGCCTGCGCGAAGTGCCGAATCCCTCCGCGATTTTTCTTTCCGGCGGCAGCACGCCGCAGCCGGGCAGCTGCGTGATGGTCACCCGCGAGGGCACGCGCCCGCTGCTGGTGGAAGTGCAGGCGCTGGTGGATTCTTCGCCGCTGTCCAATCCGCGTCGCGTCGCGGTGGGTCTGGAACAGAACCGGCTGGCGATGCTGCTGGCGGTGCTGCATCGCCACGGCGGCATCGTGGTCGGCGATCAGGACGTGTTCGTGAACGTGGTCGGCGGCATCCGCGTGCAGGAAACCGCCGCCGATCTGCCGGTGTTGCTGGCGGTGCTGTCGTCGCTGCGCGATCGGCCGCTGGCCGAGAAGACCATCGCATTCGGCGAGATCGGACTGTCCGGCGAGATCCGTCCGGTGCCCAACGGCGAAGAACGCCTGAAGGAAGCCGCGACCCACGGTTTCAAGCGCGCCATCGTGCCCAGGGCCAACGCGCCCAAGGCCGGCGCGTACAAGGGCATGGAGGTGGTCGCGGTCGAGCGGCTCGCCGATGCGCTGGAAGCTGCCGCCGAGTGATCCTGTCCGGGAAGCGGAAATCCGCTGCCGATGTGTTCTTCCGATACTTCTTTCTGGAGCATCGTCGATGAAAGGCCTGTTCGCTGCTGTCCGTTCACTGTTCGGCGGGCGTTCCACCCAGCCCGGCATGACCCGCGCCGAATTCACCGAAGAAGTCGCGCGCCGCGTCCGGATCGCGGCCCCCGAGGTCGATGTCCAGGTCGCGGGCGAGCTGGAACTCGGCATCAACGCCACCGCCGACGGCGGCAACCGGGCGTTCCTCGATAACGCCTATCAGATGTACCTCGGCGCTTCCGGGCGCGAGCGCGACGACCTGATCGATCGCTTCGTGCGCTCGTTCGCCGAGGCGACGAAAGGGCTGGAACGCAGCCGCGACGCGATCATCCCGATCGTCAAGGATCGCGGCTGGCTGGAGGACATCCGCGAATCGATGCGGCGGATGGGCAACGAGAAGGTGCAGGACAACCTCTACGAAGACCTCAACGACGATCTGGTGGTGGTCTACGCCATCGACACGCCCAGCAATATCGCCTACCTCAATCCGGACGAGCTGGAAGGCCTGGGTGTGCAGCGCGAAGACCTGCGCGCGCTCGCGGTGCGCAATCTGCGCGGCCTGCTGCCGGGGATCGAAGTGCATCGGGGCGAGCTGGTGAACATGGTCACCGCCGACGGCAACTACGAAGCCTCGCTGCTGCTGTTCGCCGATCTGTGGGAACGCGAGCGCGACAGACTGCGCGGCGAACCGGTCGCGGCCGTACCCGCCCGCGACCTGCTGCTGTTCGTCGATTCCGCCAATGCCGATGCTATCGCCCAGCTGAGGCAACTGGCCGCAAAGATGCGCGCCGAAGCGAGCTACGCGCTGACCGACCGGCTGTTCGTGCTGCGCGAAGGGCAGTGGCAGCCGTTCTGAACCCGCTGCGTGGGCCTTGCGAACGGTTTACGTGCCGAATCGATAAAATCGCCGCATGCATGAGATCCCACCGCACGACGACGATCTGCCCGCCGCGCCCGCAGCACCAAGTAAACGCCGCCGCCCGGAACTCACCCCGGCCCAGCGCGCGCTCGGGCTGCTGGTCCGTCGCGAACATTCGCGCAAGGAACTGACCCGCAAACTGACCGCGCGCGGCATTGAAGCCGAAGACGCGCAGGCCGCGGTCGAGCGGATGACCGCCGAAGGCTGGCAGGACGACGCCCGGTTCGCCGAGTTGCTGGTCCGCAGCCGTGCCAACAACGGTTACGGCCCGCTGCGGATCCGCGCCGAGCTTGGGATGCACGGCCTGGATCGCGACACCGTCGTCGCCGCGATGGAGGCCTACGACGGCGACTGGACCGAAAACGCCCGCGATCTGGCCCGCCGCCGCTTTCCCGGCCGCCTCGACGACCGGGCGATCCAGCGCAAGGTCGCCGATTTCCTGCTGCGCCGCGGCTTCAGCGGCGATCAGGTCCGCGCGGCGGTGCGAATGGAAGATGACGATTGAGCCTATCGACTGTCATCCCGAGCGCAGCGAGGGACCTGCTGTGCATTGTTCATGCTGCATCCGGCTGGAAAACAGGTCCCTCGCTGCGCTCGGGATGACAGAAGGGTTGTTTGCGCGGGGCCCGACGCGATCCCGGCCGCCCTCCGCCTGTTAATCTAGCCAGTCCCGGGTTGTTCGCTCGATCCCGCGCCGGCAGAGTGCCGCGCCTGCGGTGCGCGAACTGCGCCCGTCACACTTCCGACGCCATGACCACCACAGCCACGCTCTCCACATCGAAGATCCGCCAGGACTTCCTCGAATTCTTCCGCTCGAAGGGCCACACCGTGGTGCCGTCGAGCCCGCTGGTGCCGGGCAACGACCCGACCCTGCTGTTCACCAACGCCGGCATGGTCCAGTTCAAGGA
>JBKJTC010000162.1:0-3887 GCA_046590925.1 Lysobacteraceae bacterium | reverse complement strand
ATCGCGATGGCCGCCGCCATCGCCGGCCAGCGCTGCCGGGGCGAATTCAGGATCGGCGATATCGCGAACGTGGCGACGTCGTTTCCGGGTTTCGATACGTTGGCGCGCGGCGTCGGGTTTTCGCTGCGCGAAGCGTAGTTGCCATCCCCAACCGCCATCCCGTAGAGCGGCCTTCAGGCCGCTGATGAGCACGCGGGCAATTCAGCGGCCTGAAGGCCGCTCTACAAGGGGATGCAAACACGAATCGGATTTTCCTGACATCGACATCAGGATTTCCCGATGCCGCACAGATCGCGGCCGGGCAAACATGCGGCATGTCCAGCCCACACCTCGCGATCGGCAGAACTTCGGAATGTGGCCGGACCTACTCGGTAACGACCATCTGCCATCGTCGGCAGCCACTTTTTCTCGATGCGTTGGCAGCGGAGATCGTGATCGACGAATTGCGGCGTCTGCAACAGGATGGCGTCGTCGAAAATTTCGCTTGGGTGCTGATGCCGGACCATTTGCACTGGTTGTTTTCGCTTCGCGATGGATCCTTGGCTCGATGCCTGCAATTGCTGAAAGGTCGTAGCGCGCATGCCATCAATCGGCAGCGGGATCGCACCGAGACAGTCTGGCAGCCTGGCTACTACGACCACGCCTTGCGCCATGAAGACGCTGCGCGACCGCTCGCTGAATATATCGTTCTGAATCCAGTCCGCGCAGGCTTGGTTGCGGAATTCGACGACTACGCGCATTGGTGGTGCGCGTGGGATTTGACGAAGATCCAGAGATGCCGCCACACCCTCGTAGAGCGGCCTTCAGGCCGCTGGAGCGTTCGCCATGATTTCCAGCGGCCTGAAGGCCGCTCTACAGAGGCGATCAACGCCCATCCAGCGCGAATTCGATCGGGACTTCCACGGCGCCGGCCACGGCGCGGCCGTTCTGTTGCGCCGGGCGGAAGCGCCAGCGTTTCGCGGCCTGCACCGCGGCGCGGTCCAGCGACCGCGAGCCGCTGCGTCCGACCACGCTGACCGCGATGGGTTCGCCGTCGGTGCCGACTTCGATCCGGACCAGGACCGTGCCGGACTCGCCGTTGCGCAGCGCGTCGGACGGGTAGCGTGGGGCGGGTCTGGAGATCGCGACGGGCACGCTGCCGGGGGCAAGCGGGGTGGTTGGCGAGCCCGAGACCGTCTGCGGCGAACCTTCCTCGACGGGGAGCTGTACAGGAGCGCCCACAGAGGGTGCGGCAACCGGCGGCGGCGCGGGGCGCGGGTTGCGCAGCGCGTCCTGGGCGGCTTCCGACAGGCCGCTGGCGCTGCGGTCGCCGCCGGCCATGGGGGCAGGCAGGGGCTCGAATATCTGGCCATCGACGCGCTGGGCCTTGTCCTCGGCGCGGTAGAAATTGCCGTTGTCGCGCATGTCCAGCCACAGCAGCAGGAACACCAGGAACCCGGCCCCGAATCCGGCGGCCACCATCAGCCATGCGCGGCGCGACAGGCGGAAATACGATCGCCACGACGGGCCGGGCGGCGATTTCTGCGGAGGCATACCTTGCGGCGTCGTGGGCTGGACAGTCGACATGCGGGAGGTCGTAGGCGCGGAGGTGGGGCCGATTGTGGCACGGGTTCCACGGAGCGGCCCACGCGTCCGGGCGGCGTTCAGACCGGGTTTCGGGCGATAATCCGCGTCCCGTCACGCTTCGCGATGCCCCCATGCTCGATCCCGTCCTGCTGCGCAATCAACCCGAAGTCCTGGCCGCCCGCCTCAAGGAGACCCGCGGTTACGACCTTAATGTCGCCGCGCTGCAGCAGTGGGAGTCCGAGCGCAAGCAGCTGCAGGTGCGCACGCAGGAGCTGCAGAACCTGCGCAATACGAAGTCCAAGCAGATCGGCATGCTCAAGGCGAAGGGTGAAGATGTGTCGGCGGTGATGGCCGAGGTCGCTGCATTCGGCGATGAGTTGAAGGCCAGTGAGATACAGTTAAACGACATTAAACAGGCTATCGATAGCATCACGGCGGGCATTCCGAACTTGCCGCATGAGTCCGTGCCGCCGGGTGAGGACGAAGCTGGAAATGTCCCGCAACATTATTGGCACCCTACCCATGGAAAACGTTCGCCCGAGGCGGATGGTGCAAAAGAAGCTCCTGTCGAATTTAATTTCGACGTGAAGGATCATGTCGAACTCGGTGCTCGCCACGGCTGGCTGGACGGCGAGGCCGGTGCCAAGCTCAGCGGCGCGCGTTTCACTGTACTGCGCGGCCAGCTAGCGCGCCTGCACCGCGCATTAGCGCAGTTCATGTTGGATCTGCACACCGATACGCATGAATATGAAGAAGTTAATGTACCGCTGCTGGTGAATGCGGAGTCGATGCGTGGGACGGGGCAGTTGCCTAAGTTCGAGGAAGATTTGTTCTTTTCGATGAAGCCTTATTTCACAGAGGAAGGTATTCCGAGAAGAACTTTGGCAACAAAGGCAGATATCTCAGACTTAATTGACTGCGCTCAATTGGTCAAAGATCACGAAAGCATTCTCAAAAATCCACGTGGCGACGATGGGTTGGCAATTAACGCTGTAGTCAACAAGATGATCCATATTGTTGAAAAGCAAAAAGACAAATACCTCATCCCCACCAGCGAAGTCCCCCTCACCAACATCGTCCGCGACGAAATCCTCGACGCCGAGCGTCTGCCTTTGCGCATGACCGCGCATTCGATGTGTTTCCGCGCCGAAGCCGGCAGCGCCGGCCGCGACACCCGCGGCATGATCCGCCAGCACCAGTTCGAGAAGGTCGAGCTGGTGACCATCGCCAAACCCGACGAGAGCGACGCTGAGCATGAGCGCATGACCCGCTGCGCCGAGACGGCGCTCGAAAAACTCGGCCTGCCGTATCGCAAGGTGCTGCTGTGCACGGGCGACATGGGGTTCTCGGCGCAGAAGACCTACGATCTGGAAGTATGGCTGCCGTCGCAGAATACCTACCGCGAGATTTCTTCCTGTTCGAACTGCGGCGATTTCCAGGCGCGACGCATGCAGGCGCGCTGGCGCAATCCCGCGACCGGCAAGCCGGAACTGGTGCATACGCTCAATGGTTCGGGCGTCGCGGTCGGCCGCGCATTGATCGCGGTGATGGAGAACTACCAGAACGTGGATGGTTCGATCACGGTGCCGGACGTGCTGCGCGGTTACATGGGTGGCGCGACCTTCATCGCTTGATGGTGTGACCCGACATACTTGTTGCTTCACTCTCGTCGGCCGCGCGCGGCTTGATCATCGTCAGATCTAATGGTTCGTCCTGGGCGGGGCGGTCTCGAAAAATTCGCCTGAGCGGTTACGCTGCTCACAACACGCCGATCCCGTAGCCCGGGTAAGCAACGCGCACCCGGGATGACGCGCGGCATCGCTTTCCGAAGAGCCCCAGATGCGGTCTTCGACCTTGGCCGTGTTCCGCCGATGCGAAGAGCGCCGCCAGATTTCACCGGGCAGGATCAACCGCGATACGGACTTTCCGTAGCCCGGGTGTGCAAAGCACACCCGGGATGACGCGCGGCATCTCTGCCCGAAGAGCCCCGGGTGCGGCCTTTGGCCTTACCCGGGCTACGGTGTCTGTGCGACTCAGAACAGATCGCCGTCCGGCCACTTCGACACGCCTTCCACGATCTCGGTCAGCATCGTGTTCATCGCGCCGGTGCTGTCGTTCGACTTGTTGGACGTTGCGGCCATGCTGAAACCGTCGCTGCGACGGCGCAGGACCGAGGTGGTGCCGCTCATCTCGCCGTAATGCGCGTAGGAATTGCCCAGCACGCTTTCGTGGCGCAGGAAGCGCAGCAGGTCGATGGGCGTGGCGATCCAGCCGCCGTGCGCGTCGAAGCGCTGCGGTTTGACGCTGGAGTACGCGCCGCC
>JBKJTC010000037.1:0-12644 GCA_046590925.1 Lysobacteraceae bacterium | reverse complement strand
CCCGACGACGTGGGGCATGAGCAACGAACGCATCGCCTTCGTCGTCGGGCATGAGCAACGAACGCATCGCCTTCGTCCGCGCCCGCGATCTGGTCAGGGTCGGCGACGGCGGCGGTGTCGACAACGAGGACATCCTCGTCCACGCCGTGCCGCGCGCGCAGGCGCCGGCGTGGCTGATGAAGAAGCAGAGCGAAGGCTACGAACTCGACCTCAAACTCTGGGCCGGCCTGTGGATGATCGAACACAATCCGGACGGATCGCGGGTGGCGTGAGCCTCGCGGCACAACGGAAAGCCTGAGCGACATCGATCTTTGTGGGAGCGACTCAAGTCGCGACGGGCTGCGGGCTTCTAACAGCCGAAGGCTGGTCAAGATTCTTCTTAAGTCCGTCGCGACTTGCGTCGCTCCCACAAAAAACGCGGGTTGCGTGCCGATCAGCGCTCCGCCATGAAGGCTTCGATCTCGTCGGCGCTGCGCGCGAGCTTGTCGGTCAGCACTTTGTGGCCATCTTTCGTGACGAGGACATCGTCCTCGGTGCGGATGCCGATGCCGCGCCATTTTTCGTGGACGGATTTTTCGTCGCTGGCGATGTAGATGCCGGGCTCGATGGTGAAGACCATGCCCGGTTCGAGCAGGCGCGAGTCGCCGTCGAAGCGGTATTCGCCGACATCGTGGACATCCAGGCCCAGCCAGTGCCCGGTCTTGTGCCGGTAGAAACGCTTGTAGCTGCCGTCGGCGATGTTCTTTTCCAATCCGCCCTTGAGCAGGCCCAATTTCAACAGACCTTCGGTCAGGGTTTCCACCGCGCCGACATGTCCGGCCTCGTAGGGCACGCCGGGTCGCGCCTGCGCCAGCGCCGCGCGCTGCGCCGCGCCGACCAGATCGTGCAGCGCGCGCTGTTCCTTCGTGAAACGCCCGTTGACCGGAAACGTGCGGGTGATGTCCGCAGCGTAACCGCGATATTCCGCGCCCGCGTCGATCAGCACCAGCGCGCCGTCCTTCGCCTGGGCGTTGTTGGCGCGGTAGTGGAGCACGCAGGCGTTGTCGCCGGCGCCGACGATGCTGCCGTAGGCCGGCTCGGCGTCGTGACGGCGAAATACGTGTTCGATTTCCGCCTGCAGTTCGTATTCGTGGATGCCCGGCTTCGCCGCGCGCATCGCCGCGCGGTGCGCTTCGATGCTGATGTCGGCGGCGCGCTGCATCAATTTCAGTTCGTCGCGGTCCTTGAACAGCCGCATCTCGTCCAGCAGATGCCCCAGTTCGAGGAATTCGTGCGGCGGCTGCGCGCCCATGCGCATCTGGGCGCGGACGCGGTTGAGCCAGCCGATCAGCTTGAGGTCGAAATCGGTGTCGCGGCCGAAGTGGTAATACACGCGGCTGCGGCCTTCGAGCAGGCCGGGCAGGATCTCGTCCAGATCGTCGATCGGATAGGCATCGTCCATGCCGAAACCGTCGACCGCGCCTTCGGGACCGCTGCGCGGGCCGTCCCAGCCTTCGCGCTCGGGATCGCGCTCGCGGCAGAACAGCAGCGTCTCGCCGTGCCTGCGGCCCGGAATCAGCACCAGCACCGCTTCGGGCTCGGGGAAGCCGGTGAGGTACCAGAGGTCGGAGTCCTGGCGGTACGGGTAATGGGTATCGCGGCTGCGGATGCGCTCCGGGGCCGAGGGAATCACCACGATGGCGTCGTCGCCGGCCATCCGCATCAGCTGGCGGCGGCGGCGGGCGTAGACCTGCGCGGAAATTCCCGTGGAGAGCGTGCCTGTGGAGAGCGTGCCTGTCGAAGTCATCCCGGTCGCGCTCATTGCGTTCAGTGCAACTGGCGCCGGTGGCGCGCGCCCATCGCGCAATCCCCGTGCAGCAGCAGCGCCGCCACGCGGACGAATTCCTCGATCTCGATCATCGCCGCTTCGTCGTCCTCATCGCCGTCGTCCTGCGGACTGGCCGCGGCCAGTCTGGCCAGATCGCCCAGCGCCTCGCTGCTTTCCTCGGAGAGCGGCGGATTGGCGCCGGCCGCCAGACCGAAGCCGCCGAGAAAACCGCGGCACCAGTCGAACAGCCCGCTGCTGCGGTCCACCAGCGTCGCTTCCTGGTCCGGCACCAGCAGTTCGAAACCGAAATCGCGGTCTTCGATCTGGGCCACGCTGATCGCGCGCAAACGGTCCAGCACGCTGCCGGACGCCGGTGCGGCCAGTTCCTCGTCCACCAGCACCTGCGACAGCCAACGCGGCGAATCGCTGCCGCCGCCGGCCAGCCAGCCGCACAGCGCGCCGTGCAGTTCGGAGGCGCCGACGCCCAACCCCTGCGCGCGGACCGCGTCTTCGACTTCTTCGAGATCGGGCAACACCGGGCTTGGCTGTTCGGACATCATCGGGCGGTCATCGGCGTCCTTGGACAGGGTCGGCAGTGTACAACGCGGCCATAGTCACAACCGATTCGGCATTGGCTGCGCCAGCCCGTACACTGGCGCCATCGTCAGGGCTACCAGGGGGCTGCCCTCGTGTCCGATGTCGCAGAACTCAAGCTCATCGCCTCGCTGGCCCTGGTCGGCGCGCTGGCCGTCGTGCTGCTGGTCATCTGGACCCGCCGCGGACGCGCCGAGAAACGCCACACCCTCGAACTGCGCGAGCGCGAAGAACGCCTGAAACTGGCGCTGTGGGCCTCGTCGGAGCAGTACTGGGACTTCGACCTGCAGACCGGACACATGCGCCGGATCTGGGCGGACTCGCGCAGCAACCGTCCGGATATCCAGGTGCTGTCCACCACCGACACCCACCACACCATCCATCCTGACGATCTGCCGCAGGTGCAGGCGAAGCTCCGCGACCACCTGCGCGGCGAATCCGAACTCTTCATCTCCGAACACCGCATCCTCGACCCCCGCGGCGAATGGCTGTGGGTGCGCGCGCGCGGCCGCGCGGTGGAAAACGGCGCCGACGGCCGGGTCCGCCGCATCGCCGGCACCGCGCGCGACATCACTATGGTGCGCCAGGCCGAGCGCGAGCGCCGCATCGCCATCGCCGTCCTGCGCAGCATGAACGAATCGGTCGCGGTGCTGGATCGGGACTTCAACTTCATCTCGATCAATCCTGCCTTCACCCGCACCACCGGCTACAGCGAACGCGAAGTCATCGGCCAGAACGCCAGCCTGCTCGACAGCCCGCAGCACGACACCGCCTTCTACAGCCGCCTTCGCCAGAAGGTGGTGACCGAGGGTCACTGGGCCGGCGAAATGTGGCAGCGGCGCAAGAGCGGCCAGGAATTCCTCTGTTCGATCGAATCTACCGCCACAGAAGTCATCTACGGCGAGCACCGCGTCTACATCGCGGTGATCTCCGACATCACCCAGCAGAAGCGCGCCGAACAGGAACTACGCTATCTCGCCAACTTCGACACCCTGACCAACCTGCCGAACCGGGCCATGCTGTCGGAACGGCTGTCGCGGGCGATCGTGCGCGCGCGCCGGCAGAACCACCGGATCGCGGTGCTGTTCCTCGACCTGGACCGCTTCAAGGACATCAACGACTCGCTCGGCCACACCGTCGGCGACCGCATCCTGCGCGCCGCGGCAATGCGCCTGCAGGAGACCGTGGGCGAACACCAGACCGTGGCGCGGCTGGGCGGCGACGAGTTCACGGTGGTGCTGGAAGACCTGGATCAACCGGGCGACGCCGACAAGATCGCGCGCGAGATCATCACCGCTTTCGAGGCGCCGCTGGTGTTGGACGACCGCCAGGAAGTGGTGATCTCGCCGTCCATCGGCATCAGCCTCTACCCCGACCACGGCCAGGTGCCGACCGAGCTGTTGAAGCAGGCCGACACCGCGATGTACCAGGCCAAGGCCGCCGGCCGCCGCACGTTCGTGCGCTACGACGACAGCATGGAGATCGCCAACCGCCGCCGCGCGCAGCTGTCCAGCGCGCTGCGCAAGGTGCTGGAGCGCGGCGAGCTGCGGCTGGTGTTCCAGCCGCGCCTGTCGCTCGCCACCCGCCGCATCACCGGCGTGGAGGCGCTGCTGCGCTGGACCAGCGGGGAATACGGGGAGATCCCGCCGGTCCAGTTCATCCCGCTGGCCGAGGAAAGCGGCCTGATCCTGGAGATCGGCGAATGGGTGCTGCACGAGGCCTGCCGCACCCTGCACCGCTGGCATCAGGCCGGGATGACCGACCTGACCATGGCGGTGAACGTCTCCGTTCTGCAGCTGCTGCGCGGCGATTTCTCCGAGATCGTGCGCCGGGTGCTGATCGACACCGGGGTGCCGCCGCACGCGCTGGAACTGGAACTGACCGAAAGCGTGCTGATGGCCAATGCCGAACAGACCGCGGCCAAGCTGCAGGCGCTGCGCGAAATGGGCGTGTCGCTGGCGATCGACGACTTCGGCACGGGCTATTCGTCGCTGGCGTACCTCAAGCGCCTGCCGATCACCACGCTGAAGATCGACAAGACCTTCATCACCGACCTGAACCGCGACCCGGACGACACCGCCATCACCACCACGGTCATCACCATGGCCCATTCGCTGGGCCTGACCGTCGTCGCCGAGGGCGTCGAGACCGAAACCCAGCTGCGCTTCCTCGACCATTTCCGCTGCGACGAGATCCAGGGCCACTGGCTGTCGCGCCCGGTCGACCCCGACGCCTGCCTGCAGTTCATCCGCGACTGGGTGCCGGCCAAGGCCAGCGGGATGGCGCCCGTCATGCCCCTGCGCGCCCCCACCGATCGCGCTTGACCCCCGGCGACCGCCTGCCTATCGTGCCGATCATGGACACGTCCGAAGTGATCTCCCAATTGCGCGCCCTCGCCGACCGCGTCGAGACGCTGGCCCAGCGCGTGCAGCGGCTGAGCGAAGAGAACCGCAGCCTGCGCCAGCAGCAGGAGCAGTTGGCGAACGACCGCTCGCAGTTGCTCGCCAAGAACGAACAGGCGCGGTCGCGGGTCGAGGCGATGATCGCGCGCCTGAAGTCGCTGGAACAACACACGTGAGCGGTCGTCCATGAGCGAAGCGGTCAACATCCGGATCCTCGATCGCGAATACACCGTCGGCGTCGATCCCGACGAACGCGAAAGCCTGCTCTCGGCCGCGCGCCTGCTCGAAAGCAAGATGCGCGAAGTGCGCGGCAGCAACCGCATGGCCGCGCTCGATCGCGTCACCGTGCTGGCCGCACTGAACCTCGCCCACGAACTCGAACAACTCCGTAACGAAAACGTGCTGCGCGACCGCGAGATCGCGCGCACGCTGGTCGAGCTGAACCACCGGATCGACTCGCTGTCCGCAGCCGACTGAACCGCGCCGAAACCCTTGAAACACGGAGTTTTGCGCGAAAAATTTTTGCGGCCTGCATCCGTTTCCGATGCCGCGACGCTTGCGCTTCCCGGACACGCGCCTATACTGCATCTGCGTCCTCTGCCCTGAACGACCGCGTGCCAAACATACACCTTGGCCCTTAAATACGACCACGGGGATGTGACGGAATCCGGGAGTGCATGTCCGCCTCGTAGCGGGAAGCCCGATGGAACCAGAGCATCCCCACTTGAACCCCGGGTTCAAGGTCGTTTAGCACGCATCGCCAATGGCGGAGGATGCCTTCTTCCGGATGCCGCATCGCGACACCCTCGCCGTCAAGGCGAACGAAAGCCCGCCACGCGCGGGCTTTTCGTTGCCGGCTTTTCGTTGCCGGCCTTCGTGACCACACCACACCGCGAGACGACATGACCGACGACCGCGCCGCTCTGCGCCGCACGCTGCGCGACCGCCGCCGGCAACTGCCGCCCGCGACCCGCATCGCCGCCGCCGAAGCCCTGTCCGCGCACCTGCTGGCGCTGCCCTTCGCCCCGTCCGCCGGCCACGTCGCCGGCTATTGGGCGATGGACGGCGAGATCGCCCTGCACGTGTGGCAGATGCGGCTGCCGGCCGAGATCCGCTACTGCCTGCCCGTGCTGGGCGACGACGACCGGCTGCGATTCGCGCCCTGGCGCCCGGGCGAAGCGCTGGTCGCCAACCGCTTCGGCATCCCGGAGCCGGCCGAAGCCGAAGCCCTGCCGGCCGAGGCGATGGCGATGATCGTGCTGCCTCTGGTGGGGTTCGACGCCCGCGGCCAGCGGCTGGGCATGGGCGGCGGCTGGTACGATCGCAGCCTCGCATTCCGCCTCGACCGTCCCACGCCGCCACCGTGGCTGGTCGGCGCCGGTTTCGCGGTCCAGCGCGTCGACGCACTGCCCATCGAGCCTTGGGACGTGCCGCTGGATGCGGTCTGCACCGAATCCGACACCTTCCCCCTGCCACCCCCAGCACCATGACCGCACGCAAACACTATTGGCTGATGAAGTCCGAGCCCGAGGACTTCTCCATCGACGACCTCGCCCGCGTGGGCGTGGAGCCGTGGACCGGGGTGCGCAACTATCAGGCGCGCAACTTCATGCGCAACATGCGGCTCTGCGACGGCGTGCTGTTCTACCACTCCAACACCGATGTGCCCGGCGTGTATGGCCTGGCCGAAGTCGCCGCCACCGCGTATCCCGACCCGACCCAGTTCGATCCCGAGTCGAAATATCACGACGAGAAATCCACGCGCGAGGAACCGCGCTGGGATCTGGTCGACGTGCGCTACGTGCGAACGCTCAAGCGCCCGATCACGCTCGACGACATGCGTGCGCAGGCCGAGAAGCTCGGCGAGGAGTTCGCGCTGATCCGGAAGGGAAACCGGCTCTCGGTGCTGCCGGTCACCGCCGCGCAGTGGAAAATCATTCTCTCCCTCGAGTAACCCTCCCCCATGTCCGAAGCCAAAAAACTCGCCGCGCTCAAAGCCCTCGAATACGTCGAGGACGGCATGATCGTCGGCGTCGGCACCGGCTCTACCGTCGCCTACTTCATCGACGGTCTGGCCACGATGCGCCACCGCATCAAGGGCGCCGTCTCCAGCTCCGAACAGAGCAGCGCGCAACTGCGCCAGCACGGCATCGACGTACTGGAACTCAACAACACCGGCCCGCTGCCGCTGTACGTGGACGGCGCCGACGAATGCGACGGCAACAAGCGTCTCATCAAGGGCGGCGGCGCGGCCCTCACCCGCGAGAAGATCATCGCCGAAGCCAGCAAGACCTTCGTCTGCATCATCGACCCGAGCAAGCAGGTCGGCATCCTCGGTCGCTTCCCGCTGCCGGTGGAAGTCGTGCCGATGGCGCGCAGCCTGGTCGCGCGCGAAATCCTGCGCCTGACCGGCGGCCAGCCGGTGTGGCGCGACGATGTGGTCACCGACAACGGCAACTGGATCCTCGATATCCACGGCCTGGCCATCGTCGACCCGGTGGGCATGGAGCGCGACCTGAACCAGATCCCCGGCGTGATCAGCGTCGGCCTGTTCGCGCGCCGCCCGGCGGACGTGGTGATCGTCGGCGGCGAGCCGCCGAAGGTGCTGTAACGCGTTGATTCCTTACCCGTAGAGCGGCCTTCAGGCCGCTGCTTTTCCATGTCGAAGAAGCAGCGGCCTGAAGCCCGCTCTACAGACGATCGCGGTGCGATACTGGCAGTCCGGCTCCGGCGACCGGGTTGGTCATTCCCGTTCATCCCTGCATTGACTGCACGACCCGTTGGGGCGGACGTGCCGCAGACCCGCTGCGATCCGCCCATGACCCTGCGCTGCCTCTTCGTCGATTTCAATTCCTACTTCGCCTCGGTGGAGCAGCAGGACGACCCGCGCCTGCGCGGCCGTCCGATCGGCGTAGTGCCGGTGATGGCCGAGACAACCTGCTGCATCGCCGCCAGCCCCGAAGCCAAGATCCTGGGCGTGAAGACCGGCACGCCGGTGCGGGAAGCGCGCGAAAAGTGTCCGGACATCGTACTGATCGAAGCGCGGCCGGCGCGTTATATCGAAATCCATCACCAGCTCATGGATGCAATCAACGACTGCATCCCACGCGATCCGCATCCGCCCTCGATCGACGAAGTGCCGTGCTGGCTGATCGGCCGCGAGCGCCAGCGAGAAAACGCCGAGGCCATCGCCCGCAATATCAAACGCACCCTGCTCGACCGCGGCTTCGATGCGATCCGCTGCTCCATCGGCATCGCGCCCAACGAATTCCTCGCCAAGACCGCCTCCGACATGCAGAAGCTCGACGGGCTGACGGTGCTGGAAATGGCCGACCTGCCGCATGCGCTGCATCGGCTGGCGCTGCGCGATTTCTGCGGCATCGGCCCGTCGATGGAGCGCCGCCTGCAGCGCGCCGGCATCCACACCACCGAGCAACTCTGCGCCGCCAGCCGCGAACACCTGCGCGCCGCCTGGGGCAGCATCGAAGGCGAACGCTACTGGCTGCAACTGCGCGGCTTCCATCTGCCGCGTCGCGAAAGCCAGCGCGGCTCGGTCGGCCATTCGCACGTGCTCGGACCGGAATTGCGCAACTACCACGGCGCGCGCTCGGTGCTGTTCAAACTCCTGGCAAAAGCCGCGATGCGCCTGCGCAAGGAACAATTCCTCGCCGGCGGCCTCGCGATCCGCATCCGTTTCGTCGGCAAGGACAAACGCTTCGAACGCGACCTGTCGTTCGCGCCGATCGACGACACCCCGACCTTCCTCAAACTGCTGGGCCGCGAACTCGAAGCGCTGGAACGCGCGCTGGCCAGCGGCCGCTGGAACCCGAAGCGCTACCCGCCGCTGTCGGTCGCGGTGACGCTGGTACAACTGGAAGCGCGCGGCAGCGTCAGCGGCGAACTCATGCCCGAACGCCACCGCAGCCGCGAGATGAGCGCGGTGCTGGACAAGGTCAACAATCGCTACGGCAACAACGCCCTCTACTTCGGCGCGATGCAGAACGCGCTGTCGCAGCAGGCCGCCCCGATGCGCATCGCCTTCGGCCAGATCCCGAACACGGAAGCCGAAGAAGACAGCAGCAACGAACTGTGGCTCAAACGCGAACGCCAGTTCAATGTGCTGGCCGAAACCGCGCATCGCGAAGCGCGCGAAAAAGACCGCGGACAACGAAGCCGCGCGTAGGGCGGGCTCAAGCCCGCCATCTCGGCGCATCCACCAATGCCGTCCCCTGACCGAAAAGCAAATCCCCCGTCAATCGCTCCGCGATTGCCCGCCCCCTTTTCCAAAGGGGGCTGATGCAAGGCACCCCCGCGCCTCTGCACTTTGTAGGAGCGACGGAAGTCGCGATGCTCTTTGCCTTTGCCGTTTATAGGAGCGACGCAAGTCGCGACGCCCTTCGCCTTTGCTACTTGTGGGAGCGACGCAAGTCGCGACTCGCCGCTCCGCTCACGGCGGGCTTGAGCCCGCCCTACGAAGCCCGAGTTGCGAGTTAATTCCAATCATTGATACCGATTGGCTTTTTTTGCATTCGCGGGATTCTGCTTTTGTAGAGTGGCCTTCAGGCCGCTGATCGCTAGCGGCAAAAGCTTCAGCGGCCTGAAGACCGCTCTACGGACGGCAGATGCGGCTTAACTGACCGGCATTGGTTCAGATGCGCCGTTTCAAAACCTGGTGCTCCAAGGCGGAGCCTTATGAGGATCACCCGCCCACAAACCCTTCCCGCGTCAGGTTGATCGGCTCGCCCTCGGTACACACCACATCGTCCTCGATCCGGATCCCGCCATACGGCTTGAACATCGCCACCCGATCCCAGTTCACGCTCGGCCCCAAGCCTTTGTCTTTCAATTCGTCGAGCAGCATGTCGATGAAATAAATACCCGGTTCGATGGTAACGACCATACCCGGGCCGAGTTCGCGGGTCAGGCGCAGAAACGGATGGCCTTCGGGTTTGGCGATGGTGCCGCCGGCGTCGGAAGCCGCGAAACCCGCGACATCATGAACCTGCAGGCCGATGCCGTGGCCGATGCCATGCGGGAAGAAGGCGCTGCTGACGCCTGTTTCCACGGCGACGTCCGGCGACACGTTGATCAGCTTGAAATCGCGCAGGATGCCGGCCAGCGCAAGGTGCGCGTCGAGATGGATGCGCTTGTAGTCGGTGCCGGCGCGGACCTGCGCGCACATCGCCAGTTGCGCGGCGTCGACGGCGTCGATCATCGCCTGGAACTCGCTGCCGGCATCGGTGGCGTAGGTGCGGGTGATGTCGCTGGCGTAGCCGCGATGGCTGCCGCCGGCGTCGATAAGGAAGCTGCGGATATGCGCGGGCGGCATGCGGTCGCGGTCGGTGTAGTGCAGGATCGCGCCGTGTTCGTTGAGCCCGATGATGTTGTTGTACGGCAGATCGTTGGCGTCCTGGCGCGCGGCCTGGCAGTAGGCGAGATGGATGCCGAATTCGCTTGCGCCGGCGCGGAAGGCGCGCTCGGCGGCGCGGTGGCCGCGCACGCCGACGCGGGTGGCTTCGCGCATCATCTCGATCTCGTAAGGCGTCTTGTAGCCGCGGTGGTAGTGCAGATAATCCAGCACCGGCTGCGGGTTGTTGGGCGCGAACGCGCCGTACGCGCCCAATGCGCTCTGCGCTTCGCCGAGAATGGCGCAGCGCGAGGCGTTCTTCGGCAGATGCTGTTTGGCGTCTTCTGGATTCCGGATGATATGGATATCGAAGTGTTCGACCCAGTCGCCGTTCGGCGCCTGCGGGACGACGTGCCAGTAATCGTGCGGCTGCAGATAGATCACCTTGGGGCGTTCGCCCGGCGTATAGACCAGCCAACTGCCGGGGATGTTGGTCAGCGGCAGCCAGGCCTTGAAGTGCGGGTTGACCGCGTACGGATAATCGCGGTCGTCGAACACCTGATAGTGCGAAGTGCCGCTGGGCACGACCAGATGGTCGAAACCGCCGCGTTCGAGCGCGGCATCGGTGCGCGCGCGCTGGGTGGCGAGATGGTCGGCGTAGAGACGGGAAAGACCTGCGGACATGGCGATTCGCTCTGGAAATACGTGAGAAGCCGGAGGGCGCATGCGGCGTTCCGACGGTGGTCATTCTGATCCAACGCCAGGCCGCAGCGAGACGATGCGCGGTTGCGGTTCAGGCGCGCGTGGGTGTCGACGCACGCGGGGTCTTGGGCCGGCGAGGGCTCAGTCGCAGGCTCAGCCGTGCGCTCAGTCGTAATGGGCGCCCGGCGCGCCGACCCAGTTGTAGAGGCGGTCGCGGTGCGCGTCGGAGAGCGAGATGAAGCGGAACCCGGCCCACGATTGCCCGGGCGAACTGGCGCGATCGAACCACAGCAGATGCGCGCCGACTTCGATATCGCCGGCTTCGCCCGGCAGGCGGAAGCGGAACTGGTACAGCGCGTCATCGGTCAGCGGCACGCTGGCCATCAGCAGCATGCCGCCCTCGGACAGATTGCCGATGCGGCCGGCGACTTCCTCGGTCATCACATCGCTGACCAGCACGGTCTCGTCGACTTTCCGCCGCGGCGAGCGCCGGTGCTCTTTCGAACTCATCGGAAATCTCCGCTGGAAGACGCGGCCGAACCCGTGTCGGACGCATCGGGCATGGTGTCGTCGTGCGGGGCCGCGGGGCCTGAGCGCACAGCGATATCGCCGTCGTCGTCGTGACCTTCGCGACGTCCGGTGCCGGTGAGGCTGCGCAGGGCGTTGATCGCGGCGTGCCACGCCCTGTCGACCAGACCGGCGCGCTGCGCCGTGACCACGCGCACCTGGTCCTTGGCCATCATCCGCGCGAGGCTGTCGAGGGAATGTTCGCCGACGCGCTGGCCGCGCTGGTTGACGAACAGCGCGGTGCCGGTGACCGGACTGAACCACGACATGCGCCGACGCACCACGTCGCCCTGCTGGTTGGTGACGAACTCGATCCAGGTGCCGAACGGCAGCAGGCGCAGTTGTTCGTAGCATTCCTGCTCATGCGGCGAGCGCGCCGGCAGATCGGGCTTGCGCGCTTTCTGCGCATCTTCGCCCAGGCGCACGCGCGCCTTGAGCTTCATCGTCAGTTCGGTGCGGGATTCGCCGTCCTCGTCGTCGCGCACGCTGCCCGACAGCCGTTTGGCGATGACCTCGGCTTCGGCTTCGTGATAGCCGACCTGCTTCAGCGCCGATTCCACGTGCGCCTTCAGCGCCGGATGCTCGGCGTTGGTATCGCGATCGGTGCAGGCGGTGGCGATCTGGCGGGTGAAGTCGATCTGCCGGTTCCACTCTTCCGAGCCTTCGCCGTGGCGCAGGAAAGTGAGCGTGAGCACGTCGGCCCAGGCCTGGTTCAACAGCGCGCGGGTGAATTTGGGCAGCGGCTGTTCGCCGACGATCTCGCCCAGCACCTGCTCGGCGCGCAGCTTGGCGGCTTCGAGCTTCTCCTTGCCGCGCGCGGCCTCGACGTGGCGACGCTCCAGCGTTTCGGCGCGGCGCACCTGGGTGTCGATGTGCACCTGGAGCTGCTTGTTGCTCTGCTCGAAGACTTCGAGATTGCCGTCGTAATGCTTGACCGCGTGGGTCACCGCCTGCTGCAGCGGCGCCAGCAGCTGCGGGTCGATATCGTCGTCGGCCAGCCATTTCGCCGCGGTCTCCGATACCGTTCCCAGCAGCTTGCGGGCCGGGTGATCGGGACGGACGAAGAACGAGCGATCCTGCAGGGCCACGCGCAGCAGGGTGAGCTGCATCCGCTTGACCAGCGCCGCCGCGGGCGCGTCGTCGCGGATTTCGCGCTGCAGATGGCTGTAGAGCAGGCCGACCAGATCGAAGGTGTCGCTGTCGCTGGGCGCCAGCGCCACCGGCT
>JBKJTC010000032.1:0-4824 GCA_046590925.1 Lysobacteraceae bacterium | reverse complement strand
CGCTGCCGAACAACACATGGAAATCATCGGCAGCGAACCGGAGCGAGTGAAAGCCTACTTCCGCGATCCGCGCGTCAAGTATGCTGCTTAATACTATTTAGAGGCCGGATCAATAACGATTGGCCGTAGACGACCGTATCGCCAACATCAACCGCAATCCCCGACAGATGCCTCATCCTCGCTACGACACTTCCTCCTTCAATATCATAAATTTCAACGAGTCCATTTCTGTCGTCACGACGGCCCACATACCCGGTAACGGGGCTTGGCACATCGATAAGTCGCGTTACTGCTGCATGCTCTTGTGGCCGATCCTCAAGGATGAAGTCCTTCACAAGTAGGGACTGCGTTTCGTTCAGTGAGCGGTATTCATCTGTTCTTGCGGCTTCGATTTCCTGAAATTCGCCATCGATAAATCCATGCGATCTTCGCAATGGGCGTTCTACATTCTGCAATTCTCCATCGACCAGGCTAGCATTCCTGTTTGCTCTGGGATGATGCGTGACGAGGGTGTCGAAAGATTCTACGTCTTCATTGCGTTCGCCACGGGCATCGAATACATACTGGCGAACGATGTAGGTGCGAGGGGTCTCGGGCATCACACGATCTCCATTGCGATGTTATTTGCACTTGACATAGGTTTCAGTCGTCTGGCCATCCGTCAATCGCAACTTGCCTTCTTCAACTGTGATGGTCTGGGTTACGTCGATAGTCTGCGACCCAAGATAGACCTCTGTTCCTTCCAGAGTTATCCGCATTGGGTTCTCAGACACAACAACAATCTTTTTGGGGATTACGTAATATTCGTATCCCTGCATCTTCCTTTCGGATACGACAAGCATGCCATCGGCATCGGTATTGATGGGTAGGCTGCATGGCGTTTCGCCCATCGCCCAAACACCCCAAAGGCGATTCGGTACGGTCGCCGAATGTCCAGGCATAGGCGCTGCCTGTGATTGTTGTTCCATGCGGACCGCAGTCGTTTTTTCCGCACAACTGGAAACAAAAAGTCCGATCAAAGGCAAAAAGACTCTGATGCGGAGAATAAAAATAGATCTTTTTCTCATGTGCGATACCTCGGCGTTGTTGTGCTCGACACTGCTGTTCCATCCAGTGGCTAGAATTCTTGTCCCAGCACGGTGATTGGGCGTTGCAGCCATAACTTACCCCTGATCTTTATCTGCTTTCCAGAAAAGATAATGTCTCCTTGGCGCCATACAAATCATTCCGCACGGAACCGCATCGGAAAAATTTTTGATCCGCTGCTACTGACGAAGACAAAACTGCCCCGTTCTTGGACAGCTCAAATCGTTCAGAGAATTCGGTTCCACGCTCGCCTTCTCCGGAGAGTGAATCCACAAATACAAGTCCGCTGAGAATCCAGATGCCTTCTCTTTCTTTGAACGCTTTGCTGACGACAAGGAAATCTCCTTCACCGTATTCTGAATATCGGTGAATGATTTGTCGAGAAATGACAAGCGCGCCGATCAAGGGATCTTGCCCTGTTCGTTCGATCGTAGCCGCATCCGCGGTCAAGTATTTCCGGCAAGAGGTTCGGCCGTCCGCGTCATCAACGTACCAGACCCCGCCAAGCGGATCGGGAACTGTCGCCGGATGTTCAGATTTGGCTGCGGGCTCTGACTTCTTTTCCGCGCGAAGCGCAGTCGTTTTGTCCACACAGCCGGAAACAAGAAGCCCCATCAGTGGCAAAAAAATCCTCATGCGGGTAATAGACAGCGGTCTACTGCTCATGCACGATCCTTCGGTGGTTTCACGTTGGTTCGGCTCATGAGCCTCCTGGCCTGTTCAAGTCACTTCTCCTCGATATCGATGATCCGGGTGTCGGGTCCGCGGCTCTCCGGCCTTTGGCGATGGGAGCTTCCTTGCCGGATGACTTGAGAGCCAAGTATGCCGGATGAAATTCTGCATCGAAGGGCGTCGCGCGATATTGTTCCGGATCATTGACGAGTCATCTGGCTCAGCGTTTCGGCATGCCGTCCTCAACATACGCTAAGGTACGCGCCTCGATTTCGATGAGATTCCCCGATGCGGCCACGAGCCATGGACATGCTCATGTTTCTTTCCGCTATCGCAGCCATCGTCGGCGCCACGCTCGACGGCCCCTGGCTCTGGCTGCACTACATCGGCAAGCCGCTGACGACGTTGTTGATCCTGTGGCTGGCGTTTTCGGCGCAGCCGGCAGTAGACGCGCGCTATCGACGCGCAGTGCTGGCCGGCCTCGTGCTGTCGCTGATCGGCGATGTCTTCCTCATGCTGCCCGGTGACCACTTCGTGCCGGGGCTTGTCGCATTCCTCCTGGCGCATGTCTGCTACATCGTCGCGTTCGCGCCCGGGTCGAGCGGGAAGGCGAGGGCAATGGGATTCGTGGTGGTGGCGGTTGTTGCGGGGGGCAATCTCGCCGGGCTGCTGCCGCGGGTGGATGCGGCGCTGAAGATTCCGGTGTTGGCCTATGTCGTGGTGCTGGCGACGATGGCGGCGTTCGCGCTGGCGCGGGCGTGGACGCCTGCGGTTGCGCGGGCGCTGCTGCGCAGTGCGCGCCTGGCGGCGATCGGCGCGGTGTTGTTCTTGGTCAGCGACAGTTTGTTGGCCTGGGATCGTTTCGCCGGCGGCGTGCCGGCGCCGGCACTGCTGGTGCTGGGAACGTATTACGCCGCGCAGTGGTGCATCGCGCGTTCGGTGCAGCGGGACTGAGCCATGCCGACCGCGGAACAGATCATGATGGTCGCCATCCCCGGGTTCTTCGTGCTGATGGCCGTGGAACTTGTGGCCGCGCGGCTGATGCGCCGCAGGGTGTATCGGCTCAACGACGCGATCAACAGCATCGGCCTGGGCACGTTCTCGCAGATCGTCGGCGTGTTCACCAAGCTGCTGACCATCGGCGTGTACGCCTGGGTCGTCGAGCACGTGGCGCTGTTCGCGCTGCCCGCCGACAGCGTCTGGGTGTGGATCAGCGGTCTGCTGCTGTACGACTTCTGCTATTACTGGCTGCATCGCTGCGGGCACGAAGTCGGCGTGTTGTGGGCCGCGCATGCGGTGCATCACCAGAGCGAGCGCTACAACCTCGCCACCGCGCTGCGCCAGACCAGCAGCGGCGCGCTGCTCGGCTGGGTGTTCTATCTGCCGATGGCGGTATTGGGCTACCCGGTGGAAGTGTTCGCAGTGGTGGCGGTGATCGATCTGATCTACCAGTACTGGATCCACACCGAGCTGGTGCCGAAGCTGGGCTGGTTCGATCGCGTGTTCGCATCGCCGTCCAACCATCGCGTGCATCACGCGGTCAACGACCGGTATCTCGACAAGAACTACGGCGGCCTGCTGATGCTGTGGGACCGCATGTTCGGCACCTTCATCGATGAAGACCCGGCGGAGCCTCCGGTCTTCGGCACCCGCGCGCCGCTTCGCAGCTGGAACCCGCTGTGGGCCAACGTGGAGGTGTACTGGGTGCTGGCGAACGATGCCCGACATGCGCGGCGCTGGCGCGACAAATTGCGGGTGTGGTTCGCGCGGCCGGGCTGGCGGCCCGCGGATGTGGCGGAACGTTTTCCGAAACCGGCGTTCGACATCGCCCGCGTTGAATACGACCCGCCGTTGTCGCCGCCGATGCGGCTCTATTGTCTGCTGCACTTTCTGCTGCTGTTGGCGCTGGGCGTGGACTTCCTCGGGTCCGCGTCGACGTTGAATGCCGCGGCGACGGCGATGTACGCCGGCTTCCTGATGTCCGGGCTGATGTCGCTCGGTTTCCTGCTGGAAGGGCGCGCATGGGCATTGGCGATCGAAGTGCCGCGGCTGCTGTGGCTTGGGGTCTGGCCGATGTTGACAGCGCGCTGGCCCGGGCACGACTGGTTCTCGATGAATCTGCGCGAAGTCTTCATGGCGGTGGGCCTGCTCAGCCTGCCGGCGGTGATCTGGGCGTGGTGGGGCACGGCGACGCTGCAGGCCCGCGCGACGCATTGAACGCTTGGGTGTCTCGCCGCCTGCGACCGCGGGCGGCTACAGTACGCGCTCGCACCGCATGAGCATCCCGATGAGCAAAGCCTCCCCCAAAGCCCGCACCGCCTTCGTCTGCGGCGAATGCGGCGCCGAGTCCAACAAATGGCAGGGGCAGTGCGGCGAATGCGGGGCGTGGAATTCGCTCACCCAGATCGTGCTGGAGTCGGCGGCGTCGGCCGCATCGCCGGCCGCGCGGCGCAGCAGTTGGGCCGGCAAGGTCGATCCGCCCAAAGTCACGCCGCTGAAGGACGTGCTGCATCACGAGGATGCGCGCACCAGCACCGGCATCAGCGAGTTCGACCGCGTGCTCGGCGGCGGCCTGGTCGAAGGCGCGGTGATCCTGATCGGCGGCGACCCGGGCATCGGCAAATCCACGCTGCTGTTGCAGGCGCTGGCGAGCATGGCCGGCCGGTTGCCGGCGCTGTACGTCACCGGCGAGGAATCGCTGGCGCAGGTGGCGGGCCGCGCGTCGCGGCTCGGGTTGCCGCTGGATGGCCTGAGCGCGCTGGCCGAAACCGGCGTCGAGCGCATCCTCGAACAGGCCTCGCAGATGCGGCCGAAACTACTGGTTGCCGATTCGGTGCAGACGCTGTGGACCGAATCGCTGACCGCTGCGCCGGGTTCGGTCAGCCAGGTGCGCGAGAGCGCCGCGCGGCTGGTGCGGTATGCGAAGGAAACAGGTACCGCGATCTTCCTTGTCGGCCACGTCACGAAAGAGGGCGGCATCGCCGGCCCGCGCGTGCTCGAACACATGGTCGACGCGGTGCTGTATTTCGAAGGCGACAGCGGCAGCCGCTTCCGGGTGCTGCGCGC
>JBKJTC010000272.1:0-21755 GCA_046590925.1 Lysobacteraceae bacterium | reverse complement strand
TTCATCGGCGCATCCTGGGTGATGAATCTCGTGTCTTCGAATATTTCGCGGCAGAAGGTTTTGCGGAAGATTTGATCGCCTCGACAATTTTGAAGCCGTCTTGCTGCGCAACTATGCGCACTTTGCCGAAGCTGTCGTTGAGTACTGCTTCGTAAGGTAGATGTCGATTCGCCACGAGCCAGAGGCGTCCACCCGGATTCAATGCCGCAGCAGCGCTGGTGATAAAGCGACGGCCAATGTCCGGTCTATCGGCGCTGCTTTGTGTGTGAAAGGGTGGATTGGTGACGATGACATCGTACTTATGGGGTAGCCCAGTGGTGACATCGTGCCAGTGGTACTCCAGTGTCGCACGCGACTCAAGCGAGGCGAGATTCGTTTTGGCAAGATCGAGCGCGCGTTGCTCTGCTTCGTAAAGATCGAGATGAAGGATGCGCGGGCAGCGCGTTAATAATTCCACCGACAAGTAACCAAAGCCTGCGCCCAGATCGGCAGCGCAACCGGCGAGATCCGTCGGTAAGTGTTTTACGAGTAACGCCGATGCCGGATCGATGCGATCCCAGGCGAATACGCCGGGGCGGCTCACGAAACGTCCGCCGAGGATCGGGCGCACGGCATCCAGCGTCGACCATTGCGCGAGCAGGGCCGCGTCTATTTTCGCATCGTCGCGCTTCACCCAGAACACGCGGCAGTGATGCTTGGTGAGATTGCCGTCGAGTCCGCACAGCTTCCTGAAGTCGCCTTCGCCCGACTTGGCGCCGTCGTCGTTGGCGATGCAGGCCACGACCACGCCGCCGGGTGCGCAGCGTTGCAGCGCCTGCGCGAACAGCGCGCGGGCTTCGTCGCGCTGCCGTGGCGGCAGCACCATCACCAGCGCATGGCGGACATCCGAAGCCGCATCGCCCGGATCGGCGACCGTCCAACCAGACTGCGCCAGCGCCTCGGCGTCGGGCTTGAAGCTCTGTTCGCAGATCAGCCCGGGGCGCGACTGCTGGCGCAACGGCCAGCCGTCGCGCGCGCGCAGAAACAAGGCGCCGCCTTCGGCCGGCCATTTCAACAGGCCCTGCTCGAACGGCAGGAACAGGGTTTCGAGCGCGGGATCGCGGGTGTCAGCGGCCATCACGGCGGCCTCGGCGGCAAATCGGGGAAGATGTCATCCGGGCATTTTATGTCAGTCGCGTGATGTTTCCCGCGCCGCTGCGAATCATGTGAGCATCCTCTCCGGAATTTCAGCCCCGTGATCGCGACCGCCGACGCCATGGATTCGCCGCAAAGCCGCTTCGCCGCCCTGCTGGAACAGCACCGCGGCATCGTGTTCAAGGTGGCGGCCACGTATTGCCGCTATCGCGACGACCGCCAGGATCTGGCCCAGGAGATCGCCGCCCAACTGTGGCGCGCGTTCCCGGGCTACGACCCGGCACGGCCGTTCTCGACCTGGATGTACAGGATCGCGCTGAACGTGGCGATCTCGCATGTTCGCAGCAGCGGCAGCCGTGTCCCCGCGGTATCGCTGGACGAAGCGCACGACAGCCACCCCAGCTTCGCGGTAGACGACGGTACCGCGCAGCACGAAGCCGATCAGCAGTTGCGCGCGCTGTACGCGGTGATCGACCGGCAATCGCCGATGGACCGGGCCTTGCTGCTGCTGTGGCTGGAAGACCGCAGCCAGCGCGAGATCGCCGAAGTCATCGGCATCAGCGAAAGCAACGTCGCGACCAAACTCAATCGCCTGAAACAGCGCATCCGCGAGCAATTGGCGGACGATTGAATCCCCCTCCCACGACATAGAAGACGATGAACGCAATCATGGAACTCGACGACCTGAAACTCGCCTGGAAAACGCTCGACGCACGGCTGCAGCAGCAGAATGCACTGCAACTGGCCGAACTGCACGATCGCAGGATCGGGCGCATCCGCGCCAGTTTGTGGCCGTTGATGGTCGGACAAATCGTGCAGATTTTTTTCGGCGCCGGCTGCGTGGTCGTCGGCGTCGGCATGTGGAAGACTTTCGCTACGATCGTGCCGGTGCTGCTGGCCGGGATCGTCTTCCATGTCTACGGCGTGCTCGCGATCATCGCGGCGGTCATCGTGCTGGGTCGCATCGCCCGGATCGATCACAACTTGCCGGTGCTGAAGCTGCAGCAGCGCCTCGCATCCTTGCGCAAGGCATACCTCGTCAGCGGCATGGTGATTGGATTGCCATGGTGGTTGCTGTGGGTGTTGCCGCTGATGGCCGTCGCTTCGCTGCACAATACGCAAATCGGCGAATCAGGACTGCCGCTTTGGATCTGGCTATGCATCGCAGGCGGTGCTGCCGGCATCCTCGCGACCTGGGCGTTCCATCGCTGGCTGCAACGACCCGGGCGTGAAGCCTTGGCAAAGCGCATGCAGGACAACGCCGTGGGCGGCAGTCTGCGCAGGGCGCAGGCGGAACTGGATGCGTTGAAGGCGTACGCCGAGGAGTGATACCGATCGCGCGCCGCAAGAGGGCTTGCATTTCACCCGGTGTATTGGCTAGATTCGACTCGTGATGTGACTCGCGTACCGCCCCACGATTGGGGCGGGGTACCGATACCGGACCGCAGACCGATGTCTGTTTCGCAGCCAAAGTCCTTCAGCCGCGTTCCGACTTTTCGGACGATGGTGCCCTGCAGTCCGTGACGCGGGCCTCCGGATTAACTCTCTATAGAGATATCCGGGCCGGCATTTCGTCGACATCTACAGAGGACATCATCATGAAACGGATTCAGAAAGCGCGTGCGCGCGCGGCAGCATTGCAGGACTGTCATTGCCACTACTGCGGCAAACCGATGGTTGCGGACAGGAACAGCCTCGATGTTTTTGCCAAGCAGCACGGACTGAAGAAAAAACAGGCAAGCGAATTGCTCGCCACCGCCGAACATCTGCTTGCGCGTTGCGAAGGCGGTACCGATGCCGGGAAAAACATCGTCGCGGCGCATGCCGTCTGCAATCGCAGACGGCATCAGCGCAAGAAAGCGCCGCCGCCGGAGCAATTCCGGCAACTTGTCCAGACGCGTTGCGAAAAAGGCCGTTGGCACATCCCCGCCGTTCTGAAGATGCCGACGCATTTACCGCCGCTGCGAACGTAGCGGCGGCACGGCATCACGCATCCAACTCCCGCAACACCAGCGACGGCGGGGCATCCAGCACGCGGCGGGTCGCGAACAGGCCCGCCGCCAATGCCGCGAGCATGCCCAACGCAGCCCCCGCCGCCGCCATGCCCCAGTTGATCTCGAACGGCAGATCGAAGACCTGCACGGCGACCACGCCGGCCAGGATCGATGCGGCGATCGCCGCCACCACGCCCGACAGCAGGCCGATCACCGCGAACTCCGAGGCCTGCGCCATCCGCAGCTGCCTGCGGCTGCCGCCCAGCGCACGCATCACCCCGCCTTCGCGCAGACGCTCGTCCTGGCTCGCGCTCACCGCGGCCAACAGCACCAGCACGCCGGCCGCCAGCGAGAACCAGAACACCACCTGCACCACCATCGCCACCTGATCGCCGATGCTCTTCACCTGGGTGAGGATGGCGTCGACGTCGATCACCGACAGATTCGGGAAGCGCTGCACCAGCCCGGCGGTGAATGTCGTGCGCTCGGGGGGCACTTTCACCGCGGTGATGTAACTGCCGGAATACTCGTCCAGCGCGCCGGGCGATGCGATCACGAAGAAATTCGGCTTGAAGCTTTCCCATTCGACCGTGCGCAGGCTGGTGATGGTCGCCTCGAAGCGCTGACCGGCGATGTCGAAGGCCACGCGGTCGCCCAGCTTCCACTTCAGCGATTCGGCGAATTCCTGTTCCACCGAAATTTCCGGTTTGGCGAGGCGCTTCGGCGGCCAGAGCTTGCCGGCGACGATCTTGTTGTCGTCGCCCACGCTCTCGGCCGACGACAGATTGAATTCGCGCTCGGCCAAACGCCGCGCGCGGTCGCCGTCCGCCGCATAGGCATCGCCGGTCACCGGCTTGCCGTTGTGCTCGATCAGACGGCCGCGGATCATCGGATACAGCGTCGGTGTGCCGACGCCCTGAGATGTCATGTATTCGCGTACGCCGTCGAGCTGGTCGGGCTGCACGTTGATGACGAAACGGTTCGGCGCGTCGTCGGACAGCCACAGCCGCCAGCGATCGAGCAGTTCGGTGCGCACGAAGGTCAACAGCAGCAGCGCCATCAACCCCAGTCCCAGCGCGGACACCTGCGCGATGCTGGTGCCGGCGCGGCGGCTGACGTTCGCCAGGCCGTAACGCAGGCTGCCGCGCAGGCGCGAGCGCATGCGCCGCACCAGCAGGATCAGGCCGTACGCGATCAGCGCCAGCGCCGCCAGCGTGGCGACGATGCCCAGCAGCATCGTCAGCCCCAGCGTGGCCGACCCGGCCTGCCACCACAGCAGCGCACCGAGCCCGCCGAAGCCGGCCAGTGCCACCAGCCATGCGCTGGGCTCGGTCGCATCGAGGTCGCGACGCAGCACGCGTAGCGCAGGCACGCGGCGCAGCGCCAGCACCGGCGGCGCGCCGAACGACATCAGCACCACGATGCCGGTCGCGAAGCCCTGCAGTGCCGGCCACACGCTGGCCGGCGGAATCTCCACCTTCAGTTCGTTCGCCAGCCACACGCCGACGCCCCACTGCAGGACGAACGCAACCGCGATGCCGATGAGGCTGGCGATGACGCCAAGGATCAGCAACTCGCCGATATGGATCGCCGCGAGCGTGCGCTGGCTGGCGCCAAGGCAGCGCATCACCGCCGCGCCGGAGAGATGCCGTTCGCTGTGACGGCGCGCGGCCATCGCCACCGCCACCGCGGCCAGCACCACCGACACCAGCGCGGCGAGGCCGAGGAAACGCCCGGCGCGATCCAGCGCCGAGCGGATTTCGGGGCGCGCATCGGCGATGGTTTCCAAGCGCTGCCCGCGGGCCAGCGACGCACGCGCGATCTTGCCGAACGCTTCGACCGCAGGCGCGTCGCCGGCGATCACCAGCTTGTAGCCGGCGCGGCTGCCGGGCTGGATCAGGCCGGTGGCGGGCAGATCGGCGAGCGCGATGAAGACTTTCGGCGCGACGTTGAAATAGTCGATGGCGCCGTCGGGTTCCTGCAGCACCAGCGCCGCGAGTCGCAGCTCGACGCCGCCGATCCCGATGTTGTCGCCGGGCTTCGCGCCCAGCGCATCGGCGCCGGCGCGGCTCAGCCACAGCGTGCCGGGTGCGGGCGCGCCATCGACGCTCCGCTCGCCTTTTGCATCGACGATCCGGAACTGCCCGCGCAGCGGGAAGCCTTCGCCCAGCGCGCGCAACTCGCCGAGTTTCAGCTGCGCGGTTTCGCCGCGGCCGAGCCGGATCATCGTGGGTAGTTCCACGATGTCGGTGCGTCGCAGCCCATCGGCTTGCGATGCCGTGCGGATCTTCCCGGCGATGGGCGCGTCGCCGCGCACCACGGCATCGCCGCCGAGCAGGCGATTCGCCTCGATCGCCAGCGCGCGTCCGGCGCGGTCGGTCACGAAGCCCACCGACGTCACCGCGATCACCGCCAGCACCAACGCCGCGATCAGGATGCGGATGTCGCCGGCGGCGAGGTCGCGGCGGAGTTGGCGCCATGCCAGTGAGAGGAGTTTCATGACGACCTCGGGTGCGACTGCTTTTGGGCGGCATCGCCATGCAGGCGGGCATCTGTGCCATGCAAACCAGCAGCGCAGAGCAAATCCCCCCTGCCCCCCTTTTTCAAAGGGGGGAAAACCCCATGCTCGTCGTTTCGGCAGCCGCTCTTCATATGGCTGTCCTTCGAGATAAGCGCAGTGTCATACCCCCTTTGGGAAGCAGTCTCATGCCCCCTTTGAAAAAGGGGGTCGGCGTCCGCGAAGCGGGCGACGGGGGGATTTGCTTTTTGCGTTGCCGGGGACACGACGATGCGCATGGCCATACTCACGCCGACACCAGCCGGCCGCTGTCCAAACGCAGCACGCGATGGCAGCGCGACGCCAGATGCTCGTCGTGGGTCACCAGCACCAGCGTGGTGCCGGCGTCGGCGTTCAGGCCGAACAACAGTTCGATGATCGCCTGCCCGGTGCGGGTATCGAGATTGCCGGTGGGCTCGTCCGCGAACAGCAGCGCCGGCCGGGTCACGAATGCCCTCGCCAATGCGACGCGCTGCTGCTCGCCGCCGGAGAGCTGACGCGGGTAATGATCGAGACGTTCGCCCAGACCGACCTTGCGCAGGATCTCGCGCGCCGGGCCGTCGACATCGGCATCGCCGCGCAGCTCCAGCGGCAGCATCACGTTCTCCAGCGCGGTCAACGAAGGCAGCAGCTGGAAACTCTGGAACACGAAGCCGACCTTCTCGCCGCGCACCTTCGCGCGACCGTCCTCGTCCAGCGTCGACAGCGGCGCACCGTCCAGCAGCACGCGGCCGTCGCTGGGCGTGTCCAGTCCGGCCATCAGCGCCAGCAGCGTGCTTTTGCCGGAGCCGGAAGCGCCGATGATCGCGACGCTGTCGCCGGTCGCGATCTCGAAACCGATGCCTTCGAGGATGGTCAGCTCGGTGGTCGGCAGACGCACGCGCTTGCCGAGGCCTTGGACCGTGAGCGCGGGGGGGTGGGACGAAGGGGCGCCGGTCTCGGCGCTGTCGCCGGACGGCTGATCAGCCGGATGCAGGGTCATGGGGCGTCGCTGTGGGGGAAACCGGGGGTCGATATTGGGGGAGCGCGGGATGGATGCAAGCCCGGCCGGACCCCAACTGATGGCATGTACGACAGGGACGCAACGAGGGATGCGCTGCTTTCGCACTGCGGGAACAGGGTCGACACGATCTGTACCCACAGCATCGCAGCCCGGGTGCGGCCTTCGGCCCTGGGGTTACGATGCTGCCTCGACCCAGCACTCTGGAGCCGCTCCATGTCCCCCACCGAACTCATCCGCGAATGGGTCGCCCGCTTCAACGTGGGAGATGTCGAAGGCCTCTCATCGCTGTATGCCGAAGACGCGACCAACCACCAGGTGGTCATGGCGCCGCGGGTCGGCCGCGACGCGATCAGGCGAATGTTCCAGATCGAATTCGGCCGCGCGGAGATGACCTGCATCATCGAGAACCTGTTCGGCGACGGCGAGTGGGCGACCCTGGAGTGGCGCGATCCCAACGGTCTTCGCGGCTGCGGCTTTTTCCACGTGCGCAACGATGAGATCGTGTTCCAGCGCGGTTATTTCGATCAATTGTCGTTCTTCAGGCTGCAGGGCATTGCGGTTCCGGACCATTACCTCGGCGACTGCTCACAGGATGGATCGAATGCAACGGCACGCCCGATCGCAGGCGCGCGCCATGAAATCGATCATTGCCTCATCGAGGCAGAGCGACGGGAATACCGCCACTCGAAGAACGACCCTGTCAGGCAGGCTGGCTGGCGGCAGTCGAATGCGTCGCATGAGCCGCATCGAACGTCTGGCCCCGAATCATCGCCCCCGCCAACATGTCGCAAATCCGGGCTTCGATCTCCTGGTCGTCGAGCAGATCCGAATCGTCCATCACGGCCGACCACAGCACGCCCGTCAGCGACCGCGACAGCACGAACCGGCAGACGGGAGACAGCGCCAGGCCATCGCTCTCCGCCAACTGGGCCAGGCATCGTCCGATGCAGTCGTCCAGCCCGCGCATCGCCTCCTGCATTCTTGCGGCCCTGCCTTTTCTGGTCACCACGCGCATCACCGCCCGCAGCGTTTTCCGGTGGCTGCGGGCATACGCCACGTTCACCGCAACCAGCCGCGATATCGCCTCGCGCAGGGGTTGGTCGCGGGAGGCCGCCAGCGTCGATTTCAAGCGTTCGATCGCTTTGTTGCGATGCGACATCGCCATCGCCATCAGCAGAGAGTCTCGATCCTGGAAGTATTGATAAAGGGTGCCGATGCTGAAGCCGGACACCTCGGAGATCCGTTTGGTGGTAACCCTGTCGGCGCCTTCGCGTTCGATGATCTGCGACGTCGCCTCGTAGATCGCGTCGACCGTACTCTCCGACCTGGCCTGCATGGGACGACGCCTGACGACCTTCCCGGCTTTCACCGCCTTGACCGCTTTCATGACGCACCTTCGGGAATGACGGCCGTCGCATATTCGACACGGCGCCGACTGTCCAAGTACGTCGATCGATGATCGCACGGCCGCGGAAACGACGATCCGCGCCCTACGGCCCGCAGCCGGGACATGAGAAAAACCCGAGCGATGTCGCGACGGATGCGATTCCTTGGGAATTTTTCCCCATTTTTATCAATCACTTGAACGCATTCCTTTTGCGCATGGAAAGCTGAGCATAACGCGACTTGCCGCGCACCCGAAAGCTGACGACACTTGGAGCGCCATGCATCAAAGGACGGCATGACAGAATTCACGATCGGCGATGTCCGTCTATTTGGACTAGGCACTTCCGGGATCCCGGAAGCAAGGAAAGACGACCATCCATACAGCAACCAGGACAAACATGAAAAAAAATCAAAGTTCGATCAAGCTCGGCCTTCTGGCGGCGGGCATCGCGGCAAGCACGCTGGTTTCGGCGGGCAATGGCAACACGGTTTCAACAGCAGGCGGTTCCGACACGATCAAGGGCGCGCCCGTCGTCCAGGATCAGCGCACGCCGGTCGTATCGCTGACAGGCACGATGGGCGATGTCGGTTTCGAGATTTTCGACGGCAAGACTGCGCGCTATAACTTCGCGACGCTGCCGAAGAATGTGGACGACGCGATCATCTACATCGATGTCGACAGCCCCCAGTGGAACACGAAGAAGACCCGGGCCGCCCTCAAGCTCGCCAGGGATCTGAACTGGGTGGTGATGGCGGAAAGCGCATCGTGGGACGTGCCGCGTCTGCACGCCTTTCTCGCCATGCACTATCCGCGCATGAACACCAAGGGCCTGCAGAATGTGGCGGTCCGGATCGGTTGGGAGAAGGGTCGCGCCGTTGCGACCGACCTCGCACCGACGGGAGCGGCGGTCGAAGTGGGCATCGACTACCTCCAGACCACCGAAGCGAAAGCGCTGGCCGGAAATGCGATGACGACCAAGGCGCTGGCGCCGGGCAGCAACTATGCATGGTTCGCCAACAACGCCTATCAGGCCACCGCGAGCACTCGTCAGGTCGGCACCCGGTTCTACTCGGTGGCGCTGAATCGCGATGTCGTGAAGGTCTGGAGAAGCACCAGCAACGGCACCACGGACTGCATCGTCTCCTGGCGCGGCAGCTCGACGGCTGGCGACTGGCTCGTGAACATCGAAAACCAGTTCGGTACGTCGGTTGCCGTACCGGGCGAGTCGTCGAACACCGCAAGGATCGGTAGTGGTTATGCCGACAGGCTCAACAACTACAGAGCCGCCGTCAATGCCGTGTCCTGCAACAATGCCTACGGCGTGACCGGCCACAGCCTGGGCGGCGCCATGGCCGAAGCGTACTCGTTCACCATCCGCGCAAAACGACCGAATCTGGAAGCCTACAATCCGGCACGCGTCGGCAACGCCAGCTTCCGCTCGCAGTTGGTGTCCTCATTGGGCAGCGCGAAGGTCGAGGTGTTCTGCAGGAATCTGGACCCGGTCTGGGCCGTTCCGGTGGGACTGGAGCACGTCGGCAGCAACAACGGCTGCACCTACTGGGGCAGCTCGGTGTCCTGGATCAATCTGGTCGCGAATCACGCCATGAATCTGTGGCTCTGACTTTTCGCAGCAGCTGCTGATCGAAGATCGGCAAACCGACGTGGCGGACCCCGGTCCGCCACGTCGTCGTTTCACTCCAGGCAGATCACTTCTGCCGGATCATTCCGGGCAGATGAACGGGTAGCACGTGTTGTCGATGATCGGTTCGATGCCGAAAAAATCGTTGAGCACCGATTCCGAGGTGCAGTAGGCGCCTTCGACCCAGGCCTGATCGTTGGAATACGCTTCGCCGACGATGTAGATCTCGGCATCGGTGTTTTCCATCAGCTGCGACGGCTTGCGGATCTTGCGCTGCACGTCTGCGATGTCGTAATGCGGCGCCCATTCGTGATAGCCGGCGTTGAACGGCGGCAGCGACCAGTCGACGTACGCCGATTCCAGCGGCTCGGGCACGGCGCTGTAGTCCGAGTTCGGGCCGTAATGCATTTCCGCCAGCATCTTGCGCAGCATCTTGACCATGCGCGACGGCACTTTGCGCGGACCTTCCAGCGGCTGGGTGTCCTGCGAGGCCGGGATCACGCGCTCGCGCTTCGCGCCGAGTTCGAGCTCGCGCCAGAACGTGGTGTTGTCCTCGTCGTCGTAGCTGGCGAGGATGCCGTAGACCGGCTTCTGCTTCGGGTTCTGCTTCGGCGCGTTGTTGCCGAAATACACCACCATGCGCACCGGCGAGTTGGTCACGCTGGGGCCGATGGTGTCGCGACGCGCGGCGGCGGTGAGCTGCTTGACCTGAAGCACCGTCAACGATTGCTCGGTGATGTCCTCGATGGCGCGCACCAGATCGGCGGCCGATCCGTACGGAACATCGATCATCGACGCCAATGCCTTGAGCGCCTTGGCCGGGAATTTCTGTTTTTTCAACGCAGCGATCACGTCGGGCGTGATCACGTAGCCGATGATCTGCGCGGGATACGGCGCGGGGTTGTCGGCATCGGGCGCCCACCACGGCTGATCGAAGAACATCCCCACCTTGTAGGACGGCTGCATGATGGTCGACTCGAGATAGAGATTGACCTTCTCGTGATTCAGCACGTCGATCTCGCCGTTCTCGGGATTGCGGAAGCGCGTGGCCTGCGCGACCAGATCGATGGCGGCGCGCGGCATCGCCATCCAGGCGGCATCGGCTTCGCGGCTGCCGGCGGCGATATTCGGATTGCTGCGGGCCGCATACGTGAACACGGCCTTGTCGTTCTTCCAGAGGATGGAATGCAGCCGCGTGTCGGGGTGATATCTGAAGTCGATGCCTTTCTGCTTCGCCAGCGCGACGATCTTGTCGAACAGCGCGTTGAACATGCCGGAATAACCCATCGACAGCGTGCGGTACTGGCTGCCCGGGGTGAACTCGTTGTTCATGTTGAACGACACCGCCGAATTGGTGTTGATGACGTTCGAGCTGTAGCCGTTGCCGTCGGCGGCGTAATCGTAGCCTTCCGAACCGAGCTGATCGTAGAGCAGGTTCCAGTAACCGATATCCTTCAGCAGATCGCCCTGCTGGAAGATCGAGGTTTCCGGCAGCTGCACGGTGATGCGCCCGCTGCGATAGAACTCGCACCACTCGGTGCGCGTCTGCGGGCCGGTGGTGCTGGTCACCGCCAGGCTCTCGACGGTGGTAAAGCCCTGATCCGGCGTGGTCGAGGCGCCGTAGTGATCCATCGCGTACGGCGCGGGCTGGTTGGACGTGATGTCGTTGAGGTAGAAATTACGCGTGCGCAGGTAGAACAGCTGGTTCGAGGTCACGTTGAACGGGACCGAGTATTCGTCCAGTCCCAGCATCGAAATGACTTTGGTCACCACGCGATGACCCGGCGCGAGGCCGTCGTTGGGGTTCGGGAACGCCTTCGAAGGTTTGTCGTCCCAGTACGAATAGCGCATGCCGCCGAGTTCGACGTAGGCATTGTTGCTGTCGTTCTTGTAGTGCCAGGTGCAGATGCGCGCACCGGCCGCGCGCGTGCCTGGATGCTGTTTGCTGAAATCGTACTTGCCCCAGTCGTACAGCTCCAGGATGTCGCCTTTCTTCAGCTGTTTCGCCGCGTATTTCGAACTGCGGGCCTTGCCGTTGAGCAACCGCCATGCGGTGTAGAGGCCCGCGGCGCCGGCGCCGAAAATCGAGTAGGTCTTGTTGCTCATGATGGGATCGCTCCTTGATGATGGGTCGGAATGCTTTCGCGCGCAGGGTCTGGCCGGATCACTCGCTGCCGAGACGATACATCTGTCCGGGCAGATCCTTCTGCGGGATGACCACCTCGACCAGCACCGGCCGGTCCTTGATCTTCCTGATCCGCGCCAGCGCGGCGTTGAGCTGATCCACGGTTTCGACCCGGATGCCTTCGGCGCCGAAGGCCTTGGCCAGCGCCAGATAGTCCCAGTCGGGCAGGATGTCGAAGGCGTCGAAGGTGTTTTTCGGCCCCGGCTTGAACGCGCTCATATCCACGTAGACCTGTTCGATCGCGTAGACCCGATTGCTCATCACGAAGATCACCGCGTTCAACTTGTTGCGGGCCAGGGTCGACAGCGACTGGCAGACCATCATGAAACCGCCGTCGCCCGCGACCGTCCACGCGCGCTTGCCGCTGCCCAGGTGCGCGCCCGCGGCCGCGCCCGTCTCGAAACCGATGCACTGCCACGCCGCGGACGACACGAAACTGCCCTGCTTCAACCCGTACGCATTGGTCGCCACATACATGGCCGAGCTGACGCCGTAAGTCATCACGATGTCCTTCAGCATGTCGTGATCGTGCAGGAATTTCATCGAGTGCTGGAAGAAGCGGTTGTAGGTCAGCAGCTGCGGCTTGTCCTTGTAGATCGGATCGTCGTTCGCGGCCCAGGGCTGCGGATACTTCGGCTGCGGCGGCGCCACCGCCTTGATCGGATAGGCCTTGTCGCTCTTGAACTTCGCCAGCAGCGCTTCCATGAAGTCGCGCATCGTCACTTCGGCATACTTGAAATAACCGACGCGCGCGCCGGCCGTGGTCGCCAGCACCATGTCGGCGTACTTGCTTTCGATGAAGACCAGATAGTCGTCGGTGATGATGGTGCCCAGGGTCAGCACGCAGTCCGCTTCGGTGACGATCGTGCGCACCGCATCGATCGACGCGGCATCGGAATAGGTGCCGATGAACTTCTTGCCGCCTTCGTCCAGCACCGTCTTGCCCAGGGTGGTGGTGGTGTAGAGGAAACCGCTGGCGTCGATGATCTTGTGCAGCAGATCGGACAGACCGAAACGCAGCAGCTCGACACCGGCGAAGATCAGCGGATTCCTGGCCGCGGTGATCTGCGCCCAGGCGGCTTCGACCGCGTTCTCCAGCGCCAGCGCCGGGCTGCGGACGACGCGCGGCTTCAACGCGAGTCTCGATGGCTGCGGACAGGGCTGCGCCCAGACTTCCTTGTAGCAGGCGATGTACACCGGGCGCTGATGGGTGAGCGCCTCGATCAACAGATCGTCGATCTGCTCGGCGGCACCGACATTCGTGCTGAGCGTGATCGCCTTGACCGTGACGTTCTCGTAGATCTTCCGGTCGGCGTCGAGATCGCCGGTGGAATGATGGTAGAGCACGTCGTACATGTCGGTGATGTTGCGCATGTCGGCGCCGGGCGTGGCGCTGATGACCACGATCGGGCTGCGTTCGACCCACGCGCCGGCGATGGCGTTGAGCGCGCTGGCGGTGCTGACGCCGAACTGCAGCGAAACCGCCGCCAAGCCTCGTGTCCGCGCGTAGGCATCGGCGGCGTAGGCCGCGTCCAGTTCGTTGATGGCGCCGATGGTCTCGATGCCGTCGAAGTGTTCGAGCGCCTGGGTGAAATGTTTGACGTAGTCACCGGGGATCTGGAACACCTCGGTGACATCGAGCTGTTTCAGCCGGGTGAGCAGATAGTCGGCGACGGTGAACGGTGGTTTGGCCATGACGATGCGTACCCCTGTGCGAGCGGTTGACGGGAAGCGTGCGTTTCGACGAACGGATGTCTGCGCAAGGCGTATCTGCCGGAGAACTCACGACAGGTGCGCAGAAACGATGGAAAGCGTAGCGGACAGAAGCGCGTGATACGGGACCGCGCGAGCCGGCGCCATGTCGGATGCCGAAGACTGCCGGAGGTGGGCGACTGCCGATCATGGTTCCTTCCCCTGCCGCGCCGCACGGGGCGCGCTATCCAGTGCTCGATGCCAAATGCCTGCTCGACGTTCGTCCTGTTGGCGCCGAAAGTCAAGCGCCCGCGAACCGTTTTTTTGTGGGAGCGACGCGAGTCGCGACAGACATCGGGAAGCGGACGAGCCCGAAGATTGGGCCGAAAGCTGCGTTCGTCCGCTACGTTCGGCCGCCATCTGCGCCCCATGTCGTCGGCTGTTCGTCGCGACTCGCGTCGCTCCCACAAAAAAACGGTTCGCGGCTGTCGAAAACGACAGGGTGCCGCTTGCGGCGTATGCCGCGCGACGGCTTACTTCAACTCGACGCGATCGATGCGGAATGCGAACGCGCCACCCGGCTGTCCGGCGGTGAACGCGATGGCGCGGACGCGGGCCAGATCGGCGCCGTTGAAGCCTTTCAACGGCACGCGGATCTCCTTCCATTCCGGGCCGGCTTCGAAGCTCTGCATGCTCGGCATCTGCTGCGAACCGTGGAACAGCATCAGCTGATAGCGGCGGCCATCGCCGCGCGCGTGGAACACCAGCTCGCCGCGCGACGACAGGTCGGCCAATTGCATCGGCACTTTCGACGGGAAGAACATCACGCCGGACCACGGGAACGCGAAGCCGGGCTTGATCTCGCCTTTCACGTCGAGCGCGCCGGCCGAACCGTTCGCGCCGCCCGCGCCGCGGGCCACGGTGACGATGGCCGGCGCCGAAGGTCGACGGCAGCAGGCCGCGCGCGTTCGCGGCAAGTTCGGCATCGAAGTCGGAGACCAGCGTGCCGGCCGGCAAGGCTTCGCCGACCGGGAGCGCGGTCGCGCCCGCTTTCGGCTGCGTGCGTTCGACCGCGTAGCCGTTCTTCCAGACCCGGGCGATCGCGCGGGTGGCGAGGATGTCGCGGGTCGGGTCGCCGTCGACCATCATCAGGTCGGCGCGCTGGCCGGGCGCGATGCGGCCGCGGTCGCCGAGGTTGAAGCGGCGCGCGGGCACCGACGTCGCCGCCGCCAGCGCTTCCGTGGGCGTCAGTCCGGCGCGCACCAGCAGTTCGAGTTCGCCGTGCATGCTGGCGCCGTGGGTGGTGCCGGGGTTGCCGGCGTCGGTGCCGGCAAGGATGTCGACGCCGGCCGCATGCAGCGCGCGCACGTTGGCGATGGCGTCGGCGAGGATCGCCGGCTTCGACTCGCCCGGGCCGAAGCTGGCCTTGAGGCTGTCGGTCTGCGCTTTGGCGAGCCACGGCGCGAGGCGCGCGTCCGCGACGAGCTTCTCGCCCTCGCCCGCGCGGGCCATGGTCGCCAGCACCGAAAGCGTCGGGATGACGAAGGCCTTGCGCTTCTTTGCGGCAGCGACGAACGCGGCGTCGCCGGGTTCGCCGAACATATGCACCAGGCCGTCGGCACCGGCATCGATCGCGGCCTTGCCGTCGCGCAGCCGCGAGACGTGGACCACGCCGAGTTTGCCGGCCTTGTGCGCGGCGGCGATGGCGATCTTCGCCTGCGCCGCGGTGATGGTCGGCAGGCGGCGGGTGTCGCTGTGCGCGCTGAAGTCTTCGAGGATCAATTTGATGTAGTCCGAACCCTCGCCGACGCGGCCGGCGACGAACGCGGCGGGATCTCCATTGGCGTCCAGCGTCGGCACCTTCATGCCGTACGGGGGCCCGTCGCCGCCGGGCGCGGTGACCGCGGCCCCCGCGCTCCACAGGTCGGCCAACTGCGTGCGCGCCAGCGATTCGCGCTGGCGCTTGAGTTCGGGCAGGCGGTTCCAGTCGCCCAGCATGTCCAGCTCGGCGGTCACGCCGAAACGCAGCGCGTCGCTCTGCGCCTCGCCCCAGCTGTGGGCGTGGGCGTCGATCAGGCCGGGCAGCACGGTCTTGCCGCTGCCGTCGATCTCGGCGACGCCCCGCGGCGCCTTTACGCTGGTGCCGACGGCGGCGATGCGTCCGTCGATCACCAGCACCTGCGCCTTGGGCAGCACGCGCGCGCCGTCGAAGACGCGGACGTTGCGGAGGATGAAATCGTTGCCGGGGTCGCTGTCGCGCGCGGTTTCCGCGGCGCGGGGCTCGCCTGAAACCGACGCGGCGACCGCGATGGCGATGGCCACCGCGATGGCCGTGCCCGGGCGCTGGCATGTGCAGAGTTTCATGGCATGTCTCCTTCGAAGGAATGGAGTGGATGGGATATGGAGGGACAAGACGGGGCTGTGCCGGCGATGTGACGCACCGGCAGGAGATCGTTCAAGCATTTGCGTAGGGCGGGTCTTGTACCCGCCGTCAGGACATCACCGATTGCATCGTCGCTGCGCGCGTCGAGCAACGATCAGGACACTGTTTCGCTTGCACGTTTCACCGGATCGGAAACGCGACGATGGCGGGTGCGAGACCCGCCCTACGCTGGATGTGTTCACAACCACCCCTTCTGCCGCGCGAGCCGGTACGCCTCGATCCGGTTGCCGACGCCCAGCTTGCCGATGGCGTCGGACAGGTAATTGCGGACCGTGCCCTGCGACAGATTGAGCTGGCCGGCGATCTCGCCCGCGGACAGACCCTCGCCGGCGAGGCGCAGCACCTGGCGTTCGCGGTCGTTGAGCGGATCGGCTTCCGACCACGCTTCCAGCGCCAGCTGCGGGTCGATGGCGCGGCCGCCGCGATGCACCTTGCGCAACGCTTCGGCCAGGTCTTCGGCCGGTGCGTCCTTGAGCAGATAACCGCAGACGCCGGCATCCAGCGCGCGGCGCAGGAACCCGGCGCGGGCGAAGGTGGTCACGATCACCACCTTGATCGGCAGCGCCTGGCGCTGGATGCGCTGCGCCAGCTCCAGCCCGGTGAGCCCCGGCATTTCGATGTCGGTGACCAGCAGATCGGGCTTGAGCCGCTGCAGCTCGCGCCACGCCGCTTCGCCGTCGGCGGCGGCGCCCAGCACCTCGATATCGGTTTCCAGCGACAGCAGCGCGGACAGCGCGCCGCGCACCATCGCCTGGTCTTCGGCCAGCAGCACGCGGATCATGCCGGGAACCTCGCGTCGGACCGCGTACAGAACATCTGCGACACGGCGTGTGCAGAAAACGCTCGACGGTACGCGAGCCGAAAATACTCCCCTCTCCCACCGGGAGAGGGGTTGGGGGAGAGGGTCCGGCCGCCCGCGACCGTCGTCGGCACACGCACCCTCTCCCGCCGCGCTGCGCGCGACGACCTCTCCCGAGGGGAGAGGTGAAAAAGCACGGTTCCTTCATGCGCGCACCGATGGCAGTAGTCACGCTTCATGCCGCGCCTCCTCTTCTTGATTCATGGCCAGCGGCACCCGGATTTCCAGTCGCGTGCCTTCGCCCTTGCGCGAATCGCTCCGCAGCCGTCCGCCCAGCGTTTCGATGCGTTCGCGCATGCCGCTGAGGCCGTTGCCCGGCCTGATCGTGCCGCCGCGGCCATCGTCGACGATGCGCAGCACCGCTTCGCCGGCTTCGATCGCGAAGTCGACCCGCGCCGTGCGCGCATGCGCGTGGCGCTGGAGATTGGTCACCGCTTCGCGCAGGGTCAACGCCAGGGCGCTTTCGACGCCCGCGGGAAGGCCGCCGCTGTCCTGCAGACCTGTTTCGAGCATGCGCACCGCGGCCGAGACGTCGAAACCGATGCCGTCGCTTTCCAGCAGCAGTTTCGCCGAGACCAGTTCGGCGGCGATGCCCGCGGCGCGGATGCCGGTGACCGCCGCGCGCACCTGCGCCAGCGCCTCGCGCGCGACCCGGGTGACTTCGACGATTTCGCGGTGCGCCGCATCCGGGTCGCGGCGCAGCAGCTTGCCGGCCAGTTCGCTTTTCAGCGCCACCAGCGACAGCGTGTGTCCCAGCAGATCGTGCAGGTCGCGGCCGATGCGTTCGCGCTCGGCGACCGTGGCCAGCCGGCGCACTTCATCGTGGGAGAGCTTCAGCTCGGCGCGCTTGCGGGTGCTCTCGACGAAATGGTGATTACCGAAGAACACCGCCACCGACACGATCAGGGTGATCAGGAAAACGAAGACCGGGTATTGCAGCGCGACGATCTCGAACAGCAGGCCGGCCAGCATCGCCGCGGCCCAGGCCAGCCGCACCCACAGCGAACCGCCCAGCATCGCCGCGAAACCGACCGCATAGATGGTGTAGGCATTGGCGAAGGAATTGAACGGCATCAGCGCATAGCCGATGCCGGCCATGGCCAGCATGCACAGCAGCGACCGGAAGCCGGTCGCGCGGTACGCGGCGAAGTACACCGGCAGGAAGACCGCCATCGCCAGCAGCGTCGGGCCCAGCATGTCCGGCACCGGGCCCGGCCACTTGCCGGGATCGCCGAACAGCGACAGCACGATCGGCAGGAACGGGAACACCAGATAGCCGAGGTTGTAGAACGGCACCCAGCCGTGGCCGTGGGTGTCCGGAATCAGGCGCGCACGCAGGCGCAGCGGCAGCGACTTCGGCGGATGCGACATGTCGACCTCGCTGGTGGCGTTGAAGGAACCGGGGGGGGCACGACTTTAACGGATCGCTTTGCGGCTCATGCGCCCAGCCGGCGGCCGGCCAGCACGAAGAACAGCGCGGTGACGCCGATCAGCACGCCCAGATGCAGGGCGAAGCTGCCGCCGGCATCCATGCCGATGACCTTCAGCGCGATCTGCGAATGATGGAAGGACGGCCACACCGGCGCGAGCTGGGCGATCCACGCCGGCAGCAGCTTCAGCGGCAACCACAGCCCGGACAGGAACGCCATCGGCAGATACAGGATGTTGACGATCGCCGGCGCGCCCTGGCCGCCGACCAGCGTGCCGATGTACAGCCCCAGCGCCGCGAACGGCAGCACCCCGCATACGTTCACCACCCACAGCAGCAGCCATTGCGAAACCCGCAGTTCGACCCCGCCCACGGTGGCCGCGAGGATCGACAGCAGCAGCGAGATCAGCATCGCAAACACCATCGCCATCGCCATTTTCGCGAACAGATAAGCGCCCGGGGGCATGGGTAGCGCACGTTTGTAGATCAGGAAGCCCTGCTCGCGCTCCAGCGCCACGGTCACCCCGAACGCGAACAACCCGGCGCCCATCACGCCGAATACGCCGTAGGTGGCAAGCAGGTAGCGCGCGGCGTCGCCGTTGGATGTGTTCAGCAGCACGCCGAACAACAGATAGAACAGCGGCGGGAACAGCAGCGACGGCAGCGCGAACGAGGGCGTGCGCAGCAGCCGCAGGCATTCGTATTTGGCTTCCAGCAGATAGCTGCGCAGCGACGAGTGCGCGGCTGCGGCATCGGCAGCAATGGCGTGACTGGCGTTCATGCGGCTTCCTTCTGGTCGGTTGCCGTATCGGCGTTGGCGGGATCGCGGGTGAGTTCGAGAAAGGCCTCCGCCAGACCGGCGCGCTGGATTTCGAGTTCGCCAAGCGCCGCGTCCTCGGTCAGCAGTCGCCGCGCCACCGCTTCGGCGGCGTCGGTCAGGATTTCGATGCGCGCCAAGCTACCGTCGTGACCGCCGCCGTCGTGGCCGCGGGTCGCGCTGCGCACGCCGGGCCAAGTCGCGATCCGCGCCGCTTCCAGCGCCGACAGGCAGCGGATGCGCCGCTGCGATACCAGCGCGCGCACGTCCTGCATGGTGCCGGCAGCGGCGACCCGTCCGCGGTTCAGCACCACCACGCGATCGGCCAGCGCCTCGGCTTCCTCAAGATAATGTGTGGTCAGCAGCACGCCGGTGCCGGCGGCCACCAGTTCGCGGATCGTCGCCCACATCCGCTGGCGCGCGTCGATGTCCATGCCGGTGGTCGGCTCATCGAGGAACAACACCTCGGGATTGCCGCAGATCGCCAGCGCGAACTGCACCCGCCGCTGCTGGCCGCCGGACAGCCGTCGGTAATTGCGATCCAGCAGGCCGTCCAGACCGGCCAGGGCGATGCAGTCGGCCACGCTGCGCGGCGCCGGGTAATAACTGCGGGTGAGATCCAGCAGTTCGGCCACGCGCAGGTTGTCCGGAATGCCGGCCGACTGCAGCATCACCCCGCTGCGCCGGCGGGCGACCAGTGCGCCCGGCGCTTGGCCGAACAGCGTCGCTTCGCCCCGATCCGGCGCCAGCAGCCCCAGCAGCAGGCCGATCGCGGTGCTCTTGCCGGCGCCGTTGGCGCCGAGCAGCGCCAGCACTTCGCCGCGATGCAGGGACAGGTCGATGCCGTCCAGGGCGACGGTGTTGCCGTAGCGTCGATGGATGCCGCGCAACTGCGCGAGGTTCTGGACGGAGGCGTTCATCGTGGGGCACTCAGGTGGCGATGCGGCCAGACTAGGGGCACCGGCCGCGCGCCGGCAGTCGGAAGCGTCAACCATCCACCATGACATTCGTCAGCTGACGGGCTGCATCCGAGGCATTACTCTTGCCCCATCGCCCCTGCCGATGCAGCGCGTGCGACCTGGACTGGAGGCAGGACCGAACCGTGGCCCTTGGGCTGTTTTGCGGTTTTCGGTCACACTTCGGGGATAGAGTCCGCTCAGGAAGACAATGAATACGAACGCCGATCTGCTCAAGGAACTCCGCATCGACCGCAGCGCTTCCGCCGAACCCCCGCCCTCGCGGCGCGGTTTGTGGCTGGGCCTGCTTGCGGTCGCCGTCGTGATCGGGCTTGGGGCCGGCGGCTGGGCGCTGTTCGGCGGCGAGGACGGCATCGAAGTACAGACCGCCACCGCCGCGCCCATCGCCGCCACCAGCAGCGGCGCCGCGTCGGTGCTGGACGCCACTGGTTATGTCGTGCCGCGCCGCATCGCCACCGTTTCGGCGAAAGTCACCGGCAAGGTCCGCGAAGTGCTGATCGAGGAAGGCATGCGGGTGGAAGCCGGCCAGATCATGGCCACGCTGGATCCGATCGACGCCGATTCGGCGCGCACGCTCGCGGTGTCGCAGCTGGAAGCCTCGCGCAGCCAGGCCGGCAGCGTGCAGGCGCAGCTCAAGGAAGCCGAACTCAACGCGAACCGCCTTGGACAACTGGTCGGCCAGAAACTGGTCTCGCGCCAGCAGTACGACCAGGCCATCGCCGTGCGCGACTCGCTGCGCGCGCAGCTCGCCACCGCGCAGCGCAATACTCAAGTGTCGTCCGATTCGCTGCGCATCGCCGACAACGGCGTGGACAACACCGTGGTCCGCGCGCCGTTCGCGGGCATCATCATCGCCAAGTCCGCGCAGCCGGGCGAAATCATCTCGCCGTCGGCCGCGGGCGGCGGCTTCACCCGCACCGGCATCGGCACCATCGTCGACATGGATTCGCTGGAAATCGAGGTCGACGTCAACGAGGCCTACATCGGCAAGGTCCAGCCGAAAATGCCGGTGGAAGCCACGCTCAACGCCTACCCGGACTGGAAGATCCCGGCCGAGGTCATCGCCATCATTCCCACCGCCGACCGCAGCAAGGCCACGGTGAAGGTGCGCATCGCCTTCAAGCAGCGCGACGGCCGGATCGTGCCGGACATGGGCGTGCGGGTGAGCTTCCTCGACCAGATCAAGCCGGACGCGGCTGCCAGCGCGCCCCGGCCGGTCGGCGTACTGGTGCCGACCAATGCCATCACCCAGCGCCAGATCGACGGCAAGGACACCGATGTCGTGTTCGTGGTCGAAGCGCTGAAGGCCGTGATCACCCCGGTGCAGACCGGCGAAGTGCGCGGCGAACAGCGCGTGGTGCTGTCCGGCCTCGCCCCCGGCGACACCGTGGTGTCCGGCCCGCCCGCGACGCTGCAGGACGGCGCCGAAGTCGTCGAGAAGACGGCCGAATAATCGCCCGCACCGAAAACAACCAGCCGTCCCCCGGCAACCCATGCGCCCCCGGCGCACTCCAATCCATCGTCCGACCCTGTGAGAGATCGCCCATGTCCGCACTGATCAGCATCCGCGACGTCACCAAGCGTTACACCCGCGGCAAGCAGCAGGTCGAAGTCCTGCACGGCATCAACCTGGAAATCC
>JBKJTC010000223.1:0-2779 GCA_046590925.1 Lysobacteraceae bacterium | reverse complement strand
CAGAGTTTCGCCAACCCGGCGAGTCAAAATAAGCATTGCATGTCTCCATTGGCCGATGTCCCCTCATCGGCACCCTGTCGTTGGCTTCGCGACTGAATCAAGCGGGGATGGAACGTGGTCGCGAACGCAAGTGTGGTAAGAATAACCGGATCGGCGCAAATACGGAAAGCGCCTGAAGTCATGCTTCAGGTCGCAGTCGTACTTGCACCCAATCCCGAACGCCGTCCAAAGCCATGCCTAGCTGGGGAACGTCGTCTCCGCCCCCTTGCGCCATGTCGGGGCGGCCACCGCCTTTGCCCCCGATCTGACCGGCCACGTGACCCAGCAGTTCTCCGGCCTTGATTCGCCCGAGAGCTGCGCCGCTCACGCCCGCAATGAGCGCCACTTTACCACCCGCCGCCCCGGCCAGCACTACCACAGCATCGCGAAGTTGCTGTTTCAGGCCATCGACAGCGTCGCGGAGGGCCTTGACATCAAGACCTTCAAGCCGGGCGGTCAGCACCCGGATCCCGCCGACATCGATCGCCGAGGCAGCCAGATCCGCCACCGCGGCGTTCGCAGCCTTGGCTTTCAGGCCCTCCAGCTCGCGTTCCAACTTCTTCTGGCGGTCCAGAAGCGCCCGCAATTTATCGCCGATCTCGGCCGGATTTCCGCCCAGCAGCTCGGCGGCCTCGTCCAGACGTCGTTCTTCAGCGGCGATGTAGTCCAGCGCGCCCTGCCCGGTCACGGCCTCGATCCGGCGCACGCCGGCCTGGATGCCGCCCTCGGAGACGATCTTGAACATGCCGATATCGCCGGTGCGGCCGACGTGGGTACCGCCGCACAGTTCGGTGGAAGTCTCGCCCATGCGCAGGACCCGGACGTTTTCGCCGTATTTCTCGCCGAACAGCGCCATTGCGCCGAAATCCAGCGCTTCCTGCATGCCCATGTGGCGGATTTCGGCCTCGCTGTTGGCCCGGATTTCGACGTTGACGAGACGCTCGATCTGGGCCAATTCTGCCGCGGTCAGCGCCTGGAAATGCGCGAAGTCGAAGCGTAGGCGGTCCGGTGCGACCAGCGAGCCCTTCTGGGTCACGTGGGTGCCGAGGACGCCGCGCAGGGCCGCATGCAGCAGGTGGGTGGCGCTGTGATTGAGCACCACCGCGCGGCGGCGATCTTGGTCGACCTGACCCATCACGTGGTCGCCGCGCTTCAGCGTGCCTGCCGTCAACTTGCCGACGTGGCCGAAGAACTGGCCGGCCAGCTTCTGGGTGTCGGAGACCTCGAACAGCACGTCCTTCTCCGCCAACTGGCCGGTATCGCCGACCTGACCGCCGGATTCGGCATAGAACGCGCTCTTGTCGAGCAGCACGATGGCCTGGTCTCCGGCCTCGATGCAGTCGACCGGCTTGCCGTCCTTGAGGATCGCGACGACTTCCAGGCCGCCGGCCATGAGACCGTCGTAGCCGAGGAATTCGGTCGGCGACAGCTGTGCGATCAATTCGGCCGGCAGCGCGACGCCACCGCCGAATTTGCCAGCAGAGCGCGCACGAGTGCGCTGTTCTTCCATCAGACGGTCGTATTCGACCATTGCATCGGGAACCAAACGCCAACCTTTGTCGGAGTTTTCACGAATGAGATCTTCGATGAGGTCCGGTGGACAACCATACGTATCGTGCATCTGAAACAGCTGATCGCCGTCGATGGCCCCCTCATTCTGCGCAAGGTAGCTCTGCAGACGCATCATTCCAGCGTCGAGCGTCTGTGAGAATGCGGCTTCTTCGGCCTTCAAAGCACGTTCGATCAGTTCGCGCTTCTCGACGAGTTCCGAATAGGCATCGGCCATCGTGTCGATCAGCGGCTGCACCATGCGCCAAAAATTACCTTCGGCACTGAGAGTGCCCAATTTCCAGAAGTGCCGAATAGCTCGCCGGATGATCCGCCGCAGCACGTAACCGCGACCTTCGTTGCTCGGCAACACGCCGTCGACGATCAGGAAGCTGCAGGCGCGGGTGTGATCGGCGATCACGCGCAGCGATTTGTGCTCAAGATCGGTCGTATTCGTGATCGAGGCAGCGGCTTTGATCAGATGCTGGAACAGATCGATCTCGTAGTTGCTGTGCACGTGCTGCAGCACCGCGGCGATGCGCCCCAGGCCCATGCCGGTATCCACGCACGGCGCCGGCAGCGGCAGCAGGCTGCCGTCGGGCTGGCGGTCGAACTGCATGAACACATTGTTCCAGATTTCGATATACCGATCGCCGTCCTCATCCGGCGAACCGGGCGGCCCGCCAGCGATATGCGCGCCATGGTCGTAGAAGATCTCGCTGCAGGGGCCGCAGGGGCCGGTGTCGGCCATCTGCCAGAAGTTGTCCGACGCGTAGGGCGCGCCCTTGTTGTCGCCGATGCGGATGATGCGCTCGGCCGGCAGCCCGATGTCCTTGTGCCAGATGTCGAAGGCTTCGTCGTCGGTGTGATAGATCGTGACCAGCAGCTTGTCTTTGGGCAGCCACCACACGCCGGTCAGCAGTTCCCAGGCGTAGGCGATGGCATCGCGCTTGAAGTAGTCGCCGAAGCTGAAATTGCCCAGCATTTCGAAGAACGTGTGGTGCCGCGCGGTGTAGCCGACCTGGTCGAGATCGTTGTGCTTGCCGCCGGCGCGCACGCAGCGCTGGCTGGACACGGCGCGGGTGTAGCTGCGCTTCTCGGCGCCCAGGAACACGTCCTTGAACTGGACCATGCCGGCGTTGGTGAACAGCAGGGTCGGGTCGTTGCCCGGCACCAGCGGGCTCGACGGCAC
>JBKJTC010000081.1:0-13169 GCA_046590925.1 Lysobacteraceae bacterium | reverse complement strand
ACCGACGTGACCCTGGACGGCGAAGTCAGCGGCCTCGACCTGCTGCGCGCGGTGCGCAACGATTTCGGCTACGGCAAACGCCGCCTGCCGGTGCTGGTGATGACCGGCGACGGCAATCGCGACAAGCAGTCCAACCTCCTGCGCGAAGGCGCCAACGATCTGGTCTCCAAGCCGATCGAAGAACGCATGCTGATCACCAAGACCCTCTTCCAGCTGCGCATGGCGAAGCTGCCGGAGCGGGCGGCGGCCGAGTGAACCAGCGATCGAACCAGCGATCGAACCATCCATCGAAGCAGCCATCGAAGTAGCGATTTGAAGCGGCGGATCGAACGCTCCACGGCATCTTCGCAACGCGAATCGCGCACGGCGTCCATGTCGTGCGCTTCGGCATTCGTGCATCATTCGCAGCCCACTGTTCGCACGGATTGACCACGTCATGGCTGACGACGACCGCATCAAGCTCGAACCTTCCTGGAAAAACCATATCGGCGATTACCTGCTGCGCGAGGAAATGACCGCACTCGGCGCGTTCCTGCGCCAGCGCAAGTCGATAGGCGCGCGGATCTATCCGCCCGGCTCGCAGATTTTTTCCGCCTTCGACGCCACCCCGTTCGACAAGGTGAAAGTGGTGATCCTCGGCCAGGATCCGTATCACAGCGCGGGCCAGGCGCACGGGCTGTGTTTCTCGGTGCGCCCCGGCGTGGCGGTGCCGCCGTCGCTGGACAACATCTTCAAGGAGATCCAGCGCGATCTGGGCATCGCCCGCCCCGACCACGGCAATCTCACGCCCTGGGCCGAGCGCGGCGTGCTGCTGCTCAACGCGGTGTTGACCGTGGAAGACGGCCGCGCAGGCGCGCATCAGGGCAAGGGCTGGGAAGGCTTCACCGATCACGTCGTCGATGTGCTGAATCGCGAGAAGGAAGGCCTGGTGTTCCTGCTCTGGGGCAGCTACGCGCAGGCCAAGGGCAAGGTGATCGACACAGGCCGGCATCGCGTGCTGAAGGCGCCGCATCCCTCGCCGCTGTCGGCGCATCGCGGCTTCGTGGGCTGCGCGCATTTTTCGGCGACCAACGAATATCTGAGCCGCAAAGGACAGACGCCGATCGACTGGTCGCTGCCGCCGCGCGCTGCGCTGCCGGCAGACCCGCCAAAAGCCGACTGAGAACCTCGCCCAGCGCTTCGACCCGCATACCGTCCGCATCCGCTGTCGATGATCGGACACGAATGTAGAGCGGAGCGCAGCTCCGCTACCCCTCTCCGAAAGCGGCCGACCACTCAGATGCGTGAAGCCGCGGATGCCGGCGTCGAGTCCGGCGCGGATGTCTTCGTAGCTGCCGGCGGTGCGCCCCGCGCACAGCAGCACGCCGCGCGCGGCGAGCGCGAGGATGGTATCGGCCGGCACGCATTCCGGCGCCAGCGTCATCACGGTAACGCCATTGTCCAGAGACGCCACCAGTTCGATCTCCACCTCGTCGGGCACGCGGAATTTCGCAGCGTCGTGCGTGCCTTTGCGCGCCGACGCCAGATACGGGCCTTCCAGATGCAGGCCGAGAATCCCCGGCACGCCCTGCGCGATCGCGTCGCGCGTCGCGGCGATCGCCAGGCGCATCACCTCAGGATCATCGCTGATCAGGGTCGGCAGCAGGCCTGTCGTGCCGAAGCGCCGATGCGCCTGCGCGATGCGCCGCAGCGCATCGACGGTGGGCGCGTTGTTGAACAGCACGCCGCCGCCGTTGACCTGGATGTCGATGAAGCCGGGTAGCAGCGTGTCGCCCTGCAGATCGCGCTGCGGTCCGGCATGCGCCGGCACGTCTACCGGATCGCACACCGCGGCGATGCGGCCATCCGCGATCACCACCGCCAGGCCGTCGACCAGCCCGCGCCCGGTCAATACGCGGCCGTTGATCAGCACGCAGCCGCTCATACGGTTTCGGTGACCTTGTTGAGATGCGGCGGCACGTCCGGATCGTGTCCGCGACGCAGCGCCAATGCGTTGATCGCGCGATAAAAACTCTGGATGGTCAGCAGCGGCGCGCAGGCCGCGTGCGGCGCGGCCACAAGTTTCAAATCGCCATACGCGGACGACACCCACACCTGCGCGCCGCGCGCGCGGAATTCTTCCGCCAGCGCCAGTGTGCCCGCTTCGGTTTCGTCGGGCTGCGCGAAGCACAGCACCGGAAATCCCGGGCCCACCAGCGCCATCGGCCCGTGCTTCACTTCCGCGGCGCTGTAGGCTTCGGCGTGCAGCCCGCAGGTTTCCTTGAATTTCAGCGCGGCTTCCTGCGCCGCGGCCAAACCAAGACCACGACCCAGCACGAACAGGTTGTGCGCGCCGGTCAGGCCATCGGTCAATGCCGACCAGTCCGCGCGCCACGCCGCGCGCAGCGCGTCGGGCAGACGATCCAGCGCATCGAGCAACACCGCATCGCCGCGCCAGTGCGCCGCCAGCTGCAACACCGCCGACAGCGACGCCAGATAGCTCTTGGTCGCGGCCACGCTGCGCTCCGGCCCGGCGCACAGCGGGATGACGGTATGCGCCAGGCGCGCGAGCGGCGAATCTTCCGCGTTCACCAATGCCACCACGCGCGCGCCGGCATCGCGCGCGGCCTCGGCGTTGCGCAGCAGGTCGGGGCTTTTTCCCGACTGCGAAATCGCCAGGAACAACGCGTTCTGCAGCTTGAGCCGGGTCGCATACACCGAATGCACCGACGGCGAGATCGACGCGGTCACCACGCCCAACTGGGTCTCGAACAGATATTTGGCGTAGGTGGCGGCGTGATCCGAACTGCCGCGCGCGCAGGTGGCCACGAAGGCCGGCGGCGATGCGCGCAGTTCGGCGGCCAGCGCCGCGATCGCCGGCGCATTGCGCCGGAACTGCGCGGCGACCACATCGGCGGATTCCGCCGCTTCGTTGAACATCAGGGTCGCGTCGGGGGCGCGCGGCGTCGGGCGATCGGTCATGGTCGGGTTCGCGATTGGGTGGTGGCGTTATGTCGGAGCGGACGGCGGAGGTTTGCTGTCGTTGCCGTGATCGTTCGCGCGCGGACGCATCGGCGCGGTCGAGCCGCGCACCACCAACTGCGGCGCGAAGCCCTGGTTGTGCATGACCGTGGGATGGTCGTCGTAGGCGTCCTGGCGCATGCCCGCGATCAGCAGGCGCGCGGCCTGCCGGGCGATGTCTTCGGTCGCCTGCTTGGCGGTGGTGAGCGGCGGCCACGACTGGCGCGAGACCGGGCTGTCCTCGAAGCCGGCGATCGACAGATCGTAGGGCACGTTCATGCCGGTCGATGTCGCCGCGGCCAATACGCCGGCGGCGATCTCGTCGTTCGATCCGAAGATCGCGGTGGGCGGCTCGCGCAGCGCGAGCAATCGACGCGCGCCGCGGAAACCGTCGTCGAACGTGTAGTCGCCGGGAATCACCAGATGTTTGTCGAGCGCGATCCCGTATTCCTGCAGCGCCTGCTCGTAGCCGGCATAGCGCTCGGTACTGGATTTGTGCGCCAGTCCGCCCCACAGGAAACCGATGCGCTGGTGTCCGAGCTGGATCAGGTGCTCGGTGATTTCGTAGGCGGAGTCGCGGTCGTCCACGTACACGCACAGGTGACCATCGTTCGGGTCTTCGGTCGCGGCGATGATCCGCACCAGCGCCACGTCGCGCGCGGCCAACGCGTTCACCAGTTCCATGTTCTCGGACATCGGCGCGGTCAGCACCAGGCCGGCGAGGCGCGAACGCTTCACGAACTCCACCAGTTCTTCCACCAGCAGCGGCGACGTGGCGTCGCAGGGCTGGATCTGCAGGCCGAACCCGGTTTCGCGGCACGCCGCCAGCACGCCGTTCTGCACGCCGATGATGTGATACGGATTCGGATTGTCGTACACCAGACCGATCACGAACGGCGTGCCGCTGCGCAGATTGCGCGCGGTGACGTCGGGCTCGTAATCCAGTTCGGCGATGGCGTGCAGCACGCGCGCGCGGGTGCCCTGCATCACCGAAGGCTCGTTGTTGTTCACGCGCGACACGGTCTTCAGCGAAACCTTCGCCCGTTCGGCCACGTCTTTGATGGTGGGTCTGCGCATACGGCTCCGGATGAAGCTGAATGTCGTCAATCGGCGAGGTGAGCGCGCACCATGCGCGATCGATGCCGCGGCCGTATCCCAGCGCAATGGCGGCGCGACGCGAAATACAGGGTGCACAGGCAGCACGGCACCATCAGCAGCAGGAACATCGACTGCACATCGTCGCTCTGCTTCAGCGCCGCGAACAGCCGCAGGACGAAGGCGCCGTCGACGATGCCCATGATCATGGTCGCCATCATCGCCAGCAGCCAGCTCGCGAAGCCGAAACCGAGGAACAGGGCGCCGATGATGGCGATCGACGAGGCTTGGCGCGCTGCGGTCATGGCGGGCGGATTCCATGCGGTTGTCATCTCAAACCCACACTCGGACCCAATGCGCCGACCTGCCCAAGGTCGCGAAGACATGCTGGGCACCTCGAAGAACACCTACAACCTCGGCGGCTATTTCGAGAACGAGCACTTCAACGCGCGCCTGAACTACACCTTCCGTTCGTCGTTCTACAGCGGCCTGGATCGCTCGTCGGCCTTCTATCAGGACGATATCGACAACGTCTCTGCCTCGTTCGGCTACAAGTTCATCGACAACTACTCGCTGGCTCTGGACGCGCTCAATCTGAACAATCCGAAGACCCGGTATTACGCCGAAAACCGCGACCGTCCCCGTTCGATCTACGAGAACGGCCGCCAGTACTACGTCACCTTCCGCATGAAGTTCTGACGCATCCACCTGTGGTCCCCTTCGGGCCTGGATTCGTCCGGTCCCATTTTTTTTTCAAGACATGCGGATCGCATCGCATCAGCGCTTCCGGTCGGATGCCCCGATCGATGCGCTCGCGTAAGATCCGAAGCCTGCTGTCGCACGCCTCGATACGCGCGCCGCCGATACGGCAAAGCGCCTGCTGCCGGGTCGCGCTTCCACTTTCATCGACGACATCGACTTCCAGAAGGCCGCCATGATCGCTTCCCTTCCGTCCGCAACCCTGTCCCGCATCGCGTTGTGCATGGCGCTGGTCCTGCCGCTCGTCTCTGAAGGCGCCGACAATCCCGCACCTGCGCGAAACACCACGGAAACCTCGATATCGGCACCGGCGCTCATTCCCGCACCCGCATCGCTGCGGATGCGCAAAGGCAGCTTCACGATCGATACCAATACCTCGCTGCGCGCCGACGGCGATGCAGCGCAGTCGGCGGCACGCCTGTTTTCCAGCTTCGTCGCGAAGAGCCATGGCCTGACGCTGGAACCTTCCACAGTATCCAAGGCGAAGGATGGCATCCGTTTCGCAATCGATACATCGCTCGATGACGAAGAAGCCTATTCGCTGGAGATCTCGTCCTCGCGCATCGAGGTGCGCGGACGCGACGCGCGCGGGCTGCAACACGGTGCGGTCACGCTGTGGCAGTTAATGGTGAACGCCGACGGCAAGCGCACGCAACTGCCGGCGCTGCGCATCGAAGACGCGCCGCGGTTCAAGTGGCGCGGCGCGATGCTGGATTCGGCGCGCCACTTCCAGTCGGTCGACGAGATCAAGCGCCTGCTCGACGCCATGGCGATGCACAAGCTCAACGTGTTCCACTGGCATCTCACCGACGACCAGGGCTGGCGGATCGAGATCAAGCGCTATCCGCGCCTGACCGAGATCGGCGGCTGCCGCATACCGTCCGGCGACGGCGGCATCGATCCGCGCAGCGGCGCACCGCGTCCGTACTGCGGCTGGTACAGCCAGGAACAGATCCGCGAGATCGTGCGTTACGCGGCCGACCGGCAGATCATGGTCGTGCCCGAGATCGATATTCCCGGCCACGCGACCGCAGCGATCGCCGCGTATCCCGAACTCGGTGTCTCGGGAAAACCAATTGCGGTTTCGAACGAATGGGGCGTCAACACCAATCTGTTCAACGTCGAGGAAAGCACCCTGGTGTTCCTCGAAAACGTGTTGACCGAAGTGGTGGATCTGTTCCCCGGCCGCTATGTGCATCTGGGCGGCGACGAAGCGGTAAAGGACCAGTGGATCGCATCGCCGCAGGTGCAGGCGCGCAAGGCGCAGCTCGGACTGAAGACCGAAATGCAGCTGCAGAGCTGGATGATGCAGCGGCTGGAGAAAACCCTGGCAGCGCATCAGCGCCGCTTGCTGGGCTGGGACGAAATCCTGGAAGGCGATCTGCCGGCCAGCGCGACGGTGATGTCGTGGCGCGGCACCGAAGGCGGCCTGCAGGCGGCATCGCAGGGACACGATGTGGTGATGACGCCGGTGTCTTCGCTGTATCTGGATGATCTGCAGACCGCTTCGGCCAATGAGCCGCCGGGGAGGCCGGCGCTGGTCGAACTGTGCAGCGTCTACGCATTCGAGCCGATCCCCGCCGCGCTCGCGAAGGACAAGCGCAAACATATCCTCGGGCTGCAGGCCAATGTCTGGACCGAACACATGCGCACGTTTGCGCGGGTCGAACACGCGCTGTTTCCGCGCATCGCCGCGGTGGCGGAGATCGGATGGTCGGCGCCGGCGGTGCGCGGTTACGACGGTTTCCTCGACCGCCTGCCGGCGCAGTTGCAGCGCTATCGCGGGCTAGGCATCGGTTACGCGAAGACGCCGTTCGAGGTCCGCATCGACACCGAAGAAGATCGCGCCGCGCGCGCGGCCACGGTGACGCTGTCGAATCCGCTGGGCTACGACGACATCCGCTATACCACCGACGGCAGCGCGCCGACCGCCGCGTCATCAAAATATGCGCGGCCGATGCCACTGCGCTTGCCGATCCGCGTCCGCGCCGCCGTCTTTCACGGCGGGCATGCGCTGGGCGACGCCAGCGAACGGCGGCTCAGCGCGGGATCGCTGTTGCAGCGCAACGACGACGCGCTGACGATGTGCACCAACGCGCTGATGCTGCGGCTGGAAGACGACGGCCCGGCGGAGGGCGATCGCGCGATCTTCAACGTCGACATCTTCAATCCCTGCTGGGAATGGAAGCGCGCGGATCTGGCCGGCATCGCCGGCATCGAAATCCGTGCGGGCCGCATTCCGTATTTCTTCCAGCTGGCGCACGACGAACCCGCGCGCAAGTTCAAGCCCGCGCAGTCCACGCACGGCGAGCTGGTGATCCGCGCCGGATGCGAGGGCCCGACGCTGGTGAGCCTGCCGTTGCCGCAGGCGCCGGGCAGCGACGGTTTCCTGACCCTGAAAGCGCCGCTGCCGCCGCAGACCAGCGCGCAGGATCTGTGCATGTATTTCACCGGCGACACCCGGCCGACGATGTGGACGCTGGATCGGGTCCGCCTGTTGCGGTCGCTGTGATGCCGGACTGGCGCACGCCGGATCGGGTGGCGCGGGTGAAGCGCGATCCGGGGCGCGACTGCGGCAACGGATCGGAGCACCGCCCAAAGACGTCATCCACCGCTACGGCTTGCTGCCATGCAGCATGGATGGGCTCCAAACCCCTTGTTTCGACGCTGGATCGACGTTTTTATGTGATGGGAATCGCTATTTCCGGGATTGCATGCTTCAATCGTTGACAGCGCTGTCATTGGTCTTTGAGGATCGCTCCGGGCCTGCTGGACCGGGGCTTTCGCCCATACAAGGAGATCCACATGCGCAGCTTCCACACCCTCGCGGCGAGCGTCGCGCTATTGGCGGGCGTCGCTGCCCTGCCGCAGAACGCGCAGGCGCAGACGCTGGTCTGGCAGGACAACTTCAACGGCCCGTCCATCGACGGCAACAAGTGGATCTACGACGTCGGCAACGGCTGTCAGATCGGTCTGTGCGGCTGGGGCAACGGCGAGATGCAGTACTACACCAGCCGTCCGGAGAACGCGCGGATCGCGAACGGCAGCCTGATCATCGAAGCGCGGCGCGAGGCCTTCCAGGGCAGCGCGTTCACCTCGGCGCGCCTGAAGACCGAAGGCCGCATGCACTTCAAGTACGGCACGCTGGAAGCGCGCATCAAGTTTCCGCAGGTCGGCAACGGTCTGTGGCCCGCCTATTGGATGCTGGGCACCATCGGCGTGTGGCCCGGCCGCGGCGAGATCGATCTGCTGGAAGCCGGCAATGCGCAGGCCATCGCCGACGGCGTCGCCAACCGCCGGATCGGCGCTGCGGTCCACTGGGACTACAACGGTTCGCAGGCCGACTACGGCCGGGATTACACGCATCCGACCAACCTGAGCGGCGGCTTCCATACCTATCGCATGACCTGGGATCCGCAGTTCATCCGCGTCTCCATCGACGGCACACAGTACTTCGAATTCGCGATCTCCAACATCGAAGGCGCATCGCTGCAGGAATTCCACCAGCAGCATTTCCTGCTGTTGAATCTGGCGGTCGGCGGCAGCTACACCGGCGTGACCACACCGGCCGGCGTGACCGCGCCGCTGCCCGGACGGATGGAGATCGACTACATCCGTCTCTACCAGAATCCCGGCAGCTCGCTGTACGTGGGCGCGAACGCGGCGCCGCCGCGCGGCCGTTTCGGCGTGTTCACCGAGCAGGCGGGACTGGCGGGCAAGCTCAACTACGGCCAGGACGCCGAACTGTATCTGTGGAACAACCTCACGCCCACCGCCACGCCGCCGTACGAGGGCAGTGCGGTGATGTCGTTCCGCGCCAACGCCAACAACTGGTACGGCATGGGCGTGTATTCCGGCTATCGGGACATGCGCAACTACCGCAACGGCACGCTGAAATTCCATATGAAGACCACGTCGCAGCATCCGTTCCGGATCGGGCTCAACACCTCGTTCGGCGACAGCTGGATCGCTTTCCCGGCGGGCGGACAGCCGTATGGATTGGTGCGCGACGGCACCTGGCGTCAGGTGTCCATCCCGTTCAGTGCGTTCCACGATCTCGATCTGCAATCGGTGAAACAGATGTTCATGCTGGCGGCGGACCCGCCCGGCGCGAACGTGGACTTCGCCATCGACAACGTCTACTTCCAGAGCCCATGATCGGCTCCGGAGAATCCCACCGCGATGATCTTTTCCGCATGACGTTTTTCGACATGATGCGCACGACATGAAGTTCAAGACATGAAGTTCAAGACATGATCCATTCCGGACGCACGCAGGCCGCTCTCCTCCGAGATCGGCCTTCGTGTGGTCCGGCGCCCGCGCCGCGACCGCAGTGCCCCATCGTTTTCGCCGGCAACCGTTTTCCCGCCAACACGACGCCCATCCCATGACGACGCCACAAACCCGCTGGTCCCAGTTCGGTGTGCTGATCACCGTATTCTTCTTCTGGGGATTCGTCGCCGCGAGCAACGACATCCTCATTCCGGTGTTCAAGCATGCGTTCAATCTGACCCAGGCGCAAAGCCAGTTGGTGTCGGTGGCGTTCTACGTGGCGTACACGGTGGGCTCGCTGATCTACGTCGGGGTATCCAAGGCCATCGGCATGGATCTGCTCAACCGCATCGGCTACAAGAACGGCATCTGCCTGGGCCTGGCCATTTCCGCGCTGGGCACGCTGCTGTTCTATCCGGCCGCCAACAACGGGTCGTTCAACCTGATGATCTCGGGCCTGTTCGTGGTCGGCCTGGGCTTCTCCCTGCAGCAGATCGCCGCCAATCCGCTGGCGATCGTGATGGGCAACCCCCGGACCGGCTCGCAGCGGCTCACGATGGCCGGCGGCATCAACAACCTCGGCACCACCATCGGTCCGCTGCTGGTCAGCATCGCGATCTTCGGCAGCGTCGCGTCGGGCGGTACCACCGCCAGCATCGAGAGTGTGAAGACGCCCTATCTCATCCTCGGCGTCGCGTTCCTGCTGGTCGCTGCGCTGCTGAAATTCTCGTCGGTGCCGAATCACATCGACCTGGAAGCCTCCACCCGCAGCGAAGCGCAGGACACCGGCAAGCTGACCCATAAATCCTCGGCGCTGGCGTATCCGCAGCTGGTGCTGGGCATGGTGGCGATCTTCGTCTACGTGGGCGTGGAGGTATCGACGATCAGCAATCTGCCGGCGTATCTGGAGGAAAGCCACGGCGTGCCGACTTCGTCGATCGCGCCTTACGTGTCGCTGTACTGGGCCAGCCTGATGATCGGCCGCTGGACCGGCGCCGCCGGCGCATTCAACGTCGGCGCCAGCGCGCGCAATGCGCTGATGCTGATCCTGCCTTACCTTGCCTTCGGCGTGTTTCTCGCGGTGAATTCCATCGCCCGCCACGACGTCTCGCAGTTCTACGGTTACGCGTTCGTGATCGTGGTGATGATCCTGGCCACCTTCGCCAGCCGCGGCAATCCGGCGCGCATGCTGCTGTATTTCGCGCTGTGCGGCATCGCCGCGCTGCTGATCGGCATGTCCACCACCGGCAAGACCGCCGCGGTGGCCTTCATCAGCGTCGGCCTGTTCTGCAGCACGATGTGGCCGTGCATCTTCGCGCTGGCGATCACCGGGCTGGGCCGCAACACCAACCAGGGCAGCAGTCTGTTGATCATGATGATCATGGGCGGCGGCATCGTGAGCTGGATCCAGGGTTCGATCGCGGACAGCTACGGCATCCAGATCAGCTTCATCGTCGGCGTGGTGTGCTTCGCGTATCTCGCTTTCTACGCCTGGCGCAGCAGCCGCATCCTGCGCGCGCAGGGCATCGACCTGGACAAGCTGGCCGCGTCCGACAGCCATTGATCCGCGTCGATGCGATACGAAAACGCCCCTGTCTCCGTAATGCCAGTCAATTAACGCTGCCGAGTATGTTTGGCAACGTTGTGATCTGGCCTCCTCCCCCGCGAGCGGGGGAGGGTTGAGGTGGGGGAGCGCGACATAACCGTGCACAGCGTCCCCATCCCAACCTTCCCCCGCACGCGGGGGAAGGAGAAAACGGCCGCATGAGACGGGCGATTCGCGTCAACTGACCGGCATTACCTGTCTGAGGTGCGTTTCTCTTTTATGGCATGTGCGCAGCGGATCATCCTGCAACGCGCATCGGCTCGCTGCAGTAGTCGCGGATGTATGCGGCGTGCGCAGGCAACTTCGCCACGGTGTTTTCGATCGGGACGCGGATGCGTTCGAGGAAATCGTTCAATTCCGCGTCGCTCATCAGGTCCGCGACTGGATGGTGGTGCTTCGGCCGGATGCCCTGGCCCAGCATCACCTGGATCCACGAATTCTCGGCGAACAGTTCGTTGCCCTCGCGGAAGACCCGCGCGGTGTCGCGGAACAGGTCGATTCGGCGCTGCAGGCTGGGCGGCACCGTCATCTCTCGACAGGCGCGCCAGTACGGCGTGTCGTCGCGATCGGTCACCTTGTAATGCATGACCACGAAGTCGCGGATGCTTTCGATCTCGTCGGCGGCCTGGCGGTTGTATTCGTCGATCTCCGCTTGGGCGATGACCTGCGGAAACATCTGCATCAGCCGGATCACGCCGCGCTGGATGAGATGGATGTTGGTCGACTCCAGCGGCTCGATGAAGCCGCTGGAGAGTCCGATGGCGATGCAGTTGCCGCGCCAGACTTCGCGGCGCTGGCCGGGCTTGAAGCGGATCACACGCGGTTCAATCAGCCTGCGGCCCTCGATCGAATCGAGCAGCTGCTGTTTCGCGGTGTCGTCGTCCATGTGCTTGCTGGAGAAGACGATGCCGTTGCCGACGCGATGCTGCAGCGGGATCCGCCACTGCCAGCCGGCGTCGCGGGCGATCGAGCGGGTGTAGGGAATCGCATCGCGCACCGCTTCGGTCTGCACCGCGATCGCGCTGTCGTTGAACAACCAGTGCGACCAGTCCTCGTATTCGACGCCCATGGTCTGCCCGATCAGCAGGCCGCGCAGGCCGCTGCAGTCGACGAACAGATCGCCCGCGACTTCGCTGCCGTCCGCGAGCCGCAGCGCGTCGATCCAGCCGCTGTCCGGGTCAGTCTTCACATCGACGATTCTGCCTTCGATGCGCGTCGCGCCGTGGCGTTCGCTGAAGGCGCGCATGAATTTCGCATACAGGCCGGCGTCGAGATGGAAGGCGTAGTTCATGCCGCCACGCGGCAGGTGCGCGAAGCGGTTCTCTTCGGCGGCGCGCAGCTCCAGGCAATAGTCGCCGTAGTCGCGCGCCAGGCCGCGGGTCTGCGCTTTCAGCCAGAAATGCTGGAAACCCGCACTCCAGTGGTCCTTGCCGGTGGTGCCGAAGGAATGGATGTAGCGATGGCCCGGCGCGCGCCAGTTCTCGAATGCGATGCCCAGCTTGATGGTCGCCTGGGTCGCGGCCATGAACGCCTGTTCGTTGATGTCGAGCAGACGGTGGAAGGTCACCATCGTCGGGATCGTCGCTTCGCCGACGCCGACGGTGCCGATCTCCTCGGATTCGACCAGCACGATCTCGACCCGCAGGCCCAGCGTCTTCGACAGCGCGGCCGCGGTCATCCAGCCGGCGGTGCCGCCGCCGACGATGACCACGCGTTTGATCGGCCGGGATGCGGCATCGGGCAGGGCGTGCATGGGCGCGTCGCCCTCCTTCATCGATTCAAGCGTTTGAGAAGCCGCGCGCGCAGCTCGCGCGCGGAGGCGTCGTCGAGCGGCGCCAGCACGCGCCGCGCCGCTTGCGGCATATGCGCGGCCACGTCGTCGTCGCATTCGAAGACGTAATGACGGAAGACGTCGTGCCAGATCGCGCGTTCGTTCACGGGCAGGTCGCGGATGCTCAGGATCGCGGTCATCAGCGCGATCATCGGCGTATCCATGTAGGCGGGTGCGCGGCGCCACCAGTAATTGACCAGCGCGTTGAAGCCGTCGAGCGCTTCGATGTGGTGCCACCACATGCTGGGGATGAACAGCGCATCGCCCGGTGCGAGTTCGGCGACGCAGGCGTGCCGCAGCGCTTCGTCGAAGCGCGGGAAACGCGCGAAATCCGGCGCGGCGAAATCGACCAGACTGATCGGCTGCCCGGCCGGGGTGAAATCCAGCGGCCCGATGTACAGGTTCGGCAACTGCGCGGGCGGGAACAGCGTGAAGCGTCGCCGGCCCGCGACCACGCAGGCGAGATTGTCGGGCAGATCCTGATGCGCAGCGATCCGCGAGCGGTTGCCCAGCCAGATGCTGGCCAGCGCATCGGGCGCGACCATCCGCAGCGACGCGTCCGGCAGCAGGCCCGGCAGCGTGGTTTCGATGGTGGTGGAACCCACG
>JBKJTC010000298.1:0-2690 GCA_046590925.1 Lysobacteraceae bacterium | reverse complement strand
GCCGGGGTTGCCGATGTTGAGCTTGATCAGGGTCTTGCCCTGGGCTTCGAGTTCCAGCGCCCGGCGGGCGAGCTCGCCGCGGATTTCGTAACGGACTTCGGACAGGCGCTCGCGGGTGTGGATGCGGTGGGTCATTGGCTCGAAACGGGTCAAGAAGAAGTTTCGAGGATAGCGTTTCCGATGTGACATTTACAGCAGAAACCGGCACTTACGGGCTAGAATGCAGCCAATGCAACCCGAATCCGATGTCTTCGCCCGTTTGCGCCCGATCGGCTGGTCCGACGACGCCGAGCTGGTGCAGGCGGCCGGCGACAGCCGGGTCGCCCGGGTCATCGGCCAGCACCGTAGCGGCTTCGACGTCGCCGAATTCGCCGGCGACCTGCGCCGCGTGCAGCCACCCGCCCCCTGGACCCGCCCGCGCGGCGACCCGGAATTGCGCGCCGTGGTCGGCGACTGGGTCACCCTGGACGAAGATGGCAAGAACATCCTGGCGCTGCTGCCGCGTCGCGCGCTGCTCAAGCGTGGCGCCGCCGGCGAGCATTATCGCCAGCAGCTGATCGCCGCCAACATCGACCACGTGCTGGTCGTGTGCGGGCTCGACGCCGACTTCAATCCCCGCCGTATCGAGCGTTACCTGCTGGTGGTGCAGGCCAGCGGCGCGGCGCCGGTACTGGTGCTGACCAAGGCCGACCAGTGCGCCGACCTCGAGGACTGCCTGGCCGCGCTGGAATCGGTGCGCATGAACGGCATTCCGGTGCACGCGCTGAACGCCAAGGACGCCGGCGACGTCGCCGTCCTGCATCCGTACCTGGGCCCGGGTCGCAGTGCGGTGCTGGTCGGTTCGTCCGGCGCCGGCAAGTCCACACTGACCAACACCTTGCTCGGCGTCGAGCGCATGAAGACCAACACCGTGCGCGAGAACGATTCGCGCGGTCGCCATACCACCACCTACCGCGTGCTGATCCCGTTGCCCCAGGGCGGCTGCCTGATCGACACGCCGGGCATGCGCGAACTGAAGCCGACCGGCGAGGAGCATCTGGCCGACGGCGGTTTCGCGGATATCGAAACCCTGACCGGCGAATGCAAATTCCGCGATTGCCACCACGCCCGCGAACCGGGCTGCGCGGTGCGCGCGGCGCTGGAAGCCGGCACCCTGGATCCGGCGCGGCTGGCGAACTACCTCAAACTGCGCGACGAGGTGGCCACCGCCGCCGACAAGCTCGCGACCCGGCTGGTGCAGAACGCCAACCCGAAAACCGGCAGCAAGCCGCGGCACAAGCCTTCGGATGACAGGTATGGGAAGGAGTGAGCCCGGCCTCGTGGCCCCGGGCTTTTGTGGGAGCGACGCGAGTCGCGACGCTTTAGCAACCGAGTTTGCGCTGTTGGCCGCTGCTTCCCGCATATCGCCCGAAATTCAATCCGGAAGCCTTGATCGAGGTGCCGTGTGCAACTGCCTCACCATCGCCATCCCGGTCGCGACTTGCGTCGCTCCCACAAAAGCAGAGCCATAAAGAAAGCAAGCAATGAGTCTTCCACCCGACATCGCCCATCACGCCGCGCTCGACGCGCGCCTGGTTGCGGCGGTGCGCGGCATCCGCCTGCTGGAAACCCTGAGCTGGCCGGCGAGCGCGCAGGAAACCTTCCTGGCGGCATGGCGGATCGGCCGTATCCATCTGCCGAAGATCGATTACCCGAAAGAGGATTTCGACGCCGTGCGCGCGCAGCTGGACGCGGTGCGCGCCGGTGCCGATCCCGACCATCCGCTCGGCCATTACCTGATCCAGACCACCGACAGCTGGCGCATCGGCACCCGCCTGCTCGACGCCGCCGGCAGCCACAAAGTCACCGCATATTCGACCCGGCTGTACGGGCGCCCCGTGGAAATGCTGCCCGGAAACGGCCCGACCAATCTCGAAGCCGCACAGCATTTCGTGGAAGTGGCCGACGACATGGATCAGGAGCTGCGCGACATCGAGCCCGACGCGGTGATGGCCGCAGAGACGGTGCGCGACGAACTGCAGCGCGACATCGACGCCTTCTTCACCTGGCACCAGGTCAGGGTCGAACTGGACCCGACGCTGATCGCCAAGGCGGCCGCCAGTTCCACCCGCATCCGCCTGCGCACCAACACCGGTTTCAGCGAATACGACCGCCACCAGTTGCTGGTCCACGAAGCGTTCGTGCACACCCTCACCGGCATCAACGGCCGCGAACAGCCGCTGCTGAAATCGATGATCCGCAGCGCGCCGCGCACCACCGCGACCCAGGAAGGGCTGGCGACGTTCGCCGAACTGATCTCCGGCGCGATGGACATCGAACGCATGAAGCGCATCAGCCTGCGCATCGTCGCCATCGACATGGCGATCGGCGGCGCCGATTTCGTGCAGGTGTTCCGCTTCTTCCTCGACGCCGGGCAATCGCCCGAGGACAGCTTCGCCTCCTCGCAGCGGGTGTTCCGCGGCGCCCCGCTCGGCGGCGGCGCAGCGTTCACCAAGGACACCGTGTATCTGCACGGCCTGCTCAGCGTGCACACGTTCTTCCGCTGGTGCCTGCGCCACCGCAAGCTGGCGCTGGCGCGACAGCTGTTCGCCGGCAAACTGGCGCTGGAGGACGTGTTCCCGCTGCAGCCGATGTTCGATGCCGGCGCGATCGGCGCGCCGCGCTACCTGCCGCCGTGGATGCAGCGCGCG
>JBKJTC010000287.1:0-4327 GCA_046590925.1 Lysobacteraceae bacterium | reverse complement strand
ACCGACCTGATCCCGCAGTTGGCGCAGGATCGCTTCGAAATGACCGTGAAACTGCCGCCCGGCACGCCGCTGCGCGATACCGATCGCGTGGTGCGCGAGCTGCAGCAGACGCACGCGAAGGACGACGGCATCCGCGCGCTGTACGGCGTGAGCGGCAGCGGCACGCGGCTCGATGCCAGCCCCACCGAAAGCGGCGAGAACATCGGCAAGCTGTCGGTGGTGATGACCGACAGCGGCGACGAGAAGCGCGAGGCGGAACTGGTCGACGGCCTGCGCGACAGCGCGAAGCAGTACGCCGGCGCTCAGGTGGATTTCAGCCGTCCGGAACTCTTCAGCTTCTCGATGCCGCTGGAAATCGAACTCAGCGGACAGGATCTGCAGGGCATCGAACAGGCCGGCCGCAGGATGGCCTCGCTGCTGCGCGAGAACCCGCACTACGCCGACGTCAAGTCGACGGTGGAGCAGGGCTTCCCCGAGATCCAGATCCACTTCGACCAGGAGCGCGCCGGTGCGCTGGGCCTGACCACGCGCCAGATCGCCGATGTGGTGGTGAAGAAGGTGCGCGGCGATGTCGCCACGCGCTACAGCTTCCGCAGCCGCAAGATCGACGTGCTGGTGCGCGCGCGGGCCAGCGATCGCGCCACGCTCGACGACATCAAGCGCCTGATCGTGAATCCCGGCAGCGCCAACCCGGTGACCCTGGATTCGGTCGCCGACGTGGTGTCCACCACCGGTCCCAGCGAGATCCACCGCGCCGATCAGGTGCGGGTGGCGATCGTGTCCGCGAACCTGCGCGATATCGATCTGGGCACCGCGGTACGCGAGGTCGAGGACATGGTGGCGAACGCCGAAGGCGGCCTCGGCGCCGGCATCGGCCTGCATATCGGCGGCCAGGGCGAGGAACTGACGCAGTCGCTGCAATCGCTGTTGTTCGCGTTCGGTCTGGCGGTGTTCCTGGTGTATCTGGTGATGGCCTCGCAGTTCGAGTCGCTGCTGCATCCGTTCGTCATCCTGTTCACCATTCCGCTGGCGCTGGTCGGCGCGATCCTGGCGCTGCTGGTCACCGGCTCGACGATCTCGGTGGTGGTGTTCATCGGCCTGATCCTGCTGGTCGGCTTGGTGGTGAAGAACGCGATCATCCTGATCGACAAGGTGAATCAGGCGCGCGAGGCGGGCATGGCCAAGCGCGAGGCGCTGGTCGAAGGCGCCCGGTCGCGCCTGCGTCCGATCATGATGACCACGCTCTGCACCCTGTTCGGCTTCCTGCCGTTGGCGTTGGCCTTCGGCGAAGGCGCGGAGGTGCGCTCGCCGATGGCGATCACGGTGATCGGCGGCCTGCTGGTGTCGACGCTGCTGACGCTGGTGGTGATCCCGGTGGTCTACGATCTGCTCGACCGCCGCCCCGATGCGGATTACGTCGCCCGCGCCAAACGCGTACGCGCCAAGCGCGGCCAGGACTTCGACGCCGCCGCGGGTGAGAGTGTTTCGACCGCAAACAACCAGAACCAGCGCATCCAGAACGAGCAGATCCAGAACCAGCGCATCCCGAAGGAGGGTATGCCGACATGAGCGTCGCCGAGTTCAGCATCAAGCGCCCCGTCACCACGGTGATGTTCTTCATCTCGATGTTCGTGGTCGGGTTGATCGCCGCGGTGCGCCTGCCGCTGGAAGCGCTGCCCTCGGTGACCTTCCCGGGCATCTTCCTGCAGATGCCGTACAGCGGATCGACGCCGGAGGAAGTGGAGCGCACGGTGCTGCGCCCGGTCGAGGAAGCGGTTTCGACGATGACCGGCGTCAAGCGCGTGCAGGGCAGCGCCCGCGCCGACAGCGCGTGGATGTTCATCGAGTTCACCGACTGGGAGCGCGACGTATCGATCGCCGCGTCCGAAGCCCGCGAACGCATCGACGCGATCCGCGACGATCTGCCCGACGACATGCAGCGCTACTTCGTGATGAAGTTCTCGACCAGCGACGAGCCGGTGCTGAAGGTGCGGCTGGCCAGCAAGCGCGACATGACCCGCGAATACGACATGATCGATCGCGAGTTCAAGCGCCGGCTGGAGCGCATTCCGGGCGTCGCCCGGGTCGACGTGCTGGGCGCGCCGCCGAACGAAGTCGAGATCGCGATTTCGTCCGACCGCCTCAACGCCCACGGCATTGGGCTTAATGAACTCAACATGCGGCTGCGCGACGTCAACTTCTCGGTTTCGGCCGGACAGATCGACGACGGCGGCCGGCGTCTGCGCGTGCAGCCGGTCGGCGAAATCGTCGATCTGCAGGAGTACCGCGACATCGTCATCGATGGCAAGGGCACCCGCCTGTCCGACGTGGCCGATATCCAGCTCAAACCGGCGCGCATCGACTACGGTCGGCGTCTCGATGGCCAGCCGGCGGTGGGCCTGGATATCTTCAAGGAGCGCAGCGCGAATCTGGTCCAGGTGGCGAAGGACGTGCTGGAGGAGGTCGACACCATTTCCAGGGATCCGGCGCTGGACGGCGTCCAGGTCAAGGTGGTCGAGGATCAGGGCGAAGCGGTGACCGGCTCGCTGCTGGAACTGGCCGAAGCCGGACTGGTCGGCCTGCTGCTGTCGATCCTGGTGCTGTATTTCTTCCTGCGTCACTGGCCGTCGACGCTGATGGTGACCACGGCCATTCCGATCTGTTTCGTGATGACCCTGGGTTTCATGTATTTCGCCGGCGTCACGCTCAACATCCTGACGATGATGGGCCTGCTGCTGGCGGTCGGCATGCTGGTGGACAACGCCGTGGTGGTGGTGGAGAGCATCTACCAGGAACGCGAGCGCATGCCGGACCAGCCGCGTCTCGCCTCGGTGGTAGGCACCCGCAACGTCGCGATCGCGCTGTCCGCGGGCACGCTCTGCCACTGCATCGTGTTCGTGCCGAACCTGTTCGGCGACCGCAACATGCTGAGTATCTTCATGTCGCAGATCGCGATCACCATCTCGGTGTCGCTGCTGGCGTCGTGGCTGGTGGCGGTGAGTCTGATCCCGATGCTGTCCGCGCGGATGAAGACGCCGCCGCTGGTGCGCGACAACCGCGGTCTGATTCCCCGTCTGCAGGTCTGCTATGCGGCGTTCCTGCGCTGGACGCTGGAGCATCGCGGCAAGAGCATCCTCGGCATCCTGTTGATCGTGCTGTTGAGCGTCATCCCGGCGATGCAGATGAAGACCAACATGTTCGGCGGCGAGGAGGGCGGCGAAGCCGATATCTTCTACCAGTGGAACGGCGCCTACACCAAGCAGCAGATGTCCGACGAAATCCTCAAGGTCGAGACCTTCCTGGACAAGAACCGCAAGCGGTACGGCATCGTCCAGATCTATTCGTTCTACAGCGAGGAAGGCTGGGGCGGCACCCAGGTGAAGTTCGATACCGAGAAACCGGCCGAAACCAAGAAGCGTGTGGAATCGCTGCGCGAGGCGTTGCCGAAATCGGCGCGCGCGAACATCGGCATCGGCGATCAGGGCGGTCCGGGCGGCGGTGGCGGCCTGGCCCAGAATGTCCAGGTGATGCTGGTCGGCGATTCCTCCGAAACCCTGCGCGAGATCGGCGAGGGCGTGGTGCCGATCCTGGCCCGCCGCAAGGAACTGCGCGACGTGCGCGTCAACACCGGCGACCAGAACAGCGAACTGTCGGTGCGGGTGGATCGCGAACGCGCGGCCACGTTCGGCTTCAGCGCCCAGGAAGTGTCGCAGTTCGTCGGCTTGGCGCTGCGCGGCGCGCCGCTGCGCGAATTCCGCCAGGGCGATACCGAAGTGCCGGTCTGGGTGCGTTTCGCCGGCGCCGACGATTACGGGATCAAGGACATCTCCGCGTTCACCGTGCGTGCGCCGGACGGCCGCATCGTGCCGCTGTTGGCGATGGTGGATGTGCGCATCGGCGAAGCGGCGTCGCAGATCGAGCGTTCCAACCGCCAGACCACGCTGACCATCCAGGCCAATCTCGCCGACAAGGTGTCGATGCCCGATGCGCGCAAGGCGATGGAGGACACGCTGAAGACGATCCCGTTCCCGGCCGGTTACGCCTACACCTTCGAGGGCGGCGGGTTCCAGCAGGACGACGACGCGATGAAGCAGATGATGTTCAACCTCATCTTCGCGCTGGTCATGATCTATGTGGTGATGGCGGCGGTATTCGAGTCGCTGTTGTTCCCGTCGGCGATCATGAGCGGCGTCGTGTTCTCGGTGTTCGGTGTGTTCTGGCTGTTCTGGATCACCGGCACCGAATTCAACGCGATGGCCTTCATCGGCATCCTGGTGCTGATGGGCGTGGTGGTGAACAACGGCATCGTGATGATCGAGCACATCAA
>JBKJTC010000255.1:0-3282 GCA_046590925.1 Lysobacteraceae bacterium | reverse complement strand
GGCGATTCCCGCGGTCTGGGCCTACAACCGTTTCGCCACCCGCGTCGAGCGCATCGCGGTGCGCTACGACACCTTCACCGAAGAGTTCTCGTCGATCCTGCAGCGCCAGGCGCATATCGAAGACGCCTGAGCGGACGCGCGCAACCCCGCGCGCAGTCCCGGAGCGTTGAACTCCCCCCGCACTTAAGCAAGACACACCGAAGCAAGACACACCGAAGCAAGACAGACCGAGAGAAACCGCATGGCCGTCACCGCCTCCGGGCGCCGCATCCGCAAGCGCAAGCTCAAAGCCGAGATCAACGTCGTGCCGTACATCGACGTGATGCTGGTGCTGTTGATCATCTTCATGGTGACCGCGCCGCTGCTGAATCTCGGTACCGACATCAACCTGCCGCAGTCGCGGGCGAAATCGCTGGAAACGCCGAAGGATCCGATCGTCGTCAGCATCTACGCCGACGGCCGCCTCGCGCTGATGCTGGAGCGCGGCAAGAACCGCGAAATGACCGCCGCCGACATCACCGCCGAGCTCAAGGCCATCCACGGCCAGAACGACGGCACCACCGTGCTGGTGAACGGCGCGCGCGACGCCAGCTACCAGACGGTGATGCAGGGCATCGACCTGATCAAGGACGCCGGCATCACCAAGGTGAGCCTGGTCAGCCTGCCGGCGGAGGGGAAATAGGCCCGATGCGCGAGAACCGCGCCGACACTGCGCTGGCCATCGTCTTCGCGCTGCTGCTGCATGCGGTGCCGGTGTTGCTGCTGCTGGTGGCGTCGCTGTGGCGCACGCCGCCGTCCGCCGCAGCGGGCGAGCCGATCAGCGCCGATGTCGTCGATCTCAACGCGCTATCCGCCAGCATGCGCAGCGCCCTGCGGCGCGAACCCGTGCCGCTGGCACCGGCGCCCCAACAGGAACCGCTTGAAGAACCCCTGCCCGAAGAGCCGTTGCCGGAAGCGCTGGAAGAACCGCTGCCCGAGGAAACCCCGCCCGAGCAGCAGTTGCAGCCGCAGGAGCAACTGCCGGATCCCGATACCGTCGATCAGCAGGAAGTGAAGCCCGATTCCGCCTCCGCCGAGACCGCCGCGCGTGAGCAGGAAGCGAAGCAGCGCCAGGGCCAGGTCGATCTGACCGAGCGCGAGCGTCAGCGGGAGTCCGAGCAGAAAGCGCGCACCGCGATGCAGTTGGAGCGCGAGCGGCAACTGGCCGATATCCGCCGCCAGCGAACCGCGGCGCAGCGCGACGCGCAGCTCGCCGAAGAACGCCTGCGCCAGCTCGCCGACCGCCGCGCGCAGCAGGCATCCAATACCGCCGCCGCGAACGCCGGCGCGCCGCCCGGCGACCGCGGCGCGGACGCTGCGCTGAGGGCCGCCTACATCGAGGCCTTGACCAAGGCCATCCGCATGAATTGGACCCAGCCGGACAACATTTCGTCGACCGTCGCGTGCAAGATCGTGATCCGCCAGATCGCGGGCGGCGAAGTGATCGACGCCCAGGACGCCCCGTCCTGCCCCTACGACGAGCAGGGGCGGCGGTCGGTCGAGGCCGCGGTGCTCAAGGCCCAGCCCTTGCCCTACCGTGGCTTCGAGAGTGTCTTCAACCGCACGCTGACCATCAATTTCCGGGGCGAAGACCGCTGAATCCGGCGGTCTGCGGCCCTGCGAGTCCGGGTTCGTTCATCTTTCTGACCGCTTTCGCGGCCAAGCTGTGGCCTGCCGGCGCCCCCCTGCCGTCACCCTCCGAGTTGCCTGGAATGCCGATGACCCGTTCGATGATGCGTTCGATCCTTTCTTTCCGCATGCCGCCCCAGCGTCTGTTTTCGAAGGCCTTGCTGCTGGCGTGTCTTTTGCCGCTGGCCGCGTTCGCCCAGCAGCGCGGTCTGGAAATCGACATCGTCGGCGGCAACGCCTCGGCCCTGCCGATCGCGGTGGTGGCCATGCCCTACCAGGGCACCGGCACGCCCTTGCAGACCGATGTCGCCGAAGTGATCCGCGCCGATCTGGCGCGTTCCGGCCAGTTCAGGCCGATGCCGCAGGGCGAGATGGGCGCACAGCGCCCGACCCGCGGCAGCGAGATCGATTTCGGTTTCTTTCAGCAGGCCAAACAGAATTTTGTCGTGGTCGGCCGCGTCCTCGATGCCGGCGACGGCGGTTTCCGCGTTGAATACGAGCTCTACGATATCGGCAGAAACCGCCTGCTGGCGTTCGCGCTGACCGCGCGCGCCAATGCGATGCGCGATGTCTCGCACCAGATCGCCGACGCGATCTACGAAAAAGTGACCGGCGTGCGCGGTGCGTTCTGGACCCGCATCGCCTACATCACTGCATCGGGCCTGGGCAAGAACACCAGCTACGCGCTGATGGTCGCCGACGCCGACGGCTACAACCCGCAGACCGTGGTGCGCTCGGACAAACCGCTGCTGTCGCCGGCGTGGAGTCCGGATGGCCGCAAGCTCGCCTACGTCAGTTTCGAACGCGGCAATTCCTCGGTCGTGATCCAGGACATCGGCACCGGCGCGCGCGAAACGGTCGCCGCCTTCAAGGGGATCAACGGCGCCCCGAGCTTCTCGCCCGACGGCCGCAAGCTGGCGTTGGCGCTGTCGAAAAGCGGCAACCCCGAAATCTATGCGATGGACCTGGGCAGCCGCGCGCTGACCCAGCTGACCAACCAGTTCGGCATCGACACCGAGCCGACGTGGAGCGCCGACGGCAGCCTCATCTATTTCACCTCCGATCGCGGCGGCAAACCGCAGATCTATCAGGTGCCCGCGGGCGGCGGTTCGGCCAGCCGCGTCAGTTTCCAGGGCAGCTACAACGCCAAGGTCACAGTGTCCTACGACGGCAAAAAGCTCGCCGTGGCACAGGGTAGCGGCAGCGTGTACCGTATCGCGATGCTCGACCGCAGCCTCGGTTCGCCGCGCTGGTCCATGCTTTCGCCGGGCTCGCTCGACGAATCGCCCAGCTTCGCCCCGAACGCCAGCATGGTGTTGTACGCAGCGCGCGAACGCGGCCGCGGCGTGCTCTACGCCGTCTCCTCCGATGCCCGCGTGCGCCAGCGTCTGGTGCTGGCCAACGGCGACGTGCGCGAACCCGCGTGGGGTCCGTACCGCCTGCCGCGTTGACCGCTGTCGCTGGCCTCCTGTTGTGACCGCCCTTGCATCCATCCCCCTTGACCTACCCTGCGACAAAGAGAGGAACACCATGAACACGACGACCCGAGTGCTGCTCACCGCGATCCTCTGCGTGACGGCCGCTGCCTGCAGCAAGAAGGTGAAGGAAAATCCC
>JBKJTC010000155.1:0-14928 GCA_046590925.1 Lysobacteraceae bacterium | reverse complement strand
GTATCCGGCTGCTTGAACAATTTGCCGTTGAACTGCAGCACGTTGCCGGCGATGGCGGCGGAGAAGCCGCCGCTGTCCATGTCGCGCCACAGCTGCGCGAGCATGCGCATGGCGATGTCCGGTTGATCGGCGTGTTTGATCATCAGGTCGCGAAAACTGTCGCTGGGCAGCAGCTTCACGTCTTCGGCGAACATGGTGAACAGGCAGCGCATCAGGAACTGGGCGACGGCTTCGGCGCCATGCCCGGCAGCTTCGAGACGTTTGGCGAGCTCGGCCAGTTGGGTCGCGATCTCGCGGGTGACGCGCGCGGACTCGCGGCTGGGATCGAGCGCGAGCGGATCGGTCCAGACCTGGCGCAGGCGTTCTCGCAGTTCCGGCTTGCGCAGATCGTCCAGCGCGATGCGGTGGCTGCGCGGATCGGGAAAAGGCGTATAGGTCGCACCGGAGCGCGAGAATTCGGCATACAGCTCGATGCGGTTGCCCACATCCACCACCACCACGAACGGCGGGCGGCCTTCATCGGCGGGCAGCGCTCGGGCGTACTGCTCGGCTTGGGTGCGCGCACGCAGCAGACCTTCATCGAAACCCTTGGTGTGCTTCGCTGCCTTGAGCTTTTTGGATTCCAGCACGAACGCGCCGCGACGGTACAGATCGATGCGGCCGGGGCTGCTGCTACCGTCGCCGTGCGCGAAGGCGATGGGACGCTCGAACATGTAGCTCTGTTCGGCCGTGGGATGCGGCGTGTCGACGCCGAGCAGATGGCAGAGATCGATCAGGAAACTCTGCGACGCGGACAGCTCGGACGCGGCGACGCCGTTCCATTTGGCGATGAATCGCTCTGCAGCCTCGTCGCTGGCGATGTCGCGCGTATCTGGAGTCATCTCGGAAGACGTCATGGCGGTCCTTTGCGGGTGTCGTTCGGCGTGCGGTTCGGGGTTCGCGGGTCAGACGATGTCGCGGGCTTCGCCCGGATCTTCGATCGCGGCGAGGATGCCATCGGCCAGATAGAGGCGGCCGCGCTGTCGGCCGGACAATTCCTTCAGCACGCCGGCGGCTTCCAGTGCGACCAGCGTTTTGCGCGCGGTCGGCGCGCTGACATCGAGCAACGCTTCGGTGCGTTTGTGATCGATGAAGGGATTTTCGAACAATGCATCGATCAGCAGAAGCCCCCGCGGATCGGCCGCCAGCGATGCGCGCATGCGCTCGCGCAGGGCCAGCAGCTGTTGCGCCTGACGCAGGGCGCGACGCGCGCTCCATTCCACGCCCGCCAGGAAATACTGCAACCACGACGTCCAGTCGCCATGGGTGCGGATGCGCATCAGGAACCGGTAGTAGTCGTCGCGGTTGCGTTCTATGAATTCGGAGAGGTACAGCAACGGCTGCGAGAGCCGGCCGCGCTCGACCAGGAACAGGGTGATCAGCAGGCGGCCGACGCGGCCATTGCCATCGAGGAAGGGATGGATGGCCTCGAAATGTTCGTGCATCAGTGCGCATTGCACGAGGTCCGGCAGTTCTTCGCGCTGGTGCAGGAACAACTCCCATGTCGCCAGAGACTGCTCCATTTCCATCGGCGGCGGCGGCACATAAGGCGCATTGGCCGGCGTGCTGCCATAAGGCCCGATCCAGTTCTGGCTGCGCCTGAACTCGCCGGGAGTGGCGCTGTCGCCGCGCACGCCGCGCATCAGCCGTTCGTGCAGCTCGCGCACCAGCCGCAGCGACAGCGGCAAGCTGTGCAGGCGTTCGATGCCGAAGTCGAGAGCATCGACGTAGTTGCGGACTTCCCGCACATCGTCGGGGGGCGCATGCGCCGGCTGCCCCGCTTCGTCCGCCAGCACGTCCGACAGGCTGGCGCGCGTACCTTCGATACGCGAAGACAGCACCGCTTCGCGGCGCACGTAAGACGCCAGCAGCAGGTGAGGGTTGGGCAGCACCCGGCCGATCCCCGACAGTTCGCTCAATGCGGCATCCGCAGTGGATAGCAGCCTGACCAGTGAAGGCGTATAGATCAGTTCCGGAGGCAGGGGCGCGGGGACGAAGGCGTGATAACCCTGCGGCGCCCGTATCACTTGGCCAGCCTGAGGGGCCTGGAAATCTTCTGGGGACATGGGATCGGACGGCGGGAGAGCGGTACAGGCCTATAATTTCAAGCAACGAAAATATTTTGTCAATTTTTTCGTTAAAGTTTCTATTTAGACAAAATATTTTTCTCAAGGCTCTCGCTTAACGAAAAAAACTCATATTTATTTCCTTATGGCCGGCAGATGCTTCCCTGCGTCAGCCGCGACCCTCGTCTGGGACGCTTGCCCGGCAGCCGATCCGAGCATTCATCCACGGAGCTGCTTCAGCTGCTCTTCGCGCAACCAGGCCGTCAGCGCCGCGCCTGGGCATCAAACGCAATGGACGCAAGCAGAGCGCTTCACGCCGGCGGAAGCAGGACCGGAAAACCGACACTGTGCGCAAGCGGTCCCAGCCCGCATGGCACACGACTCGACCGGATCCGAAGTCGCGGAGCGCCGCTTACTGACGATCGAGAGCGAATCTGCCCCACAACCGCTCGAACCGTTCAGCGAACGCCCGCACCAGCCGCACATCATCGGTCACCACCAGGTTCTCCTCGTTGCCGGTGCTGGCGCCGCGGGTCCAGTTGAAGCTGCCGTTGGCCAGGCGCGCGCCGTCGAACAGCGCGAACTTGTGGTGCATGTGGAAGTCGCTGTCGTCCAGGCGCACGTCGATCCCGCGGTCGCGCAGCCGGTGCACGTCGCTGCCGGTGTCGTGGACTTTGTGGTTGTCGCTGAGGATGCGCACCGTCAGGCCGCGGCGGTGCGCGTCGATCAGCGCTTCGGTCAGGCGGTCGTCGGCGATGGTGTAGACGCAGGCATCGATCGTACGCTTCGCGCCGAGGCAGAGTTCGCGCAGCTTGCGCAGGCAGTCCTCGCCCGGCGCGAAGAACGCATCCGCCTCGACCGCCGGCGGATCGACGCTGGCGTCCAGGGTCTTCACCACCTGCTCCAGCCAGCGCAGCATCGTCAGCGGCGCCTGATCCTGATCTGGATTCAGAGCCGGACCCGGATCCGGCTGCGTCCAACGTTCGCGGACCAGATCGAAGGCGCGGTTGCGCAGATAGCGCACACGGTCGCGGCTCAGGCTGCCGCCGAGTTCGCGCAGCTCGAATTTCTCGTCGTCGTCGAGCACCGCATCGGCCGCGCTCTCGCGCAGCAGACGGTCGAGTTCGGCGAAATCCGCTTTTAAAGCAACCGTTTTCGACGCAGCCGTCATGCGGTCATCATCGCTGCGTCTTGCCCAACAGGCGGTCGGAGAAATCATCCAGCGCCTGCTTCAACTGCTCCTCGCGCAGCGAGGCCGCCAGCGCCGCGCCTTCGGTCGGCGCGGTGCGCCCGCGTTTGGCGGCGGTCTGCGGCCCGCCCTGCATCGAAGTGCTCTGGATCGCGACGGTCTGCGCGGCGATGCGTTCGGCCAGCAGGGTCAAGACCTGCTGCAACTGCAGCTGCTGTTCGGCGTGGCGCTCGAACCACTCCGGCAAGGGCGGGTTCGAATTCGCATTGGAAAGCGTCGACACTTCGCTCTCGGCGATCCCCGCCGTGCGCGCTTCGCCCAGTCGCTCCGACAGCCGCTCCAGCGACGCGAGGATCTGCGGCCACGGCGCTTCGTTGTCGCTGCGCTGCGTTTGCGGAGCCGTGTCCACGGTCGGCTTTTCGAGCGCGCGGACGCCTTCGACCAGATCGTTCAGCTGCGCCACGACGCGCTGGCCGACATCGGCATCGCCCGCGCCCATCGCCTTGTTGCGCATGAAGTCGCGCTTGATCTGCGTCCAGCGCGCGGTCATCGTCTCGTCCATCACCGCGCGCAGCTCGGCGAGCTTGAGCAGGTTCTCCTCGGCGCCGGTGGTCAGCAGCTGCGCTTCGCCGGCATAGTGATCGGCGACCAGCTGTTGCAACTCCGCGGCATTCATCACCGGCGAAATTTTTTCGACGAGCTTGTTCATGTTGCGGTAGCTGCCCTGCAGCTTGAACGCGGGCTCGGTGCGGTACTGGTCGGCCTGCGCCGCACTGGCGATGTACTGCTGGTTGACGCGATAGACCACGTCGCGCACCTGCATCAGCCGTTCCAGAGTTGCGGTGATCTCGTTGATCTCGGCGGCGCTGTAGGCGTGGCTCAACGCGTTGGCGGAGAACGGTTTGCCTTCGATCTTCTCGACCAGCCGATACAGATCGGACAGCTCTCGGGTCGCCAATGGCGCCAGGATCGGATTGGAGGTCAGGCAGTTCTCGACATAGCTGAGCTTGAACGCAGCCTCCATGCCGCCGAGCACGTCGCCGAGGTTGTAGATGTCGGCGCGGTTGGCCAGCATGTCCGGGATCTTGAACACTTCGCCGGATTCGGTGTACGGATTGCCGGCCATCGCCACGCAGAACTTCTTGCCACGCATGTCGTAGGTGCGGGTGCGGCCCTGCCACACGCCTTCGATCCGGCGCGTGCCGTCGCACAGCGAGATGAATTTCTGCAGGAACTCCGGATGCGTGTGCTGGATGTCGTCCACGTACAGCATCACGTTGTTGCCCATCTCCAGCGCCAGATTGAGCTTTTCCAGCTCGCGCTTCGAATTGGCGTCCGGCGCCTGCGCGGGGTCGAGCGAACGCACCTCATGGCCCAGCGCGGGGCCGTTGATCTTCATGAAGATCAGGCCGAGCCGGTGCGCCACGTATTCCATCAGCGTGGTCTTGCCGTAGCCGGGCGGCGAGATCAGCATCAGCATGCCCATCAGGTCGCTGCGCTTGTTCTCGCCGACGGTGCCCATCTGCTTGGCGAGGTTGTCGCCGATCACCGCCAGATACACATCGTTGATGAGCTTGTTGCGCACGAACGAGGTCAGCGGCCGCGGCTTGAATTCGGACAGGCGCAGCGCTTCGCGCTCGCGCGTCACCAGCGCCTGACGCAGGCTCTGGCAGCGGCGGACCTGTGGCAGGAAGTGCTCGCGGTGGCGACGCAGGCGTTCGCCAAGATCGTCGACGCCGAGCGACAGCGTGCCCTGCACGATCCGCGGATGCTCGCCCAGCAGGCCGCCGACGTCCACGCGCAGATCGGCTTCGCTGACGCGCGACAGCGCCTCGTCGCCGATCAGCAGCAGGGCCACGGCTTCGGGCAGATAATCGGCATGGGCGACATGCGCCGGATCGGACGCCAGCGCATCGAACCACTGCGCGGCGAGACGCCAGCGCATGCCCGGCTTGTCGCGCTGCGCGGCCAGCGAGGCCTGCAGTTCGTCCCACAGCCGCTCCGCAACCACACGCTGGCGCAGCGCCTCCAGCAATTGCCGCGCGTACTTGCTGTAGACGAACGCCTGCCGCGGATCGGCCAGCACCTCGATCAGATAGTCGGCGGCGGCCGCATCCCATGCGGCATCGACCGGCAATGCCTGCGCATCGGCTTCGGCGCGCATCGCCGCGGCGACATCGTCGCGCAGGTTCGCAAGACCGCCGCGATGGGCGAACACGCGATCGATGCCGTGCGCATTGCGCGCCCGGTCGGTCCACAGCGCGGCACCCTCGCGTTCGCGCATCAGGGTCCAGAACAGACTGGCCCAGGCGCGCGCGGCGGGCGCGTGGACCAGCAGACCGGCGCTGTCGCGCAGCGGCAGCAACGCCACCAGCAGCGCGGCGCAATCGTGGTCGTGAATGCCTTTTTCGTAACCCTCGCGGTAGCGCGGTGCCGCGAAATCGCGCAGCGTGCGCGTCAACAGCTCGGGCTGTTTCGCCTGCTGCCGCAGCAGATCCAGACTCAGTCCTTCGGCATTGCGCTCCGCGGCGGTCAGCACCTCGCCGAGCAGATACTCGCCGCGGTAGAGCTGCGGCGATTCCGATTCCAGGGTGATCTGCCAGAAATCGCGCAGCGCATCGAGTTCGGCATCGCGTACCGGCGCGAAGAATTCGGTGCCGGTCAGATGCAGGCTCAGGCCATCGCCGCGCGGCAGCACGGTCAGGTCGAGTTCCTGGGTATTGACGCTGAAGCGGTGGCGCGGGCCGAGCTTGATGACGTTGCCGCCTTCCTCGAACAGCTCGCTGCGGTCGCGCAATGCGCGCACCGCCTGGTCGCGCACGCCCTTGAGCCGCGACTCCACGTCGTCGGCCTTCACGCTGTCCTTCAGGCCGCGCAGGCGTTCGGCCAGATCGCGCAGCTTCAGGATCAGCGGATCGCCGGCGAAGAAGGCATTGAGTTCGTCCATGCCCGCGATGCGCGCGGTGCGGCGGCTCAGGCCTTCCAGGATCCGCGCCGCGGCGTCGGCCAGCGACTGGCTCTTGCGCTGGCGATCGTCCAGCAGCGTCTGCTTGTGCGCCTCGAAGGTTTCCAGCAGTTCTTCGCGCTTGGCGACGATGTCGCCGAGGAACTGTTCGTGTTCGCCGAACTGGCTTTCCAGTTCCTCCAGTTGCACCATCAACCGCGACAGTTCCTGATCGCAGCGGTCCGGATCGCGCGCCGCAGACAGCGCGCTGGCGATGCTCTGGCCGAACAGGGTGAACTGCGCGCCGAACTGCGCGACCGCCTCACCGCTGCCTAATGCTTTGCGCCGCTGTTCGGCGCGGGCCTTGGCCTGGTTGAGTTTCGCGTAGATTTCGGAAATCGCTTCGACGATCCTGGTGCGCTTGGTCGCGTCGTCCACGCGCAGCGTCGCCATCAGCTCCGACAACATGTCGAGATCCGACGACAACACCTGCATCTGATGCTGCGGTTCCTTCAGTGCGGCGACGCTGGCGGCTTTCTGCGCCAGCGCATCCAAGGCCTGCACGCGCTCCATGTACGGATGCAACACCTTGTCGCCGGCCAGGAATTCGCCGGTGGCGGCGCCGGTGCGCGCATGCGCTTCCAGCAGTTCCGCTTCCATCGCGTCGATGGCGGCGACATCGACATAGCGAAACTCGCGGATGGTCAGCAGGCGGCCGCGCTGCGCGGTGATCGCGTTCAGCGCATCGACGCAATCCTGCACGCGCTCCCAATTGTCCGGATGCAGCCCGCCAAGCAGCGCGCTTTGGCGCTCGCCGGCGTCGCGCATCGCGTCGGCCGACTGCTTGCGGATGCTTTCGACTTTCTCGTATTCGTCCAGCACCGCTTCGCTGCTGGCGATGATCTCGCGCAGCAGCGGCGCCAGCCCGGCGCAGTGCCGATCCTCGATCCAGTGATACTGATCGAAGAGCCTGCGCGTGGTCTGGGTCAGCAGTTGGTAACGCTGCGAGCTTGCGTCGGTGCCGTCGATGCCGCGCGCGAGGCTCAGCAACTCGGAAATGCCGCGAACCAGATCGGGATTGCCGATCCGGCCCATGAAAGTATTGCCGGGCGGCTGGCGCACGGCGTAGTCGTCGGACGCGAACGGCGTCTGCCAGACCTGCATCGGATGGACGCGTGTCGGCTCGCTGCTCTGCGCGGTGAAGATCACCATGCGTCCGTCTTCCAGACGCGCGTAGCCGTGGCCGATCACCGGCGGGTGCATGCCGCGCTGGATCATGTTGTAGACGAACATCGCGATCTGCCCATCGAGCGGTTCGTAGACCAGATACAGCACGTCCTCGCCGTTCGGGGAGCGGATCGTGCGCTTGAAGCGCATGCCCTGCACGGCCTGGTCGAAGGTGCGGGTTTCGCCGTTCTGCAGCATGTAACCGCCGGGGAACACGATGCCGTGGTCTTCCGGCAGCTGCACGCAGGCCTGGCCGATCGCATCGATGCGATGCACCCGGCGCGACAGCGTGTTGTAGACCAGATGCCGCCATCCGCTTTCGCGATAGGGCAACACGCGGAGCAGGATCAGGCTCCCCAGGCGCGCGAAGTCGATCTGCGCATCGTCGAGCGACTGGGTCTGATCGTCGACCGGCTCGCGGTAGATGCCCAGCCCGTCTTCGGTATTGTTCTCGATCTTGACGGTGAGATCGCCGCCGGTCGTTTCCACGAACACGGTGTCGAGGATGTTGAGATGCGGGTGACGGCCGTTGACCGCCAGCTCGCGGGTGGCGCGGGTCCACTCGAAGTCGTACGGCGCAGGCAGCGCGATGTCGCGCTCGCCGCGATTGTCGATGTAGCGCACCGCGCCGCCGGTGTCGATCTGCCAGCGGAAGACGCGGACGTCCTCGATCCGTTCGCCGATCTGGAACGCCGCCAGCAGCTTGCCGTCGCGCACCACCAGCTGCAGCAGGCGCGAATCCTTGTAGTAGGCCTGAAGCTCGTTGAACTCCTTGACGAAATTCGCATCGCCCAGAAAGCTCGCGGCCGCGTCCACCGGGGTGACGTCGTAACCTTCCGCACCTTCGACCAGCCGATACAGCGAGAAGATGTCCTCGACCCGGGTTTCCTTTTTCAGGCCGATGAACACGTTGTAGCCGAACAGCAGACAGTCGCTCACCTGGACGATATCGCGCGCGACGCAGTTGTGCTCGGTGCGGATGCGCAGGCGGGCGATCACCTCCATCCGGCTGCTGCCGAACTCCTGCAGACGCTGCGCGTTCAGCGCCTCGGCGATGTCGCGCAGCTGCTGGCCCTGATCGGTCAGCCGACGACGCAGGACTTCGTAGGCGCCGCCTTCGGCGACGGCGCGGTCGACGAGGTCGTTAGCCCCGCCGGGGGTACCGTCTGTCGTAGTGTGATCCGCCATAGCTTCCGACCGTATGTGGTTGAGTGGAGAGTGGAACGACACGCGTTGTTACTGCGAATGCATCGTGCATGCGCGCGACTACTTCTCCTATTCCAGGAAATAGCCCGCCGTGGCCCATCCATCCGCCATTTCGTGGAGGACGACCCTCTCTTCGAATTCGACGCCATCGAAATGTGTCGTATACAGCACCATCGCGTACGAGCCTGGTGGCGCGTCAGACAGCGTGTTGGTGAAGCCGGACAACTTGAGCGTCCGCGTCGTCGGCTTGCCAGCCATCCCGCGCAGGCCACCGACCACGTTACGGAACATCATCCGGCCAGCGGCCTGCTTGAACGACGGTGCCGCCTCATCCCACACTCTGCCGTATGCGCCCCGATCCATCGCGACCAAGACTTTCATGGCAGCCTGCTCCACCTCGCGATGCGCTTCGGGCGTGCCGGACTCCAGTGTCAACGTGGTCTCCTCTTCCTCACCATCATTCACTGTGACCTGGCAGCCTGCGAGCAATACCACCGACATGACCAGCGCACGCGCCATGCGGACCATGGATGCATGCGGCGCCGGCCTGCGTGGCGCTGTGGCATCACGCATGACCGGGCTCAACGGTAGCCCCAGTGCTGGAGGTCGGCGCGTCCTTGCCTCCCAGCGACAGTAACTTCTGCAGCACCTCCTGCACCACCGGACTCTTGCCGGCGAAGCCTTCCACCGCCTTGCCCACCGACAGCGCCTTCGCGAAGGAATCGAAGAACGCGCCCTCGCCGCCGACGATATCGATGTTCGCCTTCGACAGCGCCGCCGACAGCACTTCGGCCTGTTCGCGCGCGATGTCCTTGTTGGCTGCGATCGACGCGATCGCCTGCTCGAAGCTCTTCTCCAGCTGCATGCGGAATTCTTCGTGCGCACGCGCCTGATCGCTCAGCGAGCCCAGCGCCGTGAACTTCTCGGTCAGGCCTTCGGCTTCCGAACGATACTTCTCGCGCAGCACTTCGGCTTCCGACAGTCCACGGTCCTTGGTGACCTTGGCCTGCGCGGCGCCCAATTGCTCTTCGCCGCGCGCCTGCGCACCGAGGTTTTCTTCCAGCACCTTGGCCTGGGCCATGCCCTTGTCCTGCGCGCCCTTGGCTTCTGCGGCCATGGTTTCCGCGACCACGCGCGCCTTGACCATGCCTTCCTTTTCCAGGGCCGCGGCGGTGACTTCGCGCACGCGCGCATCGGCCAGACCGGGCGCCGCACGCTCGGCCTCGATGCCTTCGGCCATGCGCTTCTTGGCTTCGGAATGCTTGCCGGCGGCTTCCAGTTCGGCCTGCGCGATCACGGTCATTTCCACCGCTTTGTGCTTGGACGCGGTTTCGTCGGCTTCCGCCTGCTTGACCTGACGCACCAGCTCTTCTTCGGCCTTGGCCTGCGCGGCGATGACCTTGACCTGCTTGGAACGATCAGCTTCGGACACCTGCCGCACTTCCTTGATCCGCTCTTCTTCCTGGGCCACGGATTTCTCCACGACGATGCGGTCGCGGATCACATTCGCGATGTCCTTGCGCTGGATTTCCAGCGCTTTTTCCTTGTCGATGCGCTGCAGTTCGACTTCGCGTTCGCGCGAGACGATTTCGAGATCCCTGGCACGATGCACCTTCTCGACTTCGATCACCACCGCGCGCTGACGGTTCTGCTCGGCCACCTCGACTTCGCGCATGCGGTTCTGCTCGCGGATGTCCAGCGTCTCCTGGGTGGTGATGCGCGCCTGCTCGGATTTCAAACGCTCTTCTTCCTGCACCTTCGCGGTCTCGGCCTGCTCGCGCGCCTGGATCGTCGCGATCTCGCGCTTCTGGCGCGCTTCGGCATCGGCCTGCTGGCGTTCCAGCGCCAGCATCGCTTCGCGGGTTTCGACGTTCTTCTTGGTGATCGCGAGCTGTTCGTTGCGCTCCAGCTCGTTGGTGATCACGTTCTGCGCGGCGGTCAGCTCGGTGATCTTGCGGATGCCTTCGGCGTCGAGGATGTTGCTCGGGTCCAGCGACGCTTTCGAGGTCTGTTCGAGATAATCGATGGCCACGTCTTCCAGCACGTAGCCGTTGAGATCGTTGCCGATCACCTCGACGATGCGGTCGCGGAAGTCCTGGCGGTTCTCGAACAGTTTCACGAAATCGATCTGCTTGCCGACCGTCTTCAGCGCTTCGGAGAACTTGGCGTTGAACAGCTCGTTCACCGCAGCCTTGTCGGACGCGCGCTCGGCGCCGATGGCCTTGGCGACCTTCAGCACGTCCTGCGGCGTTTCGTTGACGCGCAGATAGAACGCGACGGTGATGTCGGCGGGCATGTTGTCGCGGCAGATCAGGCCGTCCTTGCCGCGGCGATCCACTTCGAGGGTGATGAGCGAGATCTTCATCAATTCCTTCTTGTAGATCACCGGATACACGATCGCGCCGGTGAAGTGCACCTTCGGCGACGACGACAGGTCGTTGACGATCAGCGCGGTGCCCTGCGGCACCTTGTTGTAAAAGGCCTTGAACATCCCGAGGATGCCCAACAAGGACACGATCACGACACCGACCGTGACCACTACGCCAATGAGACCTGCATCTGCCATAACACGCTCTCCCTCATGAAATCATGAATCACTCCCGACACGACGCGTGGTCGGCCGGACACTTGTTCTTCGATCGATCCGCTACAGCCGCTCGAACTCTTCGCCCGTGATCACCCGGTAGGCGTTCTGTTGTTCCAGATATTCGATCAGCACCACGCGGTCGCCACGCACGAATTGGCCGGACGTCTCCGCGCGCACCTGCAGGATCAAGCCGGCGCCGCCGTCGTCGAGCCACACCTGCCCATGGGTTTTGGTGACTTCCGCGCTGCGCACTTCGGCGTAACGGCCCAGCAGCGGCCGCTGCGACACCGGCTCGAAACGACGCAGCATGCGCCGCACCGGCGACAGCACCATGCGCGCGATCGGTATCGACAACAACAGTCCGCCGAGCGCGGTCGCGATGTCGGCAATCACACCGACCGCGCCGAGTTTCGCCGGACTCAGTACGTACAGATCGAAAAAGTAGCAGAACGCCCAACCAACGATGGCGATGATGGTGATGACCACCATGATCGGCACGCCGTGCAGGCCGAACTTCATCAGCAGACCGCTCATGCCGCCATGTTCGGTGCCATGACCATCGTGCGCATGGTGCGCATGCGCGCCATGCAGGCCGTCCGTGCCGATGTGATCCGGCAACAGGCCGTCGAGCGTATCGATTTCGAGGATGCCCAGCGCCGACAGCAGCCAATGCACCGTCACCACGCTCAGCAGCACGGTATAGACGGCGGTGGGAAACGATGTCGCGACTCTCAGAAATTCATCCATCCCCATGCTCCAACTGTGTGGTCCCCATCGGCGCCGCGAAGGCGCCCGTGTCGAGCCTTCAAGCGTCGTGTCGTTTCTTGAGTCGCGACAGCACCGCTTCGGTACGGTCTTCGTCGGCGATGATCCCGGCCCGGCGCAGTTTCGCGTCCAGCGCGTCTTCGCCGATGTCTTCGCTCATCGTTTCGGCGACTTCGAGCTGCGCGCCGCGCTCGGCCTGCCGGCGCTTGATGCGCTGCAGCGAATCCAGCGCCGTACGCACGCGCACGTCCGAACCTTCGCGGCGGTTCGCCACCGCGGCCTGCGCGCGCTGCACGTTCTCGGTCGCGCGCACGGTGTCCACCTGTTGTTTCAGGCGATTGATCGTCGCTTCGAGCTGCGCGACCACTTTGCGCAGATGGACGATGCCGGCCGCATAGTCCCCAGCCCGCTTCGCATGGCCGTCGCGTTCGATTTCCAGCAGCGAGATCTTGGCCGCGATCTCGCGCACCAGTGCGTCCTCGCCCGACTTCAAGGCTTTCAGCGCGTAGCCTTCGTATTCTTCGAGTCTGGCGTCCGCTGCCGCCAGCCGTTCCTGCGCCACTTTGCAGTGCGCCATGGTCTCGGAAAGATTCGCGCGGACACGATGCAATTCGTCGTCGTTGTCGCGGATTTCCTGATCGAGAATCCGCAGCGCCTGACTCTCGGCGATCGCTTCGCCCAATTCGTTGACGCCGCCGCGCACGGCGGTGACCAGCCGACGCCACAGCGCCGACGGCTCCGGCGCTGAGACCCCGGGCGTTTCCGTTTGCGCGGTCGCGCCCGCCTGCGCTTTGCGACGACCGCCGTTCTGGCTTTTCGTCGTCATGCGGCCACCTGCAGATGCCATTCGTAGGCTTCGGTGGCGCGGATCACGTTGTCGGCAAGGGTTTCGATCTCGAACATCACATCGGGCAGCGACGACGCCGCGCTCAATGCGCCGAACATGATGTAGACCGCTTCGCCATCGATGGTTTCGATGCCCAGCGTGGACAGCGGGAACAACCGATGCGTGCGCAACAGCTCTTCGTTGAAGCGCGCGGCATCGCGCACCTGCGACACCGGCCACATCATCGCCTCGACCACGATCTGACGGCCGACCACCGCCATGAAGATCGGCAGGTCGCCGTAGTCGTGCATGGTCAGGTACAGACCGGGCTCGGCGCCGTCGATCAGCTCGATCGAGATCGCGCCGTCGCGCACGCGGTCGGACGCCACAAGCGCGGTGTGCAGCGCGAGCGCCGTCCACAGCGGAGAAGACTCGATCGACATACCGGACATCACCTGCTCCCCTTGTCTATCCCGACCCACGCGTGCCGCCTGCGGACTTTCGCCGCGGGGCTGGCGCATCTGCCGTTCGATCGCCGCCAGTTCGTCGGCGTACTCGGACAACACCCACAACTCTTTCTTGATCAACCCCTGCTCGCGCAGGCGCTCGCGGTGGCGGCGCTGGTAGTAGGCGGAGGATCGGCGTTCCATGCACGCACGGTAAATGTCACATGTGATGCCTGTCAATAACTCACATGTGATGTCCGACGAACGGTCCTGCGCGGTGCGGCGCCGTCGGCGACCCGGAAACGAAAAAACCCGGCCGGAGCCGGGTTCTGGTTGAAGCGCAGAAGGCGTCGTCGCGGATCAGGCGCTCAATCCGTGCTGCTGGCGGACCTGATCGATGCGGGCCTGGACGTCCGGATCGACGCCATCGCGTTCGGCGCGGGTCAGGATATTGCCGAGGACGCGCCTCTCGTCTTCGTCGACCACCGCGTCGCGCAGGGCCAGCGCCAGCAGCTTTTCGAGCTCGGCGAGATCGAGACGGCCGTCGTCGCTGAACACGAGGATGGAAGTGACGGCGATTTCGTGATGGCTGGGAAGTTTCGACATGGGCTGTCCTTGGACCAGGGGGCGGAAACGAAAACCCCCGGCCTGGGCCGGGGGCTGGAGGTTCGACTTTACCGAACGGCGGAGCCGCGGGGAACCCGGCTCACCAGACGACTTCGGCCATCGAGCAGTTCAGGCCCGAACCGATGCCGAGCAGTGCGACGCGGTCGCCCTTCTTCAGGCGGCCCATCTCGCGCAGCTTGCTGAGCACGATCGGCACCGAGGCCGGGCCGATGTTGCCGTGCTCGCCGAAGATGGTCAGCACCTTCTTCGGGTCGATGCCGAAGGCTTCCACCATGGCCTGGGTGTGGACCTTGCTGACCTGGTGGATGACGAATTCGTCGACCTCTTCCACCACCCAGCCCAGCGCGAGCTTGGCGGCGGCGAAGGTCTTGGTCGCCAGCTTCATGCCCTCGATCAGCAGCATCTTGGTGTCGGTGACCATGCGGTCGAGGTTGCCGCGGCAGAGGCTGTTCCACTGGGTCGCGGCGCGGGTGACGCCGCCGCGGTAGCGCGGCGCGCCCGGGGCCAGCTCGGCGCGGGCGAGGACCATGCCCGCGGCGCCGCAGCCCAGGGTGAGCGTGGCCATCTCGTTGCGGAACTCGTCTTCGGTGAGGTCCGGGCTGGCCATGCGCGCGAGGGTCTTCTCGTAGGCGAGGTTGGCGGTTTCGCCGTCGACGATCAGCGCATAATCGATTTCGCCGCGTTCGATCATGCGGCTGGCGATGTCCATGCCGTTGAGGAAGGCCAGACAGGCATTGGCGATGTCGAAGTTCTGGCAGGTATCGGAGAGGCCGAGGTTGCCGCAGACGATGCTGGCGGTGGACGGCTCCAGGTAGTCGCGGCTGACCGAGGTGTTCACCAATAGACCGATCCGCGAGGGATCGATGCCGGCATCGGCGAGGGCCTTCACGCCGGCGAGGGTGGCGGCGTCCGACGCTTCCACGCCGTCGTCCCAGAGGCGCCGGGAACGGATGCCGGCGATGTCTTCGAGCACGTTCGCCTTGATCCCGAGGCGGTCGAGGGTCGG
>JBKJTC010000140.1:0-5866 GCA_046590925.1 Lysobacteraceae bacterium | reverse complement strand
CCGACCTTGAGCGTGGCGATGCCGCTGCTCGCGCGTTCGCGCGCTTCCAGATCGATCAGGAACTGGTCCGCATGCGTGCTGAGCGTGCGCAGTTCGTCCAGTTCGGCATCGAAGCCTTCGGCGATCACGCCGCCGTCGCGCGCCAGCAGCGGCGGCTGTTGCGTGATCGCGCTCGCCATCCATGCGGCCTGCGCATCGTGTTCGCCGAGTTCGGCGCACAGCGACAGCAAGCGCGGCGAGTCGATGCCGGACAGCGCCTCGCGGACCTTCGGCAACAGCAGCAGCGCATCGCGCAGGGTCGAGAGATCGCGCGGCCGGGCGCTGCGCAGGGCCACGCGCGACAGGATGCGTTCGATGTCGCCGAGGCCGCGGAAGGCGTCGCGGACATCACTGTCAGCACGCGCCATGAGCAGTTGCTGCACTGCGTCATGACGCTCGCTGACGATCAGGCGTTCGCGCAGCGGGCGATGCAGCCAGCGGCGCAGCAGACGGCCGCCCATCGGCGTGACCGTGCTGTCGAGCACGCCGAGCAGCGTGTGTTTCGTATCGCCATCGACGCGGGTGTCGAGTTCGAGATGGCGGCGGGTGGCGGCGTTCATCGCGATCGCGCCGTCGCTGGTCTCGATGCGGATCGCGGTGAGGTGCGGCAGCCGCTGTTTCTGGGTTTCCTCGACGTAGCCCAGCAGCGCGCCGGCTGCGGCGATGGCCAATGGCTTGCCTTCGATGCCGAAACCGCTGAGGTCGAACAAATTGAAAAACTGCAGCAGCTGCCGGCGGCCGCTGTCGGCGTCGAACAGCCACGGGGCGCGTCTGCGCACGCCGCTGCGGTTGGCCAGCGCCGCCGGCCAGCCGTCTTCGTCGGGAAGCAGCAGTTCGGCGGGATCGAGCCGCGCGAGTTCGGCTTCCAGCATGTCGTCGGTGGTCACTTCGTTGACCAGGAAACGCCCGCCGGCCAGATCCGCCCAGGCGATGCCGTAGCCACTGCTTTTAGAGGATGTGCCGCCTCGCGCCACCGCCATCAACAGCGTGTCGCGGCGGTCCTGCAGCAAGGCTTCGTCGGTGACCGTGCCGGGGGTGACGATGCGCACGACCTTGCGTTCGACCAGCCCTTTCGCCAATGCGGGGTCGCCGATCTGTTCGCAGATCGCCACCGATTCGCCCAGCGCGACCAGCCGCGCCAGATAACCTTCGTAGGCATGCACCGGCACGCCGGCCATCGGGATCGGCTGGCCGGCGGAGTTGCCGCGCTGCGTCAAAGTGATATCGAGCAGGCGCGCAGCCTTGCGCGCGTCGTCGTAGAACAATTCGTAGAAATCGCCCATACGGAAAAACATCAATACGTCCGGATGCTCCGCCTTGGCGGCGAAGAACTGGCGCATGAGCGGTGTGTGCTGGTCGCTGGCGACGCGGGGAGAGGATGCGGTGTCGGACACAAGTGCGTTCGGGGGAGGCCGCCGGGCGCGTCGAAGCGCTGGCTGGGGGCGGAACGACTAGTATGCCAGCGCCTGCCCGGCAGTGCTTCAGTCATGCTTACAGTGGGCGGATCCTGTGCTACCGTCGATGCGCGGTGATCCCCTGACCACAGAAAACAGGGGGGCGGCGACGTGGCCCTTGGGGGGCAGTGCGGGGAGTCTTAACGCTTCGCAATGCGAGCAATGGGGACGCGACAACACGCCGGAACATAAACACCGCCGATGATCGATCAACGACCACGTATAACGACAGACAACACTTAACGAAACAGGGCGAGGAGGGGGAGTATGAATTATCGTGCACCGCAACATTCGGTTTTGACCCGGGCACTTCTGGTGGCGTTGGTAGGAATGGTTCAAGCGCCGCTGGCGTTCGCCCAGGATAGTAGTGCAGGCGAAGAAGAGAGTTCCACACTCGACAAGATCATCGTCACCGCACAGAAACGCGAAGAAGCGCTGCAGGACGTGCCGGTGGTGGTCACCGCATTGTCCGAAAAGATGCTGAAAGACAACGGCGTCCGCGACATCAAGGATCTGCAGCAACTGGTTCCGGGTCTCACCGTCACCAGCACCCAGAGCGAATCGCTGACCACGGCTCGCATCCGCGGCGTCGGTACGGTCGGCGACAACGCCGGTCTCGAATCCTCGGTCGGCGTGGTGATCGACGGCGTCTACCGTCCGCGCAACGGCGTGGGTTTCGGCGACCTCGGCGAACTCGAGCGCATCGAAGTGCTGAAGGGTCCGCAGGGTACGCTGTTCGGCAAGAACACATCGGCCGGCGTGATCAACGTCGTCACCAAGCGTCCGAGCTATCAGCAGAGCGCCGAAGCCGAGCTCACCATCGGCAGCTACGGCACGGTCGGCGTGTCCGGCTCGTACGGCGATTCGTTCAACGACATGTCGGCGTTCCGCCTGTATGCCGCCAAGCGCAAGCGCGACGGTTATCTCGATATCCGCACCGGCGCCGGTCCGCGCACCGAGACCGAAGACCAGACCCAGAACTTCCACACATTCCGCGGCCAGGTTCTGTTCGAGCCCTCCGACACGCTGGACATCCTGTTGACCGGCGATTTCAGTAATCGCGATGAAAGCTGCTGCTCGGCCGTCACTATCGTCCGCGGCCCGACCGCGGCGATCCTCGATGCGCTGTCGCCGGATTCCGGCGTGGCGCCGGTGGCCGATCCGTTCGCGCGTCGCGCGTGGTCCAACCGCAGCACCGCGCAGTACATGAAGGACCAGGGCGTCAGCGGGCAGGTCGACTGGGAAACCCCTTGGTTCGGCGGCGCCACGTTCACGTCGGTTACCGCGCAGCGCAAGTGGCAGTCCACGAACGGCATCGACTTCGATTACAGCACCGCGGATATTCTCTATCGCAATCCAACCGAAGGCGACAACTTCAGCCGGTTCAACACCTTCAGCCAGGAATTCCGCCTTACCGGCAGCAGCGAGAAACTCGACTGGCTGGTCGGTGCTTTCTATGCGGACGAGAATCTGCGTCGCAACGAGGGTTACCGGGTCGGCAACGCCTACGAGCCCTATCTCTCGATCGCGCTGCTGTCGCGGATCAATCCTGCGCTCGGCGCCAGCCCCACCGCGCCGCTGTTCCTGTCGCAGGCGTCGGGCCGCCCGTTCGGCACCGTGTTCGCCGGTCATGCAGCAGCCGACCGTTACGAGCAGGAATCCAAGAGCGTCGGCCTGTTCACCAACAACACCTGGCATGTGAGCGATGCGCTCGATCTGACCCTCGGCCTGCGCTACACCCGCGAAAAGAAAGAGCTGGCTTCGCGTTACAGCAACCCGAACGGCGGTCTCGGCTGTGCGGCGATGCTGACCAACCCGGCCCAGGTCGTTGGTGCGCTGGTCGCGCGTGGTCTTACCGCCGCCCAGGCGTCGGCCGCCGCGCCGCAGGTGGTCGGTTTCGCCTGTCTGCCGTGGACCAACGTCCGCCACAACGGCCGCAGTACCGACCAGAGCCGCGAAGAGAAGGAATGGTCCGGCACGTTCAAGGCGGCCTACCGCTTCAACGAACACGCGATGGGCTATTTCTCGGCCGCGCGCGGCTACAAGGCCGGCGGCTTCAACCTGGATCGCGTGCAGTCGAACAACGGCCTGTCCAGCGGTACAGCGGGCATCGTGCCGGTGAACGACACCTCGTTCCCGGGCGAGTTCGTCGACAGCTTCGAGCTGGGCACCAAGACCACTTGGCTCGGCGGCAACCTGTTGCTCAACGCCACTTTGTTCCACCAGACGTACACCGATTTCCAGCTCAACAGCTTCCTCGGCACCAGCTTCGTGGTGCGTTCGATTCCCGAAGTGACCTCGCAGGGTCTCGATGCCGAACTGTTGTGGAAGACCGGCGGCTGGATGGTGCAGACCGGCCTGACCTATGCCGACACCAAGTACGGCGACGACCTGCTGCCCGACGCCGATCTGGCGTTGCTGCCCGGCAGCCGCGCCAGCTTTGCGCCGAAGTGGTCGGTGACCGGTTCGGTCGGCTACGAATGGGATATGGGCAGCAATCTCGAAGCCAGCGCGCACCTCGGCGCCAAGTACATGTCCGACTACAACACCGGCTCCGATCTCGATCCCGAGAAGCAGCAGGACGGGTACTCCGTGCTCAACGCGCGCGTCATCCTCGGCCGTCGCGATGGCCGCTGGGACGTCGAACTGTGGTCGCAGAACCTGACCGATGCCGAGTACTACCAGGTCGCGTTCGATGCGCCGCTGCAGACAGGTACGTGGAACGCCTTCCTCGGCGCGCCGCGCACCTATGGCGTTACCCTGCGCGTCAAGTACTGATCCTCGCTATCGCGATACCGCTTCAGCAATACCGCTCCAGCCAGACGGCCCGCTTCGGCGGGTCGTCTTTTTTTTGCAGGTTGCGGCCGCCGGCCCCCGGGCGCATGCTCCGCCCGGGGAATCATTCAGGAATCGATTCGCGGGCCGGAGCAGCCATACCGCACGCCGCCGGCCAAAGGAATCCGAACGAGGGGGCAGCCGACAGACTCGATCTGCCCGGCGTTCGAGGGGGACGGAATTCCCGCACGACAGGAGTTCCGCAGTTTTTAGGTCGAAAGCCAAGGAGAACGTCGATGTCCAGACCATCGCTCATGCATGCAGATACCATCCGCCGCAGTCGCTACGCGCCTCATGCGCTCGCCACCACGCTGACACTCGCGCTGGCCCTGTCGGGCTGCGGCCAGAAGCCGGAAGAGCCCGCGGCCCAACCCGCGGTCGCCACAGCCGCACCGAAAGTAGACGCCGCCATCTGCCAGGCCAGCCCGAGCTGGATCAGCAATCCCAATCCGCCGCCGGAAGTCGCTGCTGCGGAAACCTTCTGCGATTTCTACCAGTTCTCGTGGCAGTGGTTCCTGGCGCAGACGTCGCCGGCGAAAGGCAGCAACGAGCGCGTGTTCGAACAGAACCGTCTCATGAACCCGCACGTGAAGAGCGGGCAATGTTCGTTGCCGGCCCTGCTGGGGCGCGCCAGCATCTTCGCGGCGCTGGCGGCCCGCGACGACAAGCCGCTGGGCCTGGAGGACACGCAGGCCGACGGCAACGCGATGTACGACCAGAACGGCAACCTGCTGTACTACAACATGTGGTATTCGCAGGCGATGTGCGAATCCACCCAGCAGGGCTTCGCCTGGGGCACTTTCGAGATCAAGGTCGCCTGGAAAATCCTGCCGGCTCCGGATCCCACTTACTACTCGATGCAGGCCACGCTGCCGGGCGGCACAACGCCGGTCACGCTGGGCATGGTCGGTTTCCATCTCGCGAACTGGACGCAGAATCACCCGGAGATGATCTGGGCCACGTTCGAGCATAAGACCAATGCGCCGCTGTGCGACGGCTCCAGCCCGCAGCCGACGTCAGGCTGGTCGTTCGCCAGCAACGATGCCGCGGCCTGCCTCACAGCGAACCCACAGCCGACCTCTGGTCCGCCCAGCGCGTCCTGCGACAGTTTCAAGTTCAACACACCCGACAAATTCGCCAGCCCGCCGCCGCCGGCGACCAATACGCCCGACAACATCTGCCGTCAGTTCGCTCACGGCAATCAGCCCGGCGAGTCGGTCAACGGCAACAACAATGCGTCCAACCTCCTGGCGATCCAGCAGCTCAACGATCAACTGGTGGGCACGGACGGCATGCTGACCAAGCTTCCCGATACCGATCCCATGGCGATCTGGAAGCACTACGAAATGATCGGTGCGCTGTGGACCAAGGCGGGCGCTTCCTCCGGCAATGCGCCGGTGCCGCACATGTCCAACGGCAAGGTTGTTCCCGGCGATCCGACCAGCCCGCAGCGCGGCTCGCTGGAGCTGGCCAACATGAGCATGGAAACCTTCCAGCAGGGCGATACCTCGTACGTCCCCAATTGCTTCGGTTGCCAC
>JBKJTC010000056.1:0-29675 GCA_046590925.1 Lysobacteraceae bacterium | reverse complement strand
AACTGCCAGTTCTGCTCAACCGCTACCCAGGGCTTCAACCGCAATCTGTCCACTGCCGAGATCATCGGCCAGGTATGGGTCGCAGCGCGGCATCTCGGCAACGTGCCGCACAAGCAGCGCAAGCTCACCAATGTCGTGATGATGGGCATGGGCGAGCCGCTGATGAATTTCGACAACGTGGTGCGCGCGATGAGCGTGATGCGCGACGACCTGGGCTATGGCCTGGCCAGCAAGCGCGTGACCCTTTCCACCGCCGGCATGGTGCCGATGATCGACCGGCTTGCGGTGGAGTCGGATGTGTCGCTGGCGGTGTCGTTGCATGCGGCCAACGACGAGTTGCGCACCGAACTTGTGCCGCTCAACAAGAAGTACCCGATTGCCGAGTTGATGGCGGCGTGCGCGCGTTACGTGCAGGCCAACAAGAAACGCGATTCGGTGACATTCGAATACACCATGATGCGCGGCATCAACGACCAGCCGCAGCATGCGCGTGAATTGGCGCGGCTGATGCGCCAGTTCGATAATACCGTGCAGTCGAAGGACGCGGGCAAGGTCAACCTGATCCCGTTCAACCCGTTCCCCGGCACCCGTTACGAGCGGAGTGCGGAAGCGGATATCCGTGCCTTCCAGAAGATCCTGCTGGATTCGCAGGTGCTGACGATGGTCCGCCGCACCCGCGGCGACGACATCGACGCCGCCTGCGGACAGCTCAAGGGCCAGGTGGCGGATCGTACTCGCCGCCAGGCCGAATTCCGCAAAACGCTGGAAACGCTCGAACCGCGCTCGCTCGAACCGCGGAGCGGAAGCGCAGCGGGCGAAGAACCGGATGCAGTGCATGCGGCAGCATGATGCGCTGTGTTTCACCATGATCGGCCGCGATGCCCCGGCGAGGGACGCGTCCGCAACGGCAGGAAGCCTTGCTTTGGGGAGCAATTCGCAATGACATCCTCCGAAGCCGGTATGCCCGAGAGCACTCGCGGCATCGGCGAACGTCTCAGACAGGCCCGCATCCGTGCGGGGCTGAGCACATCCGAAGTCGGCACAAGGCTGAAAATGCCGACGCACGTGATCGAAGCGCTGGAGCGCGAAGACTGGGCGCGCATCGGCGCACCGGTCTTCATCCGCGGCCAGCTGCGCAGCTACGCGCGTCTGATGGAACTGCCGGGCGATGCGGTGGTCGAGAGCGTCTCGACACCGGCCCCCAGGCCTGCCGAACTGGTGCCGCGTACGTTCACGCCGCGCATGCAGCGCATGATGGAGCAGACCGCCCGGCGCCTGGTGTACGTGGTGATCACCGCCACGATCGCGGTTCCGGTCTGGTTGGCCACGCGGTCGCATCTCGACGGTGCGATCGATGCTGTGCCGCTCGACATCGAGTCGACCTCGGCATTGCCGCAGCCGAAGGGTTCGCCTTCCGCCGCAGGCGCGAGCAACGGCAGTGCGTCGCTCCCGGCGCCGCCGCTGGTCGCTTCGATCACGCCGCCGCTGCCGCAGCGCGCCGCCGTCGCTGCGGATCTCACCGTCAGTTTCAGCGGCGAAAGCTGGGTCAGACTGACTGCGCCGAACGGCGCCACGGTCGAACAGGCGCTGGTGCAGCCGGGCCAGCAGCGGGTGTTCCAGCCTGGCCAGATCGGCGAGGCCGTGATGGGCAATGCACAGGCCGTGTCCGTGCGATATCGCGGGCAACCGCTGGACCTCACCCCTTACATCCGCGCGAATGTCGTGCGCTTTACGGTATCCTCTGACGGTTCTCTCCAGCCGGTTGATCGCTGAGGAGTCCCTGTCGTTTGCCGGACCGCGCCCGCGCATGGCCCGGAAAGATGCCGCAGGGAATCCGCGACGGCCAACCCGCCGGAGCGGATCCGGGAACCCATCCGAGCCTGTCTGCGCCTCGCGGCGCCGGTCACCGGCCGGAGACCCGGCGAACCATTTTCGAAGCCACCCGTGACGGTCGGTGTTCAGGCGCGACTTGCTACAACGTCGCGACGTTTTCGGCGCCGTGTTCTTCGGCGCCATGTTTCCCTTGTTCCCGTCACGCCTTCCATCGACAGCAGCATTCTTCCAGACGATAACGACACATGGCGATCGACGATCTCCTCGACGAACACGAACAAAGCGAACGCGTCCGCAGTTGGCTACGCAACAATGCCGCCGGCCTCATCGGCGGCGTGGCACTGGGTCTGGGCGCGATCTACGGCTGGTACTGGTGGCAGGATCAGGGCGAAGCCAAGCGTCTCAAGGCCAGCGACGACTATCAGGCGGTGGTGGAGCAGGTCCAGGCCGGCAAGCTGAAAGAAGCCCAGGCCAAGGCGGCCGTCCTGAAGGACACCCCGTTCGCAGCGCTCGCCGCGCTGGATCTGGCCAAGGCCCATGCCGATGGCGGCAAGCGGGATGATGCGATCACTGCGCTGCGCGGCATCAAGACCGAGGACACCGCGATCGCGGCAGTGGTGTCGCAGCGGCTCGCACGGTTGCTGATCGATGGCGGCAAGAGCGAAGAAGCCCTGAAGCTGTTGACGAGCATCGACGATCCGGTCGCGCATGAAGTGCGCGGCGATGCCCTGTTCGTCCTGGGCCGCAAGGATCAGGCGCGCGATGCCTACAGCAAGGCATTGGCCCAGTTGGACGTCGCCGCGCCGCAGCGTCGTCTGGTCGAATTGAAATTGTCGCAAGCCGGCGGCACCCCGCCGAAACCCGATGCCGCGTCCTGAACGCATCGAATCAAGCCCGTCAAATTGAGCAGGTCACATTGAGCACGTCGAATACGATGAATCTCCACAAGAATCCGCGCAGTTCTGCATTGCTGCGCGTCGTGCTGCTCGCCGCCGTGGTCGCGCTGTCCGGTTGCAGCACGGTCAAAGGCTGGTTCACCCTCGACGACAGCGGCAAGAACGCCGCCAACAAGCCGAACGAACTGACTGAATTCGTGCCCTCCGCGACCGTATCCCGACTGTGGACGGCGAAAGCCGGCAGCGGCGAAGACGGGCTCGGTCTGTTGCAGGCACCGGCCATCGCCGATGGCCGCGTCTATGCCGCTGCGGTGGAAGGCGGCGTTCGCGCCTTCGATCTGCAGACCGGCGCGACGATCTGGCATTACAAGAGCGAGCTGTCCTTGTCCGGCGGTCCGGGTGCCGGCGAAGGCCTGGTCCTGGTCGGCAGCCTCGACGGCGACGTGATCGCACTCGATGCCGCGACCGGCACCGAAAAGTGGAAAGCCAAAGTCCCGAACGAAGTCATCGCCACGCCTGTCGCCGGCCAGAACACCGTGCTGGTCCGTTCGAACGACGGTCGCATCACCGCGTTCGATGCCACCAGCGGCGAGCGCCGTTGGTTCTGGAATCATGATCTGCCCTCGCTGTCGGTGCGCGGCAATGATGCGCCGGTGCTGGGCCCGGGTTTCGTCTTCGTCGGCAACGACGACGGCACCCTTGTTGCGCTGTCGCTCGTCGATGGCCGTCAGCTGTGGGACCAGATCGTCGGCCAACCCGACGGTCGCACCGAGCTGGATCGCATGGCCGATGTCGATGGCGCGCCGGCCCTCGATGGAACCACCCTGTTCGCGAGCAGCTACAAGAAGCAGACCATGGCGGTCGACGGTCCGAGCGGCCGTCCACTGTGGTCGCAGGACCACGGCGGCGTCGGTCGCGTCGGTGTCGCCAGCGACCGCGTGATCGTGGCCGATCCGGGCGGCGTGGTGTGGGCGCTGGACAAGGCCGGCGGCTCGTCGCTGTGGCAGCAGGCCGGGCTTGCCCGTCGCAACCTGTCTGGCGCCGCGGTGCAGGGCGAGTTCGCGGTGGTCGGCGACTTCGAAGGCTATCTGCACTGGCTGCGTCTGGATAATGGCGATCTCGGCGCCCGCGTGCGCGCAGGCCGCGATCCGGTGCGCGCCGCTCCGGTCGTCGTCGACGGCATCCTCATCGTGCAGACCGCCGGCGGCAATATCAGTGCCTACCGCCTGCAGTAAGCCGTCACGCTGATACCTCCTGCGGCCCCGGGTAGTCCGACTCCCCGGGGTCGCGCGTTTCGAACATCCGGATCCGCGTGTCCCCCCCGGATGTCCACTCCCCACTTCAGATCCGATGCCATGCTGCCCCTCGTCGCTCTCGTAGGTCGTCCCAATGTCGGCAAATCGACGCTCTTCAATGCGTTGACCCGCACCCGCGACGCATTGGTCCACGATGAGCCGGGCGTCACCCGCGACCGCAATTATGGCGTCTGCCGTCTGGTGGAAGGCCGTACGTTCGCGATCGTCGATACGGGCGGCATCGCCGGCGAAAGCACGCATCTCGAAAACGCAGGACTGGCCGGCGCGACCGCGCGACAGTCGCGCGCCGCGGCCGAAGAAGCGGATCTGGTGCTGTTCATCGTCGACGGCCGTGAAGGCCCGTCCTCGCTCGACGACGAGATCCTGCGCTGGCTGCGCAAGACCGCGCGCCCGGTGGTGCTGGTGGTCAACAAGACCGACGGCATCGATGCCCGTGCCGCGCTCGCCGAGTTCTCGCGTTACGGTATCGCCGATGTCATGGCGATCTCGTCCGCGCATCGTCAGGGCATCGACCATCTGCTCGACGATGTGATGGCGCGCCTGCCCACCGAGGGCGATGCCGAAATCCTCGACAACGACCCGGAGCGCGTGCGCATCGCCTTCGTCGGCCGTCCGAACGTCGGCAAGTCGACGCTGGTGAACCGCATTCTCGGCGAAGAACGGATGATCGCGTCCGAAGTGCCCGGCACCACCCGCGATTCGATCGCGGTGGATCTGGAGCGCGATGGCCGCAAATACCGCTTGATCGACACCGCAGGCATCCGCCGCAAGGCGCGCGTGGAGGAAGCGGTCGAAAAATTCTCGATCGTGAAGACGCTGCAGGCGATCGAACACTGTCAGGTCGCGGTGATCATGCTCGACGCCACCGAAGGCGTGACCGATCAGGACGCCAGCGTGCTCGGCGCGGTGCTCGACGCGGGCCGTGCATTGGTGGTAGCAGTGAACAAGTGGGACGGCCTGTCGCAGTACCAGCGCGAGCAGACCGATGGTTTGCTGTCGCGCAAGCTCACGTTCGTGAACTGGGCCGAAGCGGTACACATCAGCGCCAAACACGGCTCCGGCCTGCGCGAGCTGTTCGGCGCGATCCATCGCGCCCACCATTCGGCGACGCGCCAGTTCACCACCTCCGAAGTCACCGTGGCGATGGAAGTCGCCTACGAAACCAACCCGCCGCCGGCGATCCGCGGTCATGTGTCGAAGATGCGCTTCGCGCACCCGGGCGGCGACATGCCGCCGACCTTCGTCGTCCACGGCTCGCGCCTGCGCAGCCTGCCGGAAAGCTACCGCCGCTATCTGGAAAACTTCTTCCGCAAGCGTTTCAAGTTGGTCGGCACGCCGGTGCGCTTCGTCTTCAAGGAAGGTGAGAACCCGTACAAGGACAAGAAGAATGTCCTGACCGAAGGCCAGATCGCCAAGCGTCGGCGGTTGATGCGGCATGTGAAGAAGAACAAGTAGAGCGGGCTTCAGCCCGCTGCTGCTCTGCGGACAGTGCAGCGGGCTGAAGCCCGCTCTACAGCCGCCGCAGCGTCGGTTCAGCGCGAATGCCGGAATGGTCCTCACTTTGAACGCTACGATTCCCGCCATCGACATCACCCTCGGTCTGCTCGCGGGCGGCAAGGCTTCGCGCCTCGGCGGCATCGACAAGGCCTGGCTCGAACGCGACGGCGTGCCGCAGGTGCTGCGCTGGCAGCGCCGGTTCTCGGACGAAGTCTCCGCGATGCTGGTGTCGGCCAATCGAAATCCCGATCGCTACGCCGCGCAGGGATTGATCGCCGTTCCCGACCGCATCGCCGACGCCGGCCCACTCGGCGGCCTCGACGCACTCGCGAACGCCTGCAAAACCCGTTGGTTGTTCACGCTGCCGGTGGACCTGGTGGGCACCAACGACTGCCTGCTGCGTACGCTAGTGGCAATGCGTGGCGAAGACGGCGCGTATGCGGTCGACGACGACGGCGCCCAGCCGCTGGTGGCGCTATTGCGTCGCGATGCATTGCGCATGGGCTGCGCAGACGCGCTTGCCGCCGGCGCAGGCGCCGTGCATGCGCTGCAGGCGACGCTGGAGATATTGCCGGTGGTGTTCTCCGGCTTCCGCTTCGGTAACCTCAACACGCCGGCCGATCTTGACGCCGCCGGCATCGCATCGGACCACGCATCGCCATGACCTTTCCTACCCGCATCGCTTTCGACGACGCCCGTCGCATTCTCGACGACGTCGCCGCCCGTCGTCGTCTGCCTGTCGAACACGTGACGTTGGCGAAAGCGCACGGACGCGTGCTGGCGCAACCGTTGGTGGCCGCGCTGCCGCAACCCGGCTTCGACAATTCGGCGATGGACGGTTTCGCCGTGCGTCATGCCGATCTCGACATCCACGGCGAAACATCGCTTGCCTTGGCGGGCGAACAGTTCGCCGGTCGAACCGTCGATCTGACCGTCGGCACGAACGAATGCGTGCGCATCACCACCGGCGCGCCGCTGCCTGCGGGCGCCGATACCATCGTCATCAAGGAAAACACTCGCCTCGAAGGCGGCCGCGTGCGCGTGCAGCAGGCGCCGAAAGCCGGTCAGCACGTGCGCCGCGCCGGCGAAGACGTGCGGATCGGCGATGCGTTGCTCGCGGCAGGTCAGGTGCTGACGCCTTCACGGATCGCGCTGGCTGCGGGGCAGGGCGTGGATCGTCTCGAAGTCGTGCGCCGGCCGACGGTCGCGGTCTTCACCACCGGCGATGAGCTGGTCGAACCCGGCCTGCCGCTGCGGCCGGGCGAGTTGTACAACAGTAATCGCGAACTGCTGATGGGCCTGCTGCGCGCCGACGGTTACGAGCCGGTGGCGTGGCCGAACCTGACCGACAATCCGGCGGCGATCGATGCGGGTCTGCGCCACGCCGGGCACGCTTTCGATGTCGTCATCACCTGCGGCGGCGTGTCCGCGGGCGAAAAGGATCACATCCCCGCGCTTTTGCAGGCGGAAGGCGACGTGCATTTCTGGAAAGTGCGGATGAAGCCCGGCATGCCGGTGCTGTTCGCGGATGGCGGCAGGCTGGGCGACGCGCTGTTTCTGTGCCTGCCCGGCAATCCGGTGTCGGTGCTGGCGACGTGGCTCACTCTGGGCCGTGCGTTGCTCGATGGCCTGCAGGGCCGGATCGAGCCGCGCCCGCGTCTGCGCGCACGTTTGGCCACGCAATGGCACAAGACCCATGACCGCCTGGAATTCCTGCGCGGACGGTTGTCCTGCGACGACGAAGGCCGGCTGCACGTCGAACCCAATCCCGCCGACGGCTCGCACCGCATGCGCGCCGCCGCCGACAGCGATGCGCTGATCGTGCTGGGCGAGGGCGAGATGACGCTGGAAGCGGGGAGTGCGGTGGATGTGTTGCCGTACTGATCTTCAACCCTGTCATCCCGAGCGCAGCGAGGGACCTGTTTTTCGACGAAAGCAACGGCAGAAACAGGTCCCTCGCTGCGCTCGGGATGACAGCACTACACTTGACCGATGACCAGCATTCCCGAAATCACTCCAGCCGAAGCCCTCGACCGCCAACGCCGCGGCGCCGTGCTGATCGATGTGCGCGAAGCGCACGAGCGCGCGCTGGGCATGGCCGAGGGCGCGCGCGGCATCGCGATGGAGACATTGATCGCCGATGCGCAGGTGCATCTCCCTGATCGCGATGTCGAAGTGCTGTTGATCTGCCAGGGCGGGATGCGCTCGCTGCGCACTGCTGAAGCGTTGGCGGAGCAGGGTTTTTCGAACGTCGCATCCGTCGCGGGAGGCACAAGCCGATGGGCCGACGAGTCGCTGCCGCTGGTCAGGCCGGTCGGCGATATCGATGCGGGCTTTGATCGGGATTTCGCCGAACGCTATTCGCGCCATCTGCGGCTGCCGCAGGTCGGTGTGGATGGGCAGCGCCGGCTCGAAGCCGCGCGCGTGCTGCTGATCGGCGCGGGCGGGCTGGGTTCGCCGGCGGCGTACTATCTCGCGGCCGCCGGTGTCGGCACCCTGCGCATCGCCGACGACGACGTGGTCGACCGCAGCAACCTGCAGCGCCAGATCCTGCATACCGAAGCGGCTATCGGCCTGCCGAAGGTCGAATCCGCCGCCCGGACGCTGTCGGCGCTGAATCCGCGTACGACCATCGAGCCGGTTGCCGAGCGCGTCGGCAGCGCGAATGTCGAGCGTCTGCTGGAAGGCGTCGATGTCGTCGTCGACGGCGCCGACAATTTTCCCGCGCGCTATCTGCTCAACGACGCCTGCGTGAAACTCGGCAAGCCGCTGGTCTACGGCGCGGTACATCGTTTCGATGGTCAAGCCAGTGTCTTCGATGCCGGCCGTGATCGTGGTCATGCGCCGTGCTATCGCTGCCTGTTTCCGGAACCGCCGCCGCCGGAAGCTGCGCCCAACTGCGCCGAGGCCGGCGTGCTCGGCGTGCTGCCGGGGGTGATCGGGCTGATCCAGGCGACCGAAGCGATCAAACTGATACTGAAGTTGGGCGACCCTTTGATCGGGCGCTTGCTACATTTCGATGCGTTGTCGATGCGGTTCCGCGAAACGCGTCTGGCCGCGGATCCGGATTGCCCGGTCTGTGCGCCAGGACGGGCCTTTCCAGGCTATATCGACTATGCCGCGTTCTGCGCAGGTGGATGAACCTGCCGGTGTTGCGGTCGTACCCGGGTCGGAGGACGTATGAGAAATCTCTGCTGGAATGTTCGGATCGTGTTCGCGTACGCGCTGGCGATGACTGCTTTCCACGCGAAGGCAGAGGCTGTGTGCGAGTTTTCCGCCCAGGGCGCGAACGCATCGCCTGCTGCGCTGCGCATCGCACAGGTCGCCTGCGATGAGCATGCCCTCTGGCGCAGGCCTTTCATCAATGCGCAGGGGCGGATCGTCAGGCTCGCCTCGATGGAAGCCGAGAAGGACAAGCTTGGCGATGACCGCACGCCGACTTGGCGCCGTGTGGCGCATTACTGGAAGGCATCCGGCCTGCTCGACGAAAACGCGCGCTGGGAAAAGCGCCAGGTCGATGCCGCCGGTAGCGAACGACGCAACGGCGCCTCCGACTGCGTCGGCAATGCGCAGGATTGGGCGGCGAAAGCAGCCTGCCGTGCATTCCTGATCGATGTGCCTTGGTCCGCGACCTTCGTCTCCTTCGTGATGAAAACGGCGGATGTCTCCGGATTCGCCCAGTCGTCGTCGCATTCCTATTACATCGGCGATGCCAGGCGCAGGCCGGACGACGGCCCGTATCGGTTGGTCGACCCGAGCCGGGAAGCGCCCGCGGTCGGCGATCTGGTGTGTTATCTGCGCGAAAAGAACCGCGTCTACGGCTACCGTGGCCTGGTCGACATGCTCGACCGCTCTTCGAAAGCTTTCGATTCGCACTGCGACATCGTGGTCGGCGTGGATCTCGACGGCGACAGCAAGCTCTATGCGATCGGAGGCAACGTCGTGCAGGGCGTCACCATGCGCAAATTGAACCTCAATCGCAGGGGCTTGCTGTCGCTGTCGATGAAGCAGGACGGCGACGATGCGAAGGCCTTCGAGATCGTCGACGAAAAAGGCTACAACCTCAATCGTCAGGACTGGGCGGCGCTACTGAAATTGAATCGCTGACGGCTTGTTCAAAATTCTCTGATCAAACCCATAGAGCGGTCTTCAGGCCGCTGAAACCGGATGCGGCCATTCGAGCAGCGGCCTGAAGGCCGCTCTACGTGGGATATTCGGCGTCATTGCGACGATCATCGCGACATGAAGCCGGATAGCGCCGCATCGAATTCCGGGTGCAACGAGATATCGTTGTGATCCGCCGCCGCGATGCGCACGACCTCTGGTTTCGCCGGCAGGGATGCGATCAACCGCAGCGTGTTCGCTTCCGGCACGATCTCGTCGCGGCCGCCGTGCACGATCAGTACGGGCGTGCGGTATGCGCGCAGCGCTGTCGTCGATTCGTAGCGCTCGGCCAGCAGCCAGCTCACCGGGAACATCGGATAATGCGACTGCGCGGTGGCCACCATGCTGTCGAACGGCGTGACCAGCGCCAATCGTTCCACCGGTCGCTGCCCGGCGACCTGGCTGGCGATGCCGCTGCCGAGGCTGCGGCCGATCACGCCGATCCCTTCGCCTGGATGTCGCCGCTGCACTTCATCGAAGACGGCCAGCGCATCGGCCACCAGCGCGGTCTCGCCGGGTTGGCCGCTGCTTGCGCCGTAGCCGCGATAGGCGACCAGATACACGCTGCGATCGGGAAACATCCGCGCCAGCGCATCGCGGTTGGCTTCGACGCGCTCGGCGTTGCCGCCGAAATACAGGATGGGCGCGGGTTTGCCCGAATTCACGACCCAGCCGCGCAGCACGGCGTCGGGGCGCTTCAGCTCGAAATTCGTGCCCGCGGCGTCGGCGGTCGTCGTCCAGCCGTAGTAGATCATCTGCCGCTGTCGCGCGTGCAGGAACCAGCACGCGCCCGCATAGGCGAGCATGGCCAGTACTGCGACGACGATCAGAACACTACGCATGCCGCTTCTGGGCCGCTTCGAATGCGGCCAGTTGCTCCGGCGTCGCGTCCTGCTGATGTTTCGCTTTCCATTCGCTGAAGGGCATACCGTAAATCGCCTCGCGGGCAGCGTCCTTCGTCATGTCCAGACCGCGTTCGACCGCCGCGTCGCGGTACCAGTCCGACAGGCAGTTGCGGCAGAAGCCGGCGAGGATCATCAGGTCGATGTTCTGCACGTCGCTGCGTTCGTGCATCAGGTGATCGCGCAGGCGGCGGAAGGCGGCGGCTTCGAGTTCGGTCTGCGGGTCCATGGTGGGCTTCTCGATGGGGACAATCGGGGATAATAGAGTGTCCTGTCATCCTGATCGAACTTCATGACCGCCAAGATCCTCGACGGCAAACGCATCGCCGACCGCCTGCTCGACGACCTGAAAGTGCTGGTCGACGCGCGCGTCGCCGCCGGCAAGCCGCGTCCCGGGCTGGCGGTGGTGCTGGTCGGCAGCGACCCGGCGTCGCAGTCGTATGTGCGCAACAAGCGCCGGGCGGCGGAGAAGGTCGGCATCCGGGCGCTCGACCACGACCTGCCGGCCGGTACCTCCGAAGCCGAGCTGCTGGCGTTGATCGACCGGCTGAACGTCGATCCGGCGGTCCACGGCATTCTGGTACAGCTGCCGCTGCCCGAGATTCCGGACGCGACCCGTCTGATCCACCGGATCGACCCGCGCAAGGACGTGGACGGCTTCCATCCCGAAAACGTCGGCCATCTGGCGCTGCGCCAGTTCGGGCTGCGACCCTGCACGCCGCGCGGCATCACCACGCTGCTGGCCTATACCGACCGGCCCGTCCGTGGGCAGAGCGCCACCATCGTCGGCGTGAGCAACCATGTCGGCCGGCCGATGGCGCTGGAACTGCTGATCGCCGGCTGCACGGTGACCAGCTGCCACAAGTTCACGCCGGAAGATGTGCTGCGCCGGCACGTGGGCGAGGCCGACATCCTGGTAGTGGCGGTCGGTCGCCCGGGCCTGATTCCTGGCGACTGGGTGAAGCCGGGGGCGGTAGTGATCGATGTCGGCATCAATCGCCTCGAAGACGGCCGCCTGGTGGGCGACGTGCAGTTCGAGGCGGCTGCGGCCCGCGCCAGCTGGATCACCCCGGTCCCGGGTGGGGTGGGGCCGATGACAGTGGCTACGCTGATGCAGAACACGCTGGAAGCGGCAGAGGCTGCGGAAGCTGCTTGAGCCCCTCTCTCGCCGGGAGAGGGGTTGGGGAGAGGGTCCGGTCATCCCGCACACGCAAAGGCGCCGAGATCTGAAGTGCTTTGAATTCGCTCATATCGTCGGCAAGGGCATGCCGCCGGACCCTCATCCGGCGCTTCGCGCCACCTTCTCCCGAGGGGAGAAGGAATAAAAGCGGTAGAATGACGCGCTTCATTCCCACCGGACCGGCCATGCTCCGCATCCAGGCTGAAGCGCTCACGTACGACGACGTCTCGCTCGTTCCCGCGCACTCCACCGTCCTGCCCAAGGACGTCTCCCTCGCCACCCGGCTCACACGCACCCTGCGCCTGAACCTGCCGATCGTTGCGGCGGCGATGGACACCGTGACCGAAGCCCGTCTCGCCGTCGCGATGGCGCAGCTCGGCGGCATCGGCATCGTCCACAAGAACCTGACCCTGGAACAGCAGGCCGCACAGGTCGCGAAGGTGAAGAAGTTCGAGGCCGGCGTGATCAAAGAACCGTTCACGGTCAGCCCCGACACCACCATCGGTGAAGTGCTGAAACTCACGTGGGCGCGCAATATCTCCGGCGTGCCGGTCGTCGATGGCGGTCGGCTGGTCGGCATCGTCACCGGCCGCGATATGCGCTTCGAGACCAAGCTCGACGATCCGGTCCATCACATCATGACCAAGAAGGATCGCCTGATCACCGTGCGCGAAGGCGCCAGCGATGAGGAAGTGCTGTCGCTGCTGCACAAGCACCGGATCGAGAAGGTGCTGGTGGTCAACGACGCCTTCGAGCTGCGCGGCCTGATCACGGTGAAGGACATCCAGAAGAAACGCGACAACCCCAACGCCGCCTACGACAACAGCGAACGCCTGCTGGTGGGTGCGGCGGTCGGCGTCGGCGGCGATACCGAACAGCGCATCGAAGTATTGGTGGCGGCGGGCGTGGACGTGATCATCGTCGATACCGCGCACGGCCATTCGCAGGGCGTGATCGACCGCGTGTACTGGGCGAAGAAAACCTTTCCGCTGCTGCAGGTCATCGGCGGCAACATCGTCACCGGCGATGCAGCGCTGGCGCTGGAAGACGCGGGTGCGGACGCGGTGAAGGTCGGCGTCGGCCCGGGTTCGATCTGCACCACGCGCATCGTCGCGGGTGTGGGCGTGCCGCAGATCACCGCGGTGTCGATGGTCGCCGAAGCGCTGCAGGATCGCATTCCGCTGATCGCAGACGGCGGCATCCGCTACTCGGGCGACATCGGCAAAGCGATCGTCGCCGGCGCATCGACGGTGATGATCGGCGGCCTGTTCGCCGGCACCGAGGAAGCCCCGGGCGAAACCGAACTGTTCCAGGGCCGCAGCTACAAGAGCTATCGCGGCATGGGCAGCCTGGGCGCGATGGAAATGGGCTCGAAAGACCGCTATTTCCAGGACGCCAGCGACGCCGACAAACTCGTGCCCGAAGGCATCGAAGGCCGCGTCCCGTATCGCGGTCCGCTGGGCAACGTCGTGCATCAGCTCGCCGGCGGCCTGCGCGCGACGATGGGCTACGTCGGCTGCGCGACCATCGAAGAGATGCGCAAGAAGCCGATGTTCGTGAAGGTCACAGGCGCGGGGCAGCGCGAGAGCCATGTGCATGATGTGCAGATTACGAAAGAGCCGCCGAATTACAGGATGGGTTGATTTCAAGGATCCATCTTGGCTCTGGGGCTTGAGTGACAATTAATATTGCTAAAAAACAACATATTGTGCCTAGACGCTCATTGCTGCGCTTTGGGGATGAATCTGGGTTGATAGAAGTAAGGAGGCCAGAGCAACGCGGTTCATTTCGAGCTCATGCCAAAAATCCAGTTTTTTGTGTCAATAGTGTCTGGGATCACAGGACGGAGTTTTTTCAGGGGAAGCGGATCGAAGACTCATTTCAGTCAATTGTTGACAATGCAATCAGATCTGGTTCGCATCGATTGACGGGTGCGGAGTCTTTAGAAATAACGAAATTCTTCGCTCTTTGGTTATACCGTTCGCAAGCGGTCGACTACAACGATTTCGGAACTCATGCTGCAATGACTCCATCGGTCGTTGATCACGAAGAGAAGCTCAAGTACGAGTCGCTCGGAATTGGCTTTGTTGACGAGACTGGTTCTTTTCCCCAAGCCATGCAAAGGGGCTGGTTTATTGCCGGAGGAATAATTAGCTTCCTTGACCGTCACAGGGATGATCAATGGTCGATGTGTCGTGCAAGTGGCTATGAGTTCATGATCTCGGATAATCCGGCCGGAAATTTGTTCATCCCGATTGCGCCTGATCGATGTTTGATTGCTGACTATGATGTGCCTTTGTTGTCTCCAGATCAGTGCAGGCAGGCGAATCTGATGACGATGGTGGGCGCGAAGAGATTCTATTGCGCGCGTGATCTTAGTCGCTGTCTTTAATTTTCCGGAAAAACTCACTCAATGAATCCAGTCTCCCACAGTATTCACGCTGACAAAATCCTCATCCTCGACTTCGGCGCGCAGTACACGCAGCTGATCGCGCGTCGTATCCGCGAGATCGGCGTGTACTGCGAGATCTGGGCGTGGGACCACGATCCGGCGGATATCGCGAAGTTCAATCCGAAGGGCATCATTCTTTCGGGTGGGCCGGAATCGACCACCGAAGACGGTTCGCCGCGTGCGCCGCAGGACGTGTTCGACAGCGGCGTGCCGCTGCTGGGCATCTGCTACGGTATGCAGACGATGGCGATGCAGCTCGGCGGCATGGTCGAGGGCGGGCATCACCGCGAATTCGGTTACGCCGAAGTCGAAGTGACCGGCGACGACAAGCTGCTGGGCGCGCTGACCGATCATCCTGGTCGTCAGGGTCTCGACGTGTGGATGAGTCACGGCGACCGGGTCACGCAGATTCCCAACGGTTTCAGCGTCACCGGCCGCACCGACAGCGTGCCGATCATTGCGATGGCCGACGAAGCGCGCGGCTGGTACGGCGTGCAGTTTCATCCAGAAGTCACGCATACGAAACAGGGCGAGACGCTGCTGCGCCGCTTCGTGCTGGACATCTGCGGCTGCCTTGCGCTGTGGACTGCGGCCAACATCATCGACGATCAGATCGCGCGCGTGCGCGCACAGGTCGGCAGCGATGAGGTGATCCTCGGCCTGTCCGGCGGCGTCGATTCCTCGGTGGTCGCGGCGCTGCTGCATCGCGCGATCGGCGAGCAGCTGACCTGCGTCTTCGTCGATACCGGCCTGCTGCGCTGGAAGGAAGGCGACCAGGTGATGGCGATGTTCGCTGAGCATATGGGCGTCAAGGTCGTGCGCGTGAACGCCGCCGACCGTTATTTTGACGCACTCGCCGGCGTGAGCGATCCGGAGGCCAAGCGCAAGATCATCGGCGGTCTGTTCGTCGAGATCTTCGAGGAAGAATCCAACAAGCTCGCGAACGCCCGATGGCTGGCGCAGGGCACGATCTATCCGGACGTGATCGAATCCGCCGGCAGCAAGACCGGCAAGGCGCACGTCATCAAGAGTCATCACAATGTCGGCGGCCTGCCCGAGCACATGAAACTCGGCCTGGTCGAACCGCTGCGCGAACTGTTCAAGGACGAAGTGCGCCGCCTTGGCGTCGAACTCGGCCTGCCGCGCGAGATGGTCTACCGCCATCCGTTCCCCGGCCCGGGCCTGGGCGTGCGTATCCTCGGCGAAGTGAAGCGCGAATACGCCGAACTGCTGGCGCAGGCCGACGCGATCTTCATCGAAGAATTGCGCCGCGCCGACTGGTACGACAGGACCAGCCAGGCATTCGCGGTGTTCCTGCCGGTGAAGTCGGTCGGCGTGGTCGGCGACGCCCGCGCTTACGAATGGGTGATCGCGCTGCGTGCGGTCGAAACCATCGACTTCATGACCGCGCACTGGGCGCATCTGCCCTACGACTTCCTCGATACCGTATCGCGCAGAATCGTGAATGAACTGAAGGGAATCTCGCGGGTGGTTTACGATATCAGCGGCAAGCCGCCCGCCACGATCGAATGGGAGTGAAACTGCAGCGGCTTTGCAGGCCATTTTGCTTATTGACCTTCAACCCCGGCAGACAATCATCATGAAAAAACTCATCGTCGTCGTTCTTCTGCTGGTGGCGGGTCTTTACTGGTACTCCGGTCGAAGCGACGTACAACCCATCACCGAAGCCGATGTCCGCGAGTTCTATCGGCTGCAATTCGAGCCCGCGAATCTTCTCGATGCGGAGCTTGCATGCACCACCATGGCCGACGAATACAGTTCCGTCGAAACGAATCACTCGCCCGGCGCGGGCCCCGTAACGATGACGTCCGATAAGACGAAGTCGTGCGGCGGCGCGCGCGAAAGCGCCGAGATGTTGAAGAAAGTCATTGCGGCGGCGGGCGCTCAACCACAGGTTTCGTACACGCTGCGTTCGATCGAGATTTCGCCGGATGGCGGCACGGCGACCGTGAAGATCGCCAGCAAATTCCGCATTCCAGGGAAAATGAAGATCGAATCGTCCGGCACGTCTTCGCTCGTCAAGCGAGGCGACAAAGTGCTCGCGCTGGGCGGCGAAAACACCAATTATCTTGCACGGGACTGAGCGCTTTCCCATCATTGCGGTGCAGCCAGTCGGCGGAGATGGCGAAGCGGAAGTGGATGCGGCGCCGGGGCGCGTTGGAACTCATCTGGAGTAATGGGGCATGGGGAAGCAGGGCATCAAGGGCATCATCGGCGGCGTACTGGTGATCGTCGCTTTTTTCGGGGTCAGGTTTGGTCTCGGCCAGTATCGGGAAATGCAGTCGACGCTGGACGAGGAGATCGTCTACGCGTACTACCAGAAACAGATCAACGCCATACGCACCTTCGATGCGGAAACGCAGTGCAAGATGATGCATCCGCGGTTCCGTGGGGTGGAGGAGGCGCGTACGCCCGCCGGCAACCAGACGGTGGTGATGGATCGTAGCGAGGCCTGCAAGTCGATCCGCGAGTCGATGGACACAATGAAAGCAGTGGTGAAGGCGCTGGAAGCCGAGCCCGACATGAAATTTACGATCGAATCGGTCGATCTGACGCCGGATCGGCGTCAGGCGGAGGTCAAGCTGCGCTATGCCATGGATATCGGCAAAAAGCTTTCGATCTCGGCTACCGGCAGCGAAACGCTGATGCGGCACAAAGGCGACGTGTATGTGATCGGCAGCCAGTCGAAGAGCCTCATCAAATAACCTGGTACAGGTGTCCGATCCGAAAGGGGCTTACTTCAAGGCGCGGAATGCGGATTTTCGTTACCCTGCGTTCGTGATTCCCCCCATAGGCGGAATCCAGTGACTTCAGGCATCTGGTGCGGCGGTATGTTCTCGCTGGAGAACGGCGAGGGGGTGCGCTCGCAGTTGTCCTCGGACGATGAATTCGCGGGATTGGCAGGGTTTAGCCGCAATCGGCCGGCTGTTTTTCGACCGCCTGCGAGGCCTGTGCAGCAGGCGCGGCGCGCAGGTCGACGGTATCGGCGGCGCGGCGTTTCCAGAAATCCGACGCGGGCCATCGCTGTTCCATGCCGTAGAACGCGATCAGCTGCTCGCGATACACGCGATGGATGTCGAGGAGATGATCCGCATAATGCGAAAGCGCGCCGGTATCGCCGTTCCCGCATTCGATGATCGCCTGAGCGCCGCGCAAGCCGGTATACAACGCGTTGGAAATCCCTTTCGACGACAGCGGATCGAAGGCGAGGGCGGCGTCGCCGACGGCGAGCCAGCGGCCGTCGTCGGAGGCTGCGCGGTCGAGATGGCTGCTGCAGGCATCGGCGCCACGGGGCTGCGAAGACGGCACATGGCCGTGCGCATGGCAGTATGCGAACAGCCGCGGTGCCTGCGCCAGCGCGGCCCAGAGGCCGACGCGGGTGAGCAGCGGACGCCGGTCGATAAGGTCCGCATCGCACAGGAATGCGACCAGCCGTTCCTGCGAAGGCAGCAGCACGCTGTACCACCAGCCGTTGTCGACGGCTTCCACCCAGGTGCGACCGTCCCGATCGCTGTCGTCATCGGCGGCGAGACGCATGTGGAAGGCGAGCAGTGCGTCGTGTTGGATCCGGGTGGCGCCGAGCGCGCGCGCCAACGTCGCCGGACGGCCGCTGGCGTCGATCAACCAGCGGCTTTCGATGATGCGGCTTTCGACAAAAGCGCTGGCGTCATTGTTGCGAAGCGTGAGCCGATGGACGTCGGCACCCTCGGCTTGCGCCGCGAGCGACAGCTTGGCGTCGCGCACGATGTCGGCGCCTGCGGCCTGCGCAAGCTCCAACAGCGAGGCGTCGAAGCGCCGCCGGTCCAGTTGCAGGCCTTCGCCGTGCAGTTGGAATATGAAATCGTTGGCGTGCGGCGCGTCGCCGCCCCAAAACGCGAGCGTGCCGTGGCTGATGCGATGCCCATCGGCCAGCACCCGATCCAGTGCGCCGAGTTCACGCAGCAGATGCCGCGCCGACGGCGGCAGGCCTTCGCCGATCTTGAACGATGCCGCGCCGGATCCATGCGTACTGCCGGCATCGGCCAGCAGCACGCGCATGCCCGCACGCGCCAGTATGATCGCGGCGGCGGCCCCGGCCGGGCCGCCGCCGGCAATGGCGACATCGTAGGCGCCGTCGCGCATCGCGTCAGTCGCGTTTGCGGCCGTGTCGCACCGGCAGCGGCGCGGCGTTGGCGTCTTCCTGCGAATCGAAGTTCGCGCCCGCCGGCTGCGTGCGCGCCTTCGGATGCGACTTGAGCGCGACATCGCCTGCTGTCATCGCGGTCTTCAGCCTGGGCGGCGCCGCCAGTGCGGCCTCGCTCATGCTCGCGGCGTCCGCGGGTGCGACTTCGGGGCCGTAGGAGGCGACCATCATCAACGCGGGGAACGCCGGGTTGTCGGTCACGCCCGGACGCACTTCGACCAGACCCATCGAGCCGAAGATCCGCACCATCTGTTCCATCTGCCCGGCGGTGGTGCCGTGCAGCGGTTTGTTCCAACTGGTGCGATTGGAGAACGCTTCGATGCGCCGCGCGATGGGCTGGGTCTGATCGATGACGATCGCGTAATCGTCGGCGGTCAGCACATGGTTGGGCACGCGCGCCGGCCAGAACGTGGGCGCGAACGGGTCGTAGGCGGTGTCGTAACCCGCGCGGCAGAACGCGGTGTCGGCCTGCCACGGCAACCCCATCCAGCGATTGATGTCGCCGGGGCCCTGTGCGTTCAGCGGACCATTCGCCGACAGCGCGGTGGCTTGATCGAGCGTGGATCCGTAGTTCGGCGCGGGCACGCCCGGCGGGCGCGCGCGGATCCGGAACGGGCGGTCGTACAGCGTCAGATGCCGCATGGGCCAGGTCATTTCGCAGCCCGGGTGGAAGGCGTCGGCAAGACAGAACTCCAGCGCGGCGCGGTCCAGCATCGCCGGTTGCTGCGCCAGCGGCACGGCGTCGATATTTGCCGGCGGCGCGTGCTGCCGGTCGCGGTCGGCGACGAAATCGCCGTTCATCCAGCGCTGCAGGATGTCGTACTGGGTCTGGCTGATCGACGCGTTCTGGCGCGGGCTTTGGCCGGCCGGCACTTCCATCGCATCGCCGTAGATCCAGGGCCAGGGCATCTGATTACCGTCGGGCGGATTCGGCGGGCGGAAACTGTTGAACACCTGGCGCCGCAATTCGGTATTGGGGTCGTACTCGCCTGGCGGCGGCAGCGTCGACAGCCGGGCGATCAGGGCCGCGTCCTCGAAATCGAAACGGCCGTGGAGGCCGAACAGCGTCGCGAACCCCTGATTCACCCACTGCAGGCCGCTGAGGCGCTGCAATATCGGATACACGTCGTCGACGAACGAGATCGCCGCCGGCGGCGCCATCCAGCCGGCCCTCACGTACAGGTCGTAGAGCAGATCGTAGAGCGTGCGTTCGGATTTCACCTGCGGCGCGTAGTTCGGCGGTGCGGTGACCACCCACGCCGATTCGACCGGGATGTCGCGGCCTTCGATGTTCACCGTCGCCGCGACCGTGCCGTCGCAGGTGTCGTCGTACCAGCCGTCGGCATTGATGAAGGAATTGCCGTCGGTGGGAATGAAGATCGGCGTGCCGTTCGGCGATGCCGACACGCCATGACCGCCGAGGAACAGCAGCCGGCCGCTGGCGTCGGTCTGCAGTTCTCCGATCTTCACTGCCACGCCGATGAAGTCGCCGGAGCAGATCACCGGCGCTGCGCTGCGGCCGGCGATGGTCTGCGGGCCGGCGTCGATCACCAGCGTTTCGCGGGTCGCGACCTTGGCGTTGCGCAGCGGCAAGACGGTGGTCGCGGCTTCGGGAATGTCCATCGCGATCTGCCACTGGTACCAGGCGGCCTTGCTGTTGACGACGTGCACGTTCCAGCGGATGTCGGCGGTGTCCGCGGTGAGTTCGCGCACCACATCGCCGGCCGCGTTGTAACCGTAGATGCGGAACTGCGCGGCCTCGCGTTTCAGCGCGCCGGTAGCGTCGCGGTAGAAGCCCTCAGGGTGCGGCGGCGGGTCGGCGACCTGCGGACCGATGTAGAACTCATCCGCGCTGTTGCCGACGCGGGCGAGGCCGATGGCCGGATGGATCGCGGCGCGCACGATCCGCGTGTCCACGGCCTGCGGAAACGCCACGCCGGGTGCGTACTCCGCCGGGCGCGGCACCACCGGCTCCGCCAGCGGCACGCCGTTGACGTTGCGGCGGTTTTCCGACGAAGCGCGATACACCGCCCGGCGCGCTTCGGAAATGCTGCCGGCTGGTTTATGATCGGGCAGGGCATGCCACGGGTTGTAGGCCAGATTTTCGCCGTAGGTGGACTGGCCGCGCGCATCCAGATCCTGCTGCGGCAATTCGAGAATGCCGACCTGCACCGGCGGACTGGCGTCTTCGCTCCAGCGCACGGTCGCGGCGTCCAGAGGCATGTCCTTGTCGTTGGTCTGGAACTGCAGCAGGAAGCGGAAGCGCGCCGGTCCCTTGCGCATGCGCGCATGCAGATCGGCGCGCAGATAGAACGGATCGTCGAAGTCGGCCGTCGTTTCCGCCGGAGCCGGATCCAGCGGTTCGAGCTTGTATTTCACGTAGCGGTCCTGGCCGAACGACGAGGGCAGGACGCTCCAGTAATCGGTGGTCAGCACCGACTCGACCACTTTCTCCATGTCGTCGAGGATGCGCGCAGTGACCGGGTGGTCCTTCAGATATGCATCGCCCTTGCCGTGCAGCGACTGGCAGGTGAATTCGCACATGTCCTTCGCGGTGTCGACGAAGAACACATCGTGGTTCTGCAGGATGAAATCATGGGTGATCGCATCCTGATCGGGTTCGAGCAGTTTTTCGCCGTTCACGCCGAACAGTTTGATGCCGATGCCGGTGGTGCCCTTGAGGTCCGGGCGGCCCGGCTGGACATCGGCCGAGAACCGCACCCACACCGGATATTCCTTGGCCTGGGCGAATACGCCGACGCGCAGATTTTCCGGCAGTTCGGGATCGACTATGAAGCGGCCCTGCGCGGCGCCGTGCAGGCGCAGGAACACAGGTCGCGTCGCGGGATCGCGGCCGGCGGCCATGCCGCGGCCCTGGAAATAATCGACGAACAATTGTTTGAGGCCCGCGACCGGATCGCTGTCGCAGCAGCACGGGCTGGGCGGCAGGACGGGCGGAAGCCGGACGGGTGTTTCCTGTCCCGACGCTGGCTGGGATGAACTGGGCGCGGATGGCCCGCTCGTGCTCGACATGGTGAAACCTCCCCTGTTGAACGCTCATGCAGCGTCGATCCTTCGAAAACCGGTCGCCTGCAGATGTCCGACAGATGACATCCGCGGGACCAGCGATCATCATGCGTCGGGCAGCACCGACACGGCGGGGCGACGCGACCCAAGCATGCAAGCAATCGACGACAAAAAACAGGGGGCGGCGGGTGCGGGAAAGCCCATCATGTCCGAACAGGCGGGCCATTCCGGACGCGACGGTACGGACGCCGCTGTGGGCGATGCCGACCTGCGCTGGATGCGTCGCGCACTCGCACTGGCCGAACGCGCCGAGCGCGAGTACGACGAGATTCCGGTCGGCGCCGTGCTGGTCGATGCCCAGGGCCATGCGATCGGCGAGGGCTGGAACCGCAACATCGGCGACCACGACCCGACCGCGCACGCCGAGATCGTGGCGATGCGCGCAGGCGGTCTTGCGGTCGGCAATCACCGCTTGATCGGCTGCACGCTGTACGTGACACTGGAACCCTGCGCGATGTGCGCGATGGCCGCGGTGCATGCGCGCATCGCGCGCGTCGTCTACGCCGCCAGCGATCCGAAGACCGGCGCCGCCGGCAGCGTGTTCGATCTGCTCGCCGACCCGCGCCACAACCATCGCGTCGATGTGCAGGGCGGCCTGCTCGCGGACGAAGCCGGCACCATGCTTACCCATTATTTCCGGCGAAAACGCGGCAAGCCCGCGCTGTGATCGTGAGCAGTCGGGCGTGTGATTCTGTAGGAGGGCCTTCAGGCTCGATGACATTAGCCAAATCCTCAAATTCATTGTCACCAGCCGCAGGCGCGGCACGTGTGTCGTCGCAGTTCGGAAGGCTGCATGGGCCGGCCTGAAGGCCCTCCTACGAATGGCTAACCGCGTCTGCGGGCCAGTTCCTGATCGAGCTCCTGGTCGAAACTCTTCACCGACAGACTCACCTCGCGTCCCATCGCCAGGCTGGCCGCCAGCAGGCAGAGCATGCCGGCGACCGCGAAAATGGTGGGCACCGCGCCCAGCCGGAAATCCAGCAGCGCATCGGCGGCCAATCCCAGACTCGTCACGACGAAGCATCCCAGCGCCGCATACAAGGTCCAGCAGGCGCGCAGCACCAGCGCGGCCCGATGCCGGTGTCGCGAGATCTGGGTGTCGCGTTCCTCGCGGTCGGGCGCGTCCCGTTCCCAGGCCACGATCAGCGTGCGCAGGCGATCGACCACGCGCGCCAGCCGCGCATTCGCCGACACCAGCAGCGAGCCGGTGGCGGCCATCAACAGGGCCGGCGCCAGCATCGCGCCGAGGATGGTGTGGTGATCGAGTTGCGAGGTGAGCGACATGCCCGTGACCGGCTGGGGGACTGGGCTATCATGCGATGTCCTGCCTTTCGATGCGAGCCGCATGTCCCTGTTTGCGATGACTCAAACCCTTGCGGCCGAAGGCCGCCTGATCTGGATCGACCTGGAAATGACGGGGCTCGACACCGACAACGATTCGGTCATCGAGATCGCCACGGTGATCACGGACGCAAACCTGAACGTGCTGGCCGAAGGCCCGGAATTCGCGATCGCCCACGATCTGGCCACGCTGGAAGCCATGGACGACTGGAACCGCAATCAGCACCGCAGGTCGGGCCTGTGGCAGCGGGTGCTGGAGCAGGGCGTGACGATGCGCGAGGCGGAGCTGCGCACCATCGAGTTCCTGCAGCAGTGGGTCGGGCCCAAGGCCTCGCCGATGTGCGGCAATTCGATCTGCCAGGACCGCCGCTTCCTGCACCGCTGCATGCCGGAACTGGAGCGTTATTTCCATTACCGCAATCTCGACGTCAGCACGCTCAAGGAACTCGCCAAGCGCTGGGCGCCGCAGGTGCTGGCCGGGGTGCAGAAGGAATCCGCGCACACCGCACTGAGCGACGTGCGCGATTCCATCAGCGAGTTGCGCTATTACCGCAGCCGGATTGCTGACTTCGCAGGATAATGTCTAGTGCGATCGCAACGATAGCCATCCTCCAGAGATGTTGTGTCAATCAGTAGTTGGAGTAACGGCTTTGATTTGTTGATCCCACTCGGAGCATAACTTCCGAAACGAACGCGAATTGTCGAACGCGGACTGCAGATCCATCGCTTGGGTGAATGCAGGCTGGTCTGTAGTGGGGCCGTATGTTTTGCTCGACATGCGTTCCCCTAGCCAGCCTTTTGCATCTCTCGGGATTTCAGGATTTGCACTCAAATCTTTTCGCTCGATTTCGAGGCCTCGCACTCCATTCAAAGAGACGGCGCTTGCGATAAACCAAGCTTCATACTCGCGATTTGCCAGAACTACCGAGATGCGCTTTTCAGGTAGCAGTTCTTGCGCTCGTCTGAGAATTTCTTGGCCTAACATGGCGGGGCAATCGTCATCAGCATCTAGTAAAACTAGAACCCATCCGTCGTCCCCGCTTTTTCCGTTGGCAAGCAAGAGATATCGCCTGAATTCTTCCTCTCGATTGAGGAATCGATCGCGTTTCACTCTAATTGGCCGATCTATGTCTACCCATATTGATTCTGAACGCCAATCCGCCAGTCTCCTCAAAAGCAATGGCAATGCGGAAACCTCTCCATCTCCTTCGACGATGCAACTAATCCGGCTCACGATGCAGCCTCGCCGTAAAGATCGCGTTGATTGGAATCCTGTTCGCGTAGCGCTTCTTCATCCGGCGTGATTTGACCCAGTTTGAGCAATTCTCCAACGGAGAACAAATTATCTCGGATTGCTTGACGGGATGCTTTGTCGATCGGTGCGATTTTTGTTTCGCCCGCTTCAGAGATCACAGCAAGGATCTGGTCGTGCCCTATTGATGGGTCGTCGAGGAGATCTGGGCTGTGGCTCGTTACAATAATTTGAGCATGCTGTGAAGCGCGAAAAAGCGCCTCACGTAAAGCTGCGCTTGCTGCAGGATGTAATGCCGTTTCTGGCTCTTCTATCCCTATCAATGCTGGAGAGTAATCACTGTTTGTTTGAAACAAGGCAGTTAAAACCCCAAGGGCGCGTAGGGTGCCGTCCGACATATTTTGCGCAGCGAACCGCCATGGCACCTTAGCTCCCACTACATCTTGGCGAAATTCTAGTGTCTCCATAGGGCCTACAGGAACTCGTTTTATGGCGTGAACAGTAGGAACTACGGTTTGCAGGTAATCCTGGATCAGCTCTATTGCTTCTGGGCTCACTCGTTCGAGATGGCCAATCACGCTCGCAATATTTTCACCGGCCGTCTTCAAAAGACGCCCTTCTTGTGGTTTTTGCAACTCACGCATGAGCTTCGGATTAAGATTATAAAAGCCCATCGTCGTCAGAGCGTCGAATACAGGTCGAAAAGACGCCAAACCAGACAATGCGACTAAAGCTAAGCGATCTTTGGTTAGAGCAGGCAGAGTTGTTTCACTGCTTTTAATAACTTGGCCGCGTTCGATTAAGCAGTAAGGACCTTTGTTCGCTCCAGCCAAACTAACTTCTTCAGTCTTTACTTCAAAGCCTCGATCCTTGACTGCACTGATGCTGAAGGCGTAGTGGCCCACTTGACCGTTGATGACAAACTCTAAACGAATTCCAAAGCTGGTTGGATGCCCGCTTGATCTGCGCCTGACTTCAGCTAGGCCGCCACGCTCATTCAACGCTTGATCAAGAGAACTAGTCAGGGCATCTGTGACTAAATGGAACGCATCGAGAAAATTGCTCTTGCCCGCGCCATTCGCGCCAACGAGATACGTCAACGGCCCTAAAGGAACATCGCACGAGCCGATGCTCCGATAATTGCGCAGGAGTACACGGGTTATGAATGGCGACTGCGGCATGTCTTGCGTCCTTCCAGATCAATACAAAAATTAACAAATTTCCGGCGTAAGTTTATTCAAGCTTGTGCTTAATCTGTCTGCCAAGTCGCGATTTCGATTCAACCCGCCTTCGACTTCGCCAGCCGCAGCCACGTATCGACCACAGTATCGGGATTCAACGACACCGACTCGATGCCTTCCTGCATCAGCCACTCGGCGAGGTCCGGATGGTCGCTGGGGCCCTGCCCCCACATGCCGATGTACTTGCCCTTGCGCTTCGCCGCCTGGATGGCCATCGACAGCATCTTCTTCACCGCCGGGTCGCGTTCGTCGAACAGGTTGGCGACGATCGCCGAATCGCGGTCCAGGCCCAGGGTGAGCTGGGTCATGTCGTTGGAGCCGATCGAGAAGCCGTCGAAGATGTCGAGGAATTCGTCGGCCAGCAGCGCGTTCGACGGCACTTCGCACATCATGATGATCTTCAGCCCGTCCTTGCCTTGTTCGAGACCGTTTTCCTTCAGCACCTCGATGACCTTGCGGCCTTCGCCGAGCGTGCGCACGAACGGAATCATCACCCAGCAGTTGTCCAGCCCCATGGTCTCGCGGACCTTGCGTACCGCGCGGCATTCCAGCGCGAACGCGTCGCGGAATGACGGGTCGACGTAGCGGCTGGCGCCGCGGAAACCGATCATCGGGTTTTCTTCGTGCGGCTCGTAGCGCGCGCCGCCGATCAGGTTGGCGTATTCGTTCGATTTGAAATCCGACAGGCGCACGATCACCGGGTTCGGCGCCACCGATGCAGTAATGGTGGCGATGCCTTCGGCGAGGCGGTCGACGTAGAAATCGACCGGGCTGGCGTATCCAGCCATCTTCGCGTCGATCTTGCGTTTGACCTCGGCGTCCTGATTCGCGTAATCCAGCAGCGCCTTGGGATGCACGCCGATGTGGCTGGCGATGATCATTTCCAGGCGTGCCAGACCGATGCCGGCGTTGGGCAGCATCGCGAAATCGAAGGCGCGCTCCGGGTTCGCCACGTTCATCATGATCTTCAGCGGCGCCGGCGGCATGTTGTCGAGGTCGGTGACGATGCGCTCGAACGGCAGCTCGGTGTCGTAGATGAAGCCTGTGTCGCCTTCGGCGCAGCTGATGGTCACCGGCTGGCCGTCCTGGATGGTATCCAGCGCGTTGCCGGTGCCAACAACGGCGGGGACACCGAGTTCGCGGGCGATGATCGCGGCGTGGCAGGTGCGGCCGCCGCGGTTGGTGACGATGGCGGCGGCGCGCTTCATCACCGGCTCCCAGTCGGGATCGGTCATGTCGGCGACCAGCACGTCGCCGGGCTGCACGCGGCTCATGTCGGCGAGCGAACGCACCACGCGGGCGACGCCGCTGCCGATCTTGTTGCCGATCGCGCGGCCTTCCACGATGACGTCGCCGCGACGGTTGAGGCTGTAGCGTTCGATCTGGGTGGCATGGGCGCGCGACTTCACGGTTTCCGGACGCGCCTGCACCACGAAGAGTTTTCCGGTGATGCCGTCCTTCGCCCACTCGATGTCCATCGGACGGCCGTAGTGTTCTTCGATGGTCAGCGCCTGGCGCGACAGCTCATGCACGTCTTCGTCGGTGATCGAGAAGGCGTTGCGCAGCTCGGCCGGCGTATCTTCGTTGCGCACGCGCTCGCCGGGCGCATCGGAATAGACCATGCGGATCTGTTTCGCACCCATCGAGCGGCGCAGGATCGCCGGCTTACCCGCGCGCAGGGTCGGCTTGTAGACGTAGAACTCGTCGGGATTCACCGCGCCCTGGACCACGTTCTCGCCCAGGCCATAGCTGGCGGTGACGAACACCACGTTGCGGAAGCCCGATTCGGTGTCGAGCGTGAACAGCACGCCGGAGGAACCCACATCGGAACGCACCATCAGCTGCACGCCGGCCGAGAGAAACACGTCCTCGTGCTTGAAGCCGTGATGCACCCGATAGGCAATGGCGCGGTCGTTGTAGAGGCTGGCGAACACTTCCTTGACCTTGCGCACCACGTCGTCCGCGCCGGTCACGTTGAGGAAGGTTTCCTGCTGGCCGGCGAACGAGGCGTCGGGCAGATCTTCTGCGGTGGCCGAGGAGCGCACGGCCACCGCGACCTCGATACCGCCATTTTCTGCGCAGAGTTGCGCGTAGGCCGTGCGGATGTCGGCATCGAGCTGCGGCTGCAGAGGGGCGTCGATCACCCAGCCGCGGATTTCGGCACCGGCCGCATTCAGGGCCGGCACGTCTTCGACATCCAACGTCGCCAAGCGATCGAAGATCCGCTGATGCAGGGTGTTGTGGGCGATGAAGTCCTTGAACGCCTCGGCGGTGGTGGCGTAACCGCCCGGCACCGAGACCCCCAGCCCGGCCAGATGGCCGATCATTTCGCCCAGCGAGGAGTTCTTGCCGCCCACGCGGGCGAGGTCGGACAGGCGCAGCGCGTGCAGCCAGAGGATGTTCTCGTTCAACGGGGGCTCCATACGGGCGCGGTGCGGCGCCGGGAAAGCGGTTATTTTAACAAGACCGCGCCCCGCGTAGTCCCATCGGCCATCACCAATGCGAGCCCCATGAGCCAGACCCGACCGGTTTTCTACATTTCCGACGGCACAGGCATTACCGCCGAAACCATCGGCCACAGTCTGTTGACACAGTTCAGCGAGACCCATTTCCGTACGGAACGCATCTCGTTCGTGGATACCGCGGAGAAGGCGGGGGCGGCCGCAGCGTTGATCCGCGCCGCCGGCGAAGCCCTGGGCACGCGCCCCATCGTCGTCAGTTCCTGCGTCGACGCCAATCTCAGTGCGGTGCTGGCCGAGAGCGGCGCGCTGATGCTGGACGTGTTCGCGCCGTTCATCGAGCCGCTGGAACGCGAACTGGGCCAACAGCGGCTGTCGCGGGTGGGCCAGGCCCACGGCATGGTCGATTTCGAGACCTACCATCGCCGCATCAACGCGATGAATTTCGCGCTGACCCACGACGACGGCATCGCCACCAATTACGACGAGGCCGATGTCATCCTGGTGGCGGTCTCGCGCGCCGGCAAAACCCCGACCTGCATTTATTTGGCCATGCATCATGGCGTGAAGGCGGCGAACTACCCGCTCACCGACGAAGACCTGGAGCTCGACCGCCTGCCGCCACGGTTGCGCCAGCACCGCGCCAAGCTGTTCGGACTGACCATCGACCCGATCCGGCTGCAGCAGATCCGCCAGGAGCGCCGCGCCAACTCGCGCTACGCCCAGCTCGACACCTGCAAGCGCGAGGTCGCGGCGGCGGAAACGATGCTGCGCGCCGAGCGGATTCCCACGCTCAGCACCACGCACACGTCGGTCGAGGAGATCGCGAGCAAGGTGATGACGACGCTGGGGATTTACCGCGAGATGTATTGATCGCTGCCTGAACCGGAAAGCGCGGATTCCGGGGCGTTTGCGCGAAACAGTCGGTTCCATATTCCCCGCGTTTCGCCGATCCGTCAATGCTGTCGCGGATCGCATCGGGTGTGTACGATCCGCTGCATGTCGCACGTCCTCTCCCGCTCGATCGATGCCGCGAAAATCAACCGCTTCTCGTGGTTGATGGCGCTGTATTCCGAAAACCACCAGCGTCTCCATCGGCTGTTCATCCCCGAGGATCTGCGCGAGGGCCGCTATGTGTCTTCGGTCGGCGATGGCCTCGACCTGCATCTGGAGGTGATGGCGCAGCACGCCTACACCGTCGAACTGCGGCTGAGCTACGCGCTGATCGATCCGGTGACGGGCGAACCGGATCCGTCCGCGCACGTGCGCCTGTATCGCGATACCAAACAGGTCGAAGCGACGCATTGCTATGTCGGCAGGCGCTGGCAGGACGTGATCGGCCTGTACCCCGCACCGGGCGAAGCGCTGGATCACCGCCTGCGCATGAATACCTTCCTGAGCAAGTGGCTGCAGTATCTTGCCGAGCGTGGGCATGGCGCCGCCAGCCTGCGTGCGCGCTGCGAGGATCCCCAGGGCGTCGCAGCCATCCCGGACGCCTGAGCCGTCCACGACTTCGGATCGTTGCCATCCGGCGTAAGCTGAAACGACGAAGCCCGCGTGAGCGGGCTTCGTCGTTTCGAATAGTGGCGTCCCCACGGGGATTCGAACCCCGGTGTCCACCGTGAAAGGGTGGTGTCCTAGGCCTCTAGACGATGGGGACGTCGTAGAACTCTGTCACTGCTTCAAATCCGGCCTAACGATCTGAAGCGTCTTGAATCTTGGTGGAGCCAGGCGGGATCGAACCGCCGACCTCCTGCATGCCATGCAGGAGGTCGGCGGTTCGATCCCGCCTGGCTCCACCAAGATTCAAGACGCTTCAGATCGTTAGGCCGGATTTGAAGCAGTGACAGA
>JBKJTC010000289.1:0-23900 GCA_046590925.1 Lysobacteraceae bacterium | reverse complement strand
TGATGCGGTCGGCGAGCGTGGACTTGCCGTGATCGACGTGGGCGATGATGGAAAAGTTGCGGATGTTCCGCATTGCGTCAGACATGGGGAGCGGCGCGTGCCGTCATGGCCTTGAGGTCAAACGTTGGATTATCGCACAGCGCGAGGTCCGACCCGCCGGTAATGACGCCCGGCAGGCCGGACCAGGGTTTCGTGGCGCCGCTCGGGACGCGGCCGACCGTTTTCAGCTGTGTAAACCTAGCCCTCGTCGGGCGTCACCGCCAGGAACTGGGTCGCCGCGCCGCGGCGGACCAGCAGCATCGCGGTCTGGTCTTCGCTGACCTTGCCCAGCTCGCGCTCCAGGGCGGCGACGCTGCCCACCGGGGTGGTGCCCACCCGCAAGACGATATCGCCCGGGCGCAGGCCCGCCTTGCGTCCCGCCTTGCCCTCGATCCGGGCCAAGGCCACGCCCTCGCCGGCCTTCAGGCCCAGCTCGCGGCGCTGGTCGGCGTCCAGATCCTCGCCGACCAGGCCCAGCCGGTTCTCGGCCTTGGCGGCGGCGGGCTCGCGCGGGGCGACACGGCGCTGGTTGCCGGCGACATCGGTTTCATCGAGCCGGGTCAGGGTGACATTGCGCTGGATCGGCTTGCCGTTGCGGAGAATGTCGAGCTTGGCGGTGGCGCCCGGCGCCATCGCGCCGATCACCGGCGGCAGGTCGCTGGAATCGTCGATCGCGATACCGTCGACCGAGCGGATCACGTCCCCGGGTTCGAGGCCGGCCTTTTCCGCGGGACTGCCGGCCAGCACATCGTTGACCAGCGCGCCACGGGTATCGGGAAGATCGAAGCCCTTGACCATGTCCGAGCTGACGGCGCCGACCGACACGCCGATCTGTCCGCGGCTGACTTTGCCGGTGGTCTTGAGCTGCTGGGCGACATTCATCGCCACATCCATCGGGATGGCGAAGCTCACGCCCATGTAACCGCCGGAATTGCTGAAGATCTGCGAATTGATGCCGACCACTTCGCCGCGGGTGTTGAGCAGGGGGCCGCCGGAGTTGCCGCGGTTGATCGCCACGTCGGTCTGGATGAAAGGCACGTAGCGCTGCTGGTTGTTGGCGGCGCGGCCGACCGCGCTGACGATGCCGGCGGTGACCGAGTGATCGAGACCGAACGGCGAACCGATCGCCACCACCCATTGGCCCGGCTTGAGCGACCTGGATTCGCCGGTGCGCAGGTACGGCAGACCGGTCGCCGGGATTTTCAGTACGGCGACGTCCGACTGCGGATCGCTGCCGACGACCTTGGCCTTGAACTCGCGACGATCGGAAAGTTTGACCTTGACCTCGTCGGCGCCGTCGACCACGTGATGGTTGGTCAGCAGATACCCGTCGTCCGAGATCATGAATCCGGTGCCGATGGACTGACTCTGCGGCCTCTCGTTCCCGTCCGGGGACTGCGGACCACCCGGCAGCGGCGGACCACCCGGTCCGAAGAACCGCCGGAAGAATTCGGGCACCTCTTCATCGTCGGGCATCTCACCGCCGCGCATGGCCGCGCCGCGCGCACTGCCGGTGGCTTCGATGCTGACCACCGCCGGGCCGACGCGTTCGACCAGTTGGGTGAAATCGGGCAAGCCGGTGACCATGGGCGCATCGATGGCCTGGGCGGCCGTGGCGACGGTCGCGGACGATGCCGCCATCGGCAAAGCAGCGGACCCGGAATGGCCGGCGCCGATCGGAAGCACGACGGTCGCCGCTGCGGTGGCTGCAGCGGTGGCGGTCACAAGAGCGAGAGTACGAAGTGTCGGTTTCATCGGGGAAACGTCCTCGATAAAGGGAGGGGTGGAAACGGATGGGATGGAAACGGATGCCGACCGGGCCGGCGACGGGCGACGTCGCCGGCTGGGATCAATGCGATGGCGCTGCCGCTTCGGCCGACGATGCGGCGTTCGGCGGCAGCCATTCGGACCGGGGCGGCTGGAACGGTTGGAACGCCGGCGAGCCCTCGAAACCTGCGGTCACTTCGCCGCCGGCGGATGCGCCAGGTACCAGCGCCCGCGGCCAGGGCTTCGATGCGATGTGGGCGCCCGGCGCGACATCGCGACCGTGGGCGGCACTTGCGACCTGGACCGCCTGCGGCGATGTCGCCTTCCGCGACTTGGCAGCCGCAAGGTCTGCAGCAGCGGAGCGACCGACGACGGGGACCGCCTGGGCGCTGGCGACGAGATGCGGCCGCACAGCACGATTGTCCTTCGTGGCGGCAGCGGCCGCGGCGATCGCAGCGGCGCCTGCTTCGGTTACGCCTGCGGGCAATACAGGTTCCGGAACCCGCACCGACGCTACGGGGACCGCGACAACAGGCGCGGCCGGCGCGGTTGCGACCTGCTGCGGCGCGTGATCGGGAGCGGATAGCGTGCGCGAACCGATCAGGGCAGCCAGCGCGACCGATGCCGCCAGCGCGGCGCCTCCGCCCCAGCGCAGCAGTGGCCGGCGCGTGCCCGGAGTGGCGGCCACCGCAAGTGTCTGCGCTTCAATGGCATCGGCGAGAGCGACGTCGTCGGCAATCGCGCGGCCGACGCGGCGCGAGAAGTCAGCGGGCAATGCGCGGCCGGCAATGCCGCGCATGGCGTCGCCAGCGAACTGCCAGCGTTCCCAGCAGTCGGCAAGTTCGTCGTCGTGTTCCATTCGACGCAGCAGGAATCGGGCTTCATCCGCCGAGAGCGCGCCGTCCATCATCGCGGAGAGCTGTTCGCGGTGGAATTCCCGGGAATTGGCGTCGCGTGAAGCAGAGGTTTCGTGCAATCCGGTCATGGGGCTCGATATCGGGATTGTGGAGGGCTTGTCGTTTGGGTCATCTTGAAGCGGACATCGTTTCGGAACCGGGTCATGCAATGCGGATGGGGGGAACTCAACGCGTCGCGCGTTCGCGCGAGTCGGGCGCATCCATCAACGGTCGCAACTGCGCGTCGATGGCATCGCGGGCCCGGAAGATGCGCGAGCGGACCGTACCGATGGGGCACTGCATCTGCTGCGCGATCTCCTCGTAGCTCAAACCATCCACCTCGCGGAGCGTGATCGCCGTCCGGAGTTCCTCGGGCAAGGCTTCGACCGCGCGCATCACCGTTTGTTCCATCTCATGACGCATCAATTCGCGCTCCGGAGTGTCGTTGTCGCGCAGGCGCAGGCCCGATTCGAACTGCTCGGCGTCGTCGATGTCCACGTCGTCGCCCGGCGGGCGGCGCTTGTGGGCCACCAGATGGTTCTTGGCAGTGTTCACGGCGATGCGGTGCAGCCACGTTGAGAACTGCGCATCGCCGCGGAAGTTCCCCATCGCGCGATAGGCGCGGATGAACGTGTCCTGGGCGACGTCCTGGGCCTCGCTCCAGTCGTGCACATAGCGTCCGATCAGCGCCACGATCCTGTGCTGGTGCTTGCGCACCAACAGGTCGAAGGCCGCGCTGTCGCCGCGCTGCACCCGCCGGACCAGTTCGAGGTCCACATCCTGCAATGTCGTTGCATCGGCCATCCGGCCGGCTCTCCTGAGTGTGGATCGGGCCGGTAGGGTAGCCGGGCCATCGGACAATACACGCCGGCGAAAAGTTCCCGGCCCTCTGCGACCCACGCAAGGCCGCCTGTGCAACATGCATTCATCTGGGGGCGCCGCGCGACTGCCACAAGCCATGCGCCATGGGAACGTGTCGGCACCGATCCGACGACACCGATTTGACGCCGTCCCTCAATGGTCCGGATCATAGGGACATTCTCCAGCGTATGGATTCCCGCTCATGACCTCCACCTCACCCAGCTTCGACGGCCTGCGGCTGCGGCACTGGAAGACCGAATTGCGGCCGGACTGCGTGCTGGTGCTGTCCTTCGACCGCGAAGGCGAGTCGGTGAACACCTTCGGACAGGGGGTATTGATCGAACTGAACAGCCTGCTCGAACGCATCGCGCTGGAGCCGCCGAAGGCGCTGGTGCTGCGCTCGGCCAAGGAAAAGGGCTTCATCGCCGGCGCCGACATCCGCGAATTCCAGGAGTTCGACGCAAAAGGCACCATCGGCGACTCGATCCGACGCGGCCAGAACCTGTTCCAGCGCATCGCGGACCTGCCCTTCCCCACCGTCGCCGCGATCCACGGCTTCTGCATGGGCGGCGGCACCGAGATCTCGCTGGCCTGCCGCTATCGCGTGGCCTCGAACGATCCGTCGACGAAGATCGGCTTGCCCGAAGTGATGCTGGGCATCTTCCCCGGCTGGGGCGGCAGCGCCCGTCTGCCGCAACTGGTCGGCGCCCCGGCCGCCATGGACATGATGCTCACCGGCCGCAGCCTCTCGGCGTCTGCGGCGCGCGCAATCGGCCTGGTCGACAAGGTCGTGGACCCGGCGGGCCTCATCGACGCCGCTGCCGCACTCGCGCTCAAGGGCATCGAGCGCCCCTTCAAACAGCGTTTCATGGCCTGGGCCACAAACACCTGGCCTGCGCGCCAACTGATGGCGCCGAAAATGATCAAGATGACCGCACGCAAGGCGCGCAAGGAACATTACCCGGCGCCATACGCGCTGATCGAGACCTGGCGCCGCAGCGCCGGCAGCGGCATCAGGACACGTCTGGATGCCGAGCGCAAAGCTGTGGTCAAGCTCGCCGGCACGCCGACCGCGCGCAATCTCACCCGCGTGTATTTCCTTCAGGAACGATTGAAAGCGCTCGGCGGCAAGGATCACGGCATCACCCACGTCCACGTGGTCGGCGCCGGCGTGATGGGCGGCGACATCGCTGCCTGGGCGGCTTACAAGGGCTTCCAGGTCACGCTGCAGGATCGCGAGCAGCGTTTCATCGACACCGCCATGACGCGCGCGCAGGAATTGTTCGCCAAGCGCGTGAAGGACGCGGGCAAGCGGCCGGAAGTGGCAGCGCGGCTGGTCTCCGATCTCGAAGGCGCCGGCGTCGCCAACGCCGATCTGCTGATCGAAGCCATCATCGAAAGGCCCGACGCCAAGCGCGATCTCTACACCGCGGTCGAGCCGAAGATGAAAGCCGACGCGCTGCTGACCACCAACACATCGTCGATTCCGCTGACCGAACTGCGCGAACACATCGCGCGTCCGGCGCAGTTCGCCGGCCTGCATTACTTCAATCCGGTGGCGATGATGCCGCTGGTGGAAATCATCCAGCACGACGGCATGACGCCGGAGACCGCGAAACGCCTCGCCGCATTCTGCAAAGCCATCGACAAACTGCCGGTGCCGGTCGCCGGCACGCCCGGCTTCCTGGTCAATCGCCTGCTGTTCCCGTACATGCTGGAAGCCGTCACCGCCTATTCCGAGGGCATTCCCGGCCCGGTCCTCGACAAGGCCGCGGTGAAGTTCGGCATGCCGATGGGGCCGATCGAACTCATCGACACCGTGGGCCTGGATGTCGCTTCCAGCGTGGGCGCCGAACTCGCGCCTTTCCTCGGCCTGCCGATTCCGGCCGCGCTCGCCGCACCGCCTGAAACCGGAAAGCGCGGCAAAAAGGACGGCCAAGGCCTCTATCGCTGGGAAAACGGCAAGGCGCAAAAGCCTGAGATTCCGGCCGATTACAAAGCGCCGGACAATCTCGAAGACCGCCTGATCCTGCCTTTCCTCAACGAAGCCGTGGCCGCCCTGCACGAAGGCGTGGTCGCCGATGCCGAACTGCTGGACGCCGGTGTGATCTTCGGCACCGGTTTCGCCCCCTTCCGCGGCGGCCCGATTCAATACATCCGCGACAGCGGCGCCGAGGTGCTGCTGGCCAAACTCAAGGTGCTGCAGGCCAAGTACGGCGACCGCTTCGCCCCGCGCCCGGGCTGGGACAACCCGGCGCTGCTCAAACAGTAATCCCGCCTGTCGCCACGACGATCCCGAAACCCCGCCCCGGCGGGGTTTCGGCGTTCAGGGCTTGCAATCCGCACCATACCGTCGGTATAACGTACGTTACTACTATCTTCCATGCGATAGACATGAAACTGAAAATTACGACCGTAGGCAATTCCGCCGGTGTGATCCTGCCCAAGGAATTGCTGACCCGGATGCGTCTGGAAAAAGGCGACGAGCTGTATGCGTTGGAAACCCCGGGCGGCATCGTGCTGACCACCTACGACCCGGAACTCGCCGCGCAGATGGAAGTGGCCGAGCGAGTCATGCGCGAAGACCGGCAAGTGCTGCACAAGCTGGCGCAGTAGGAGACCCATGATCGTCTGGATCAACCGACGGCTGGCCCTCGCCATCCATGATCGCCAGCTCGCCGAGCACGGCGGCGGCACCGGTGTGCGCGACGAAGCCCTTCTCGACTCCGCTCTCGCACGCCCTGAACAATTGTTCGCCTACGGCGACCCGCCACCGGATATCGCCGCGCTATGCGCAAGCCTGGCATACGGTCTGGCGCGGAATCATCCATTTGTCGATGGCAACAAACGTACCGCACATGTCTGCTACCGCGTCTTCCTCGCGCTCAACGATGCTGAACTCGTCGCATCGGAAGAAGAGAAATATATCGCGATGTTGCGTCTCGCCGAAGGCAGCCTCTCCGAATCCGGATTCGCAGAATGGCTGCGCGAACATCTGGTGCTGAATGCGAAAGGCAACGTCAACGAACCGCAGGCGGCATACCAGCGCTGATATACGCGACGGCCCGCTCTTGTGTGCCGCCGGTATCGGCTGAGATCATTCGGCCGGCATCCACCCACAGCATCGCGAGCCGCCAACATGGCGGCCGCCACCACAATCATTCAAGCCCCTCATGCACGACGACACCCCGTTCGATCTTTTCGGCTCTGCCCCACCTCCGCCTCCGGCTTCGGGAAAGAAATCGCTCGCACCCAGCGCCTTGGCTGCGAAGCGTTCACCGCTGCAACGCGAGTTCGATCGCCTGACCGGGCAGATCGAAGAGCGTCAGGCATTGCTCGCCGCATGGCAGCAACAGCCGGCCGTGATCCTGCAGAAGTACCACGCGGAATTGGAACCCGTCCTGCGGCAGCTCACGGATGTGCAGAAAAGCCTGGTCGTACAGCTCGACGCGCTGCTGACCTCGCCGCCGAAAGGTCTGCGCATGACGGCGCGGCGCCGCGGCGCATTGACCGACTGCCTGCTCGATCTGATCGACAACGTCATGGCGCACGGCGCCGATGACACTCTGATCGATATCCACGACCGTCACAGCGACACGCCCATGGTCGAAATCGAGAAGGAGGATGAGGCCGAGCGGGAGGCGGAGATCATCGAATTGTTCCGGCAGATCGGCGAAGCCGGCATCGAACGGCGTGCGGACGAATCGCACGAAGCCTTCGTGGAACGCGCCCAGGCGCGGCTGTTCGACGCCCTGGACGCCGAAGAGCGCAGGAAAGAAGCACAACGACAGAAACGCGCCGACAAGCGCTCCGCGAAAAAGAACGCCAGGCCCGCGAAGACGCCACCGCCGTCAGGCAACGACGACGATACCGCATCGCCCAGGCCCGACCTGCTTCGCGCGCTGTATCGCAAACTCGCCAGCAGCATGCATCCCGATCGCGAATTCGACGCCGACGAAAAGCTGCGCAAGACCGAAGCGATGCAGGGGCTCAATACCGCCTACCAGAACAAGGATCTGCTCTCGCTGTTGAAACTGCACAATCGCACGCTACAGAGCGACTCGGTCGCCGACACGCTGGCCGAAGACACCCTGCGCGAGTACAACGTGCTGCTCAAATCGCAGCTCAAATCGCTGGAATCCGCGATCGCGCGCGCCATCGAAGACGCCACGCCGCCCACCATCGCGATGATGCATGGCCGCATCAAGCGCCCGGAACAACTCGAACAGCTGATGGACGCGGACATCCGGAAGATGGCGCGCACCGTCGAAACCGTGCGCATCACCGTGCGCGATCTGGATAATCCAAAACTGCGGGCCAATGTGATCAACGAGCTGGTGGAGATGGCCGAGGAACGCCGCATGCTGGATGCGTTCGACGAGATCGCGGGAGATTATTTCCGTTGACGAGTGCGATGCGCATCGTCCTGCGCACGCCCTGAACAGCATGCCCTGACCAGCGTGCGCTTACCCACACCTGCGCAGCTCTACCGTTTCCTGCACGCACCCTGCTGCCTCCAGCCATGCGTGACTCTGCAACGCCGCCACCATCACATCGCTGCCCAGCGCCAACTCGGTGTCCTCGGCGCGCTCGGCCAGACGACGCAGGCGCACAAGTCGCGGATGCAGCGCATCCGCCGCAGCCAGGTCGGCCTGCGCTGCGGCGAGATCCAGGTCAGGCACCATGGCGTGCGGTTGCGCAGCCATGGCCGCCAACGTCCGCCGACAGAACGCCTCGGACTTCTCGCCCATTCTGGCCAATCCCAGCTGAAAATCGGGCCGCAACGAAATCAGCATGCCCAACCGCGACTCCAGCGCATCCAGCGCCGCGTCCACCGCTTGCAGATCTTCGGCGGCGAACGTCATCGACAACCGAGTCTTCGACAAACATTCCACGCTCATCCCACATCTCCCGTCGTTCACGGGCGAATTCCCGCTGTGCAGACAGCATCGCCCAACGATGCATGCCCCGATATCGGAAGACCGCACGACATCGTGTAGGAATTATCCGATTCGCCGCAGCAACCGTGCCCGGCGAATACCACGACAAACATCATTCCAGCGACGCCAGTAAACCCTGCACCCTGTTGCCCTGCCTGTAGGAGCGACGGAAGTCGCGATGAACCGCCGACCATCCCACAGCAAGCCCACAATCCATCTTCGGCCACAGCAGAAGCATCGGAACGCGCAAAAGCCCACCACCGCCACATCCGCACCCGCCTGTGGGAGCGACGCAAGTCGCGACACCCTCTCCGTTTGAACCGCCTGGACCAACACGGTAACGCGACAGCCTGCGTTTTCAGCGCACCGCCGCGACCATCCCGAAACAATCGATGATGCCTTCAGGCCGAACGGCTGCGGGCTCTATCCGCTGTGGCGATGCGACTGCCGAGCCATGCGACTGCCGCGTCGTTCGCCCCTCATCCGTCGCTACGCGCCACCTTCTCCCCGCTGTGCGGGGAGAAGGCATGAGGCACCGCAACAGACCAGAATGAATCGCAGCGTCGGTACAGAAGCAATTGATCGCCGATCCCACCGCGTTCCTTCTCCCCGCGCAGCGGGGAGAAGGTGGCCGAAGGCCGGATGAGGGGCGCTTTTGGCCGCACGCCAGACAACCATCGCCAGCGAACACGCTGTCATTCCGAACACCAGCAAAGCCTGTGGAAGAATCTGCCGACACCAACGGTGGGAGCGACGCGAGTCGCGACGAACCACCGACCACTTCTCAGCAAACCCCGTAGCCGGATGCGCGCAAAGCGCGTATCCGGGCGAAGCGAAGCATGCATCACCGAAGATCCCAGAACTCAACAATGTTTCGAGCGGAAATACTCTCCGGCCTCTGCTTGCTTCAAACCCACTCCCCACACAGCAGTTCCGCCTGTGCGAGGACGGTCTTCACAGCCTCATCCTGCAGGTCCGGCGGATACCCGTGTTTGTTGAGAATACGTTTCACCATCACCCTGATCTTCGCGCGAGCGCTTTCGCGGAGGGTCCAATCGATGCTCACGCTTTTCTTCACCTGACCGATGAGCTCGGCAGCGATCACTTTGAGCTTTGCGTCGCCCATCGCCTGGATGGCGCTGTCGTTGGTCGCGAGTGCGTCGTAGAAAGCGATCTCGTCGTCGGTGAGGCCGAGGTTTTCGCCCCGCTTGGTGGCGGCGTCGAGATCCTTTGCCACTTTGATCAGCTCTTCGATCACCTGCATCGTCGAGATGGCGCGGTTGTGGTAGGCGTTGAGCGTGTTCTTGAGTTTTTCGCTGAACACCTGACTCTGCACGAGGTTGCGCCTGGAGCGCACCTTCAGCTCATCCTTCAGCAATTTTTCAAGCAGCTCCGCGGCCACGTTCTTGTGCTTGAGACCTCGCACTTCGGCAAGGAATCGATCGCTGAGGATGCTGATGTCCGGCTTGGGCAATCCGGCGGCAGTGAAGACATCGATCACCTGGCCTTCGGTGGTGATGGCCTTGCTCACAAGCTGGCGGATCGCAGCGTCGATCTGCTCCGGCGTCTTCCGGCTGCCGCTCTCCTGCTTGTTCAGCGCGGCCTGCAGCGTCTGGAAAAAACTGACATCGTCGCGGACCGCGATGGCTTCATCGCTGGCCGCACAGAGGGCAAAGGCGCGGGAAAGCTCCATCACCGCCTGCACCCACCGCTCCTTGCCGTCTTCCTGTTCGAGGATGTGTTCCTGTCCGGCGGGAATGAGTTGTAGGCGTTCGGTCGGCGTGCCGCTGGTCCACTTGTCCCAGTCGAAGCCGTGCATCATGCCGCAGGCGATCCCGTGTTTCTCCTGCATCACTGCGATGGCCTGAGCGGTGTCGAAGGTCGGGTTGCCCTCGCCGCCGCTCTCGGTATAGGTGACCAGCGCCTTCTTCAACTGATCAGCAAGGCCGAGATAATCCACCACCAACCCGCCTGGCTTGTCGCGGAAGACGCGGTTCACGCGGGCGATCGCCTGCATCAGGCCATGCCCCTGCATCGGCTTGTCCGCATACATCGTGTGCAGACACGGCGCGTCGAAGCCGGTCAGCCACATGTCGCGCACGATCACGATCCTGAAAGTATTCTTCGCGTCCTTGAACCGGTTCGCCAGTTCCCGGCGCTGTGTCTTGTTGCCGATGTGCTTCTGCCATTCGGGGCCGTCTTCGGCGCTGCCGGTCATCACCACTTTCAGCGTCTCCGCTGCCCACTCGGGCCGCAGTTTGATCAGCGCGTTGTAGAGATCCACGCAAATGCGGCGGCTCATGCAGACAATCATCGCCTTGCCGTCCATCGCTTCCAGGCGCTTCTCGAAATGCGCCACCAGATCGGCGGCCACCAGCGCGATGCGTTTCGGATCGCCCACCAGCGCCTCCAGCGCGGCCCACTTGGTCTTCAGTTTTTCCTTCTTCGTCAGCTCCTCGCCTTCGGTGATCTCGTCGAATTCCTCGTCGATCTTCGGCAGCTCGGCGGCGTTCAGGCTTAGCTTGGAAATCCGGCTCTCGTAATAGATCGGCACCGTGGCCCTGTCGGCGACCGCGCGCTGGATGTCGTAGATCGAAATGTAGTCGCCGAAGACAGCCCGCGTGTTCGCGTCCGTCTTCTCGATGGGCGTGCCGGTGAAACCGATGAACGATGCATTCGGTACCGCGGAACGCAGATTGGCGGCTAAGCCGTAGGACATCTCGCCGGTCCGGGTATCGACCCTGCCGCCAAAACCATATTGGCTGCGGTGCGCTTCATCCGCGATCACGACGATGTTCTCGCGCGCGCTCAGCTCGGGCATCGCCTCGCCCTTCTCCGGCATGAACTTGTGGATGGTGGTGAACACCACGCCGCCGCTCGCCCGGTTCAGCAGCTCGCGCAGGTGTTCGCGCCCGCTGGCCTGCACCGGCGTCTGGCCGAGAATGTCCGCGCAGCGCTGGAACTGGCCGAACAGCTGGTCGTCCAGATCATTGCGATCGGTCAGCACCACCAGCGTCGGGTTGCGCATCGCGGGGTGGCGCACCACGCGCGCGGCGTAGAACAGCATCGAGAAACTCTTGCCGCTGCCCTGGGTGTGCCAGACCACGCCTGCGCGACGGTCGCCGGATGCGCCACCCTGCATCCGTCCCGACCAATACGCGCCCCTGTCTTCCTTGATACCGCCGCTGGCGCGAACGGTTTCTTCCACCGCCGCATTCACCGCATGGAACTGGTGATAACCGGACACGATCTTGTGCAGCGCGCCAGAATCCGGATCTTCCTCAAACACGATGAAATGCTGCAGCAGATCGAGAAACCGCTGCGGCTCGAACACACCGCGCACCAGCACTTCCAGCGCCAGCATCGTGTTCGGCGCATCGCGCTCGCCTTCGATGGTGCGCCAGACCTTGAACCACTCCTGGTTTGCGGTCAGCGATCCCACCCGCGCCTGCAGGCCATCGCTGACTACCAGCACCGCACCGTATTGCAGCAGCGACGGGATCTGGGCCTTGTAGGTCTGCAACTGCGCGTAGGCACCCCAGATGGTCGCCTCCTCGTCGGCCGCGTTCTTCAGCTCGATCACCGCCAGCGGCAAGACGTTGAGAAACACCACGATGTCCGGCCGCCGGTTGTGCTGGCCCTCGATCACCGTGAACTGATTTACCACCAGCCAATCGTTGGCCGGCACCTCGTCGAAATCCACCAGCCGCACATGATCGCCCGCGATGCTGCCATCGGGGCGCGGATACTCCACCGGCACGCCTTCGCGCAGCAGCCGGTGGAACGCGCGGTTGGTCTGCACCAATGACGGCATCGCCACGCGCAGCACCTTGCGCAGCGCGTCTTCGCGCGCATCCTCGGGGATGGCTGGATTCAGACGCCGGATGGCGCTTCGCAGCCGTCCGGCCAACACGACATCGCCGAATCCATCGCGCTCTGCGGCCGGTTCTCCGGGCGCAAGATGCGGCCCGTGCGCGAGCGAATAGCCAAGTTCTCCGAACCATGTCAGAGCCGCTTCTTCCACCGTCGATTCGCCGACATGCTTCAAACTTTCCTCCCTGAAAGTCGACTGTGGATCAAGCCGCTTCCTGAAGACTGTCGCTGAAATCGAGGCGCATCCATCCAAGAAGCAACAGGCTGCGAATCGCATTCGCAACGGCCTCCTTCTTTTCCTGCGTATTCCAGGACTTCTTCCACTCGATGATGTAATCGAACAATTCCTGTTCGCTGATCTCGTGATCCGGGCGCGCGGCTTTCAACTGCCGCGTCGCGAACAGCACCGTGAATACCTCTTCGGCCTGTTCGGTGTTCTTGATCCGGCTGAACAGATCGACGACCTTGACGATCTTTCGCTCGTGCTGATCGATGACAGTGGAGAACTTCCCCCGCTCACGCTGATACGCCGGTTCGACGCTCAGCGACAGCATCCTGCCCAGCGAAACCTCCTGCAGCCAGTTGCGGTTGGCGAATTCGGACAGGATCGGCTTCACTTCCTCCGAGAACGGCCCATAACTGCCTTTGCCGAACTGGAAACCGGTAGGCACGCCCATTTCGGTGACGACGTAGCAGATTTTCTGGAAAATCGTCCTGCCGACAGGGTTCGCATAGGGCTGCTGCTGCAGACGCTGCAGCACTTCCATCAACACGACCCATGACGGGTTGAGTTTCTCGTGCCTGCGCCCCTTGCCATCGAGCGTCATTTGCGCAGGCTGTCCGAGAAAATCGATGCTCAGCTCATTGCGCGACGTGCCGTAGGGTGCGTAAAGCTCGATGTCGAGGGGTAAATGCGCCAGTTTCCGGTAGATCAAGGGACCCACTTCACTCCAGCTCAGCCCCCCGTTGCCGCAGCCCAGCGGCGGCATGGCGAGACTGGTGATGCCCAAGGCCTCGGCATGCTGCGCCAGGTAGTCCAGTCCCAGCTCGATGTCGGCCATCAGCGACGGCGAGCGCCAGTGCCGCTTGGTCGGAAAATTGAGGATCGAGACACCGGTGGTATCGCGATACAGGTAGGGCTCGCCGATACGCACCCGCCCGTCCTCGCAGCGGGACACATAATCCTTGAACATGGCCGGATACCGCTTCTTGAATTCCTGGGCCACCCCTTTGCCCATCACGCCGACACAGTTGACCGTATTGACCAGGGTCTGCGCCCGGCTTTCGAAAAGGTCGCCGATGAGTGCCTTGAACATGAGGATACCGTTTAACGAAAAAATAACGCCGGAGTGATCTCGACGGACAAGGAGAATCCTAGCGCATAAAGCCGATCTCGGGCTGCGGCGTCCACGACATGGGCACCGATGAGAAAGCGGGGTTCGACCCGCTGCGGTACCAGAACCTCGGCGCATTTCGCCGCTTTCTGGCGAAAGTAGGTAATCCGGTCCTGATGCCGCCAGTCGGCAGCGTACACCCGGTCCATGTCGATCTCGCCGATCTGGGCGAAGGCCCGGAACCGGGCGTAGTCGCTGGCGGCATTCTGATCGCTCAGCACCACGCCAGGCAGCCGCATCACCTCGCGATCCACCCGTATGACGCACAACGCGGCTGCCTGATCGAGGCGCTTGAACAACATCGGATTTCTGGCGTGGAAATAGAGATTTGCATACTGATGCAAGCGCAACCCACCGGGCACCTGTTTCTGGTCCCGACGCTCCTGCACTTCCGGCATGGCCACGCTGTGATGCAGCAGCGCCGCCGCCCGTTCGTACGACAGAATGCCGTGCTGCAAGACCGAAGACAGGTTCTCCATCGGCATGATGCAATGCAGTTCGGGGATTCTGGGGTCCATCTTGTTTCCGGACAATGGTTACTGCAAAGACTCGAATCCCTTCCGGATGATCGCAGCCATCAACTTGCGCCGCTCGATCAGAAAGGTATCGTAGGGCATCGTATGCCAGCCGTCGGGCAGCGCATGGTGCCGATGCATTTCTTCCCACGCATCCGCAGCAATGCGGGACTGGAGTTTCGGCACGTAAACCGTCGGGGGCTCATCGCTGATCGCGATATTGTCTGGCCATTCCAGCAAGGCGAAGTTCCCGAGCTGGTTGATCCGCTTGAGGTCGGTCACCCCGTCCCGCTCCAGGTGACCGCGGGGGAACAGGTGATGCCGCTCCAGCGCCTTCTTCTTCGCTTTGATGGATGGATCGAGCAGATCGGAGACCTTCTTGTGCGAGAACAGCACCGGCGCACCCAGTCGATTCTGTGCGGCGTTGTAGGCGAACAGCTCCGGATTGCGGGCCGATGAGCTGTCGAGATTGGATGGCAACGTGACCGTCCAGAAATCATTCGTCAGCTCGTTCGACATGATGGCTTCAAGCGTCGCAGAAAACCCAGTGGCGCCCTTGACCTCTTTCAGGCGATTGAGATCACCATCCATTACGCTTTCCGGCGAACTGCTGTAGCGACCTGTGAGGCTTGCAGCGAAGAACCAGCGCCCGATCAGACGCTGCAACTGACGCTCGTCCAAGCCAAAGCGTTTGCGACCGAGCAGATAGAACGCATAGGCATACAGCAGCGCATTCTGCGATGAAATCATGTCGCCACTACGGAAACCGGCACCGATCAGGCACGACAGGAACTGGTGCCAGTGTGTCAGGTTCAGCACTTCGTCCTGCGCGAGCCGCAGAGTGGCGAACTGCTGGTCGCGGCGCTGCGGCGAGTAGTCGCCTGTATCCATGTCCTTGCCACGCAGCACCTGATAGACGCTCTTCAACCGCCCACGGTTGAAGCCGTAGGCCACAGCGACCCGCAGGAGTTGATCGGGGTCGGGTTGAATGAAATGGTTGAACGGCGATGCCGGCGCACCGGGCGATGGCGCGTGGCGCGAATGACGGCAGAACGTCTCCAGCGCGGCGCGGCCTTCGTCCCAGAAGACCGACATCAGAGTCAGGATGAAGTCCGCCTGATTCAGGCGCACGCCCTCGCTGTTGATGCGCACAAAAATATCGGCGACCTGCTCCTCATCCACAGACGCTGCGATTTCCAGCGCAGTGAACGGATATTTTTGCAGGTCGATCAGCCTGTCCAGGTTGTGGGCGATGTCTTCTTCGATATCGGACGTCAGCGTCGACTTTTCGGACAGCTTGGCGATGAAATCGTTGATCAGCTTTCGACTGGAGCTGCGCGAGGCCCACAGCGCAGAGATATTGGGGATCCATTCCGGGTCGCGGCGGATGGCCGCATCGGCTACCTCGAACGTCCCGTCGCGCGGGCGGAAGGCCACTTCGATCTGGCGTTCCTTGTAGTCCTCGTCCAGCACCTTGCGCCCGCGAAACACGGCAAAAAGCGACGTCAAACGCTGCTGCCCGTCCACGATCAGCAGGCGCGCGACCGCATGCTGTTTGCTGCCGACACCGATCTGTTTGGTTGCACCGCCGTCCACATTCTCCCAGAACAGGAAATAACCTACTGGAAAACCGCGATACATCGAATCGAACAGGTCGCGCACCTTTGCGTTCGACCATACGAACGGCCGTTGAATGTCGGGCAGCGCGATATCGCCGATATCGATGTAGTGCAGTAAGCCGCCAAGGTCGTAATCAACCTTCTTGAAACAGGTTTTCAGTTCGCTCACAGCAACGCTCCAATGTTGTTATCGATTCCATAAAATTTTGTCGGTGCAACGATGAAAAACCTGGAGGCGACAGCCTTTCGTAGGAGGGCCTTCAGGCCCGAGCTCCTGCGGGCAGCGTCGCGCATCGCAACGCTCGGGGCTGAAGCCCCTCCTACAAGAGCACAGCCGGCAAATTCAAACATGATCGGGCCGGAGCGATAGTTCACCGCTCAGCAGCTTGGGCAGCAGCGTGTCGCGGAGGGTGGCGAGGGTGCGGGATTCGTTAGAGTTGGCTTTGATTTTCGCCATCAGCGGCGCAGTGAGCTTGTCGAAGCAGAGAGCGACATCGAGCGGTGGGATGGCGAGCCAGAACGTGTTGAAACATTCGGACGGAACGCGCTGGCGCCCGCTGGTGCCGGTCATGTTTTGTATGGCGTGGGTGCGCAGCGCGTCGGATCGGGCAAGGAGGTACCCGAACTGCGGCGGGAGCGGCCGTTTCGGCGAGAAGATGATGTATTCGGTCGAACCCCAGCCGACTTGGCCGTCTTCGAGGAAATCGACATACCCTGTTTTACCGTTCTCCAGACAGGGTGTGATGCGGGCGAGCAGCGTGTCACCGTTTTGAAACTTGGTCCCCGAGCTGAACGCACGATCGATGACTTCCGCAGCGGAATGGCCCTGCGTCGGCAAGTTCTTCATATCGAGGTAAGGCGCGATGGCTCCGCCCTTCAACGTGCGGCGCGGATTGACGTCGATGGCATCGGGCAAGCGTTGCGCCGTCCAGCCATGCGGGATGGGGCCGAGCGATGACTCTTGGAACGAAGAAGGGAAAAGAGTGGCAGTGGCTACATCAAGGCCGATAGGTTTGCGGCCATCGAGTTTGGCGCGGACGGGGTCGAAATCCACGAACCAGCTCTGGAACAGCGCCCGCGCCATCGCCTCCAGCGTCGCGTTCATTCGCCGATTCAACTCGATTTTGGTGGAGAAATCGTAGTAGATTCGCCCTATCACTTCCTGAATATCTCGTTTTGGATAAGGGAGGCGAAGTTTGTCGAAGTCTGTTTTCTTGAAGTGAGGAATTACGCCGCTCACATCTAGGTTTTTTATTTCTCGCTGAACATCTTGCGAGCGAAGCGCTGCAAAGAGGAACAGTGGGTCGATGATCTTCTCGTCGGCCCTGAGTGCCACCATATCTTGGGCGATCACAAAATCAACTGGGTTAGGAACCAAACAAATCGCACCATTCTGGCTCCCTTTGTTCGTCAGAATAATATCGCCAGGCTGTGGATGAGCGCGGAACCAATTCGCGTAAGTCTCCTTCGAGACGAATCGCAGCTTTTCGTATGCAGGATAGAGTTGGTCGTTTGAAATGCAGTTGGTGGCAATCAACGGAATTCCGTATACGGTTGTCGGTGCTGTCCGTCCTCGGTTGTCCACGATGAACTTCGTGGTCTTCGACAACGGAATAGTTTTGCTTTGCAGCTCACCCTTCATAACCCAGACCCCGTAGGTTTGCTTTGATGACCTGCTCCAGCTTCGCGGACTCAGCGAACTGGGCGTGCAGTTCGCCGACGAGGCGCCGCATCTTTTCCTCGAAGGGCTCGCCATCGTCTTCGACGTCCTCGGCGCCGATATAGCGGCCTGGCGTGAGCACGTGGCCATGCTCGGCGATGTCGGCGGTGGTGGCGGATTTGCAGAAGCCGGGGATGTCGGTGTACTCGGCAAGAGCGCCCTCATCCGCCCTTCGGGCACCTTCTCCCGCTTGCGGGAGAAGGGATGGAGCGCAGCGCCAGGCATGATAGGTGCCGGTGATTTTTTCCAGGTCGGCATCGGTCAACTCGCGGTGGACGCGGTCGATGAGGGTGCCGAGTTTGCGGGCGTCGATGAAGAGGGTGTGTTTGCGGCGGTCGCGGAAGCCGCGTTTGGCGTCGGCGTTCTTGTTTTTGGCGAGGAACCAGAGGCAGACGGGAATCTGCGTGCTGTAGAACAGCTGGCCGGGCAACGCGACCATGCAGTCCACCAGGTCGGCTTCGATGAGGGCGCGGCGGATGTCGCCTTCGCCGGACTGGTTGGAACTCATGCTGCCGTTGGCGAGAACAAAGCCGGCGTATCCGTTCGGCGCAAGATGATGGATGAAGTGCTGCACCCAGGCGAAGTTGGCGTTGCCCTTGGGCGGCACGCCGTACTGCCAGCGCACGTCGTCGTCCTTGCGGAACCAGTCGGAGTCGTTGAACGGCGGGTTGGCGAGGACGTAATCGGCGCGCAGGTCGGGATGCTGGACGTTGCGGAAGGTGTCGGCGTGTTCCTTGCCGATGTCGGCCTCGATGCCGCGGATGGCCAGATTCATGATGGCCAGACGGCGCGTGGTGGCGTTGCTTTCCTGGCCGTAGATGCTGATGTCGCCGAGCTTGCCGCCGTGCGATTCGACGAATTTTTCCGACTGCACGAACATGCCGCCGGAGCCGCAGGCGGGGTCGTAGATGCGGCCATTGTAGGGGGCGAGCATCTCGACGAGGCAGCGCACGACGCAACTTGGGGTGTAGAACTGGCCGCCGTTCTTGCCTTCGGCGCTGGCGAAGCGGGTGAGAAAATATTCGTACACGCGTCCGAGCAGATCGACGGAGCGGTGGGTCTTTTCGCCTTCACTCGCGGCGGTGAGTTCGATGGTGGCGATGACGTCGATCAATTCGCCGAGGCGCTGCTTGTCGAGCGCGGGGCGGGCGTAGTCCTTGGGCAGCACGCCTTTGAGACGCGAATTGTCGCGCTCGATGGCGACCATGGCGTCGTCCACGAGTTTGCCGATGGTGGATTGTTTGGCATTGGCCTGGAGGTGCGACCAGCGTGCTTCGGCGGGCACCCAGAAGACGTTTTCGGCCTTGTATTCGTCCGGATCTTCGGGATTGGCACCGGCGTAATCGCCTTGACCTGAGACGAGTTTTGCGCGGTGTTCCTGGAAGGTATCGGAGATGTATTTGAGAAAGATCAGGCCGAGGACGACGTGTTTGTATTCCGCCGCGTCCATGTTGTTGCGCAGCTTGTCGGCGGTGAGCCAGAGCTTGGCTTCGAAGCCGAGGTTGGCGGCTGAGGTGTTGGCCTTGCCTGCGGCCTTGCCTGCGGCCTTGCCTGTGAACTTGGCTTTTGCCGGTGCGGCTTGTGGTTCGCTTGCCGGCTTGGCGGCAGCGGGTGGCGGTTCGCCCGGCATCGCCTCGGCTGTCCGCACGACGCGCCTGACCGAGCCGCCGCGGCCACGGCCGGTTTCCAGCTTGCCTTCTTCGATCAATGCGTCGCGGGCTTCGAAGTAATCTTCTTCCTTCACTTTGGCATCGAGCCGTTCGGCGATGCGCTCGCGCAGACTCTGATTGCCGACGGCGGTGCCGTCTTTCGACAGTTCCTTCAGGATCGCCTTGCGGATCTCGGCGATGGTGGCCTTCGCCATGTGGTGTTCCCCTGTGTGCTGCGGGGATGGTACCGGACACGATCAATCAGGCGGGTGCATTGTCGCGGCAGCCTGTCGGTTACGATAGGGCCACAGCAGATCCCTCCACCCGCTGCGCGGGTGTTCGGGATGACAGGGTTTGGGGATGCGACGGTGGGGTTTGCAGCGAACATTGTGCGTGCGGGCGCTCGGGGGCTGGCGACGCGGGGTGCGGTGAGCTTCGCGCGAACAGCAAATCCCCCCGCCGCCGTTGCGCGGCGTCGGCCCCCTTTTGCAAAGGGGGCGAGGCGAATGATTGACGCCCGATAACGATCAAGGCCCCGCGATACGGGGCCTTTGGGTATGCGATCGGGATGCTTGAAGCTGGTCCCTTCGCCTTGGGCTGGATATGACAGCCGGGTTCCGATCTTTCCGATCAGGCGAACGGATCCCGCAGGACGATGTTGGCGTCGCGGTCCGGGCCGGTGGAGACGATGGCCAGCGGGCAGCCGGCGAGTTCTTCCAACGAGCGCAGGTAGGCGCGGGCGGCGGCCGGGAGCTTGTCCCATTCGGTGATGCCTGCGGTGGATTCGCTCCAGCCCGGGAATTCGAGGTACACGGGCGTGCATTCGTCCCAGCCGTCGGCGTCCAACGGTGCGTATTCGGTACGCTTGCCGCGATATTCGTAGGCGACGCACATTTTCAGCTTGTCCATGCCGTCGAGGATGTCGAGCTTGGTGATGCACAGGCCGCTGATACCGTTGATGGCGACGGCGCGCTTGAGCGCGACGATGTCCATCCAGCCGCAGCGGCGCGGGCGGCCGGTGGTGGCCCCGTATTCCTGGCCGCGGTCGCGGATGCCCTGGCCGATCTCGTCGTCGAGTTCGGTCGGGAACGGGCCGCCGCCGACGCGCGTGGCGTAAGCCTTGGCGATGCCGAGCACGTAATCGATGGCGTCCGCGCCCACGCCGGTGCCGGCCAGCGCGCCGCCGACGGTGGTGTTGCTGGAGGTGACGTACGGGTAGGTGCCGTGATCGATATCGAGCAGCGCGCCCTGCGCGCCTTCGAACAGCACGCGTTTGCCCTGCTTGCGCAGCTCGTGCAGGATGCCGGCGACATCGAATTTCATCGGTTCGACGTATTCGCCAAACGCGAGCGCTTCGTCGAGGGTTTTCTGTAAGTCGACTTCCTCGACCTTCAGATAATTCTTCAGTACGAAGTTGTGGTAATCGAGGGTGCTGCGCAGTTTTTCCGCGAGTTCCTTCGGATAGCTGAGATCGGCGACGCGGATGCCGCGACGCGCGACCTTGTCTTCGTAGGCCGGGCCGATGCCGCGGCCGGTGGTGCCGATGGCGCTCTTGCCGGCGGCCTTTTCGCGGGCCTGATCCAGTGCGATGTGGTACGGCATGATGATCGGCGTGGCCGGGCTGATCTTCAGGCGGCTGCGCACTTCGACGCCGTTGGCTTCGAGTTCGGCGATTTCCTTCTGCAGCGCACCGGGATGCAGCACCACGCCGTTGCCGATCAGGCACAGCGCATCGGGACGCAGGACGCCGGAGGGGATCAGGTGCAGAACGGTTTTCTTGCCGCCGATCACCAGTGTGTGGCCGGCGTTGTGGCCGCCCTGGAAGCGGACGACGGCGCCGATGTCCTGCGTCAGCAGGTCGACGATCTTGCCCTTGCCTTCATCGCCCCACTGGGCGCCTAACACCACGACTGACTGACCCATCACATGTCTCCAAATTCAATTACGCCCTGAACGGGGGCGACCCGGCCCTGCGCGTCGCGCAGGGCGTTCGAACGAGCGCGTGCCAGTGGCACGCAAACGCTCGTTCTCACCCCCACTGGGCGCCCAACACCACGACTGACTGACCCATTTCGTACTCCGGCAATCTGGATGTAGGTGCGACGGAGGCCGCGACCCGATGCGTCCGACGGGATCCAGCGTGGGATCGCGGCTACCGCCGCTCCTACAAAAGAGATCGTCCGACACGGAAAAAGCCGGCGGGGCAGATGCCCCTTCCGGCTTTTGTGCATTCTCCGGGTTTCGGGGCGCCGGGGCCACCCTTTCGACGGATTTATTGCAGCGCGTTAAGACAAAACGGATCGGTATGGCGACAGTCACTGCACCCGATATGCGGATCGTGCCCGCATCAGTGGCGAACGAAGTACAGGGCCACCAGCCCGGCGATCAGCACCAGACCGCCGATCAGCCGCAGCTGCTGCGGAGGCATGGCCAGCAGTTGCTCGGCCGCCCGCCTCCAGACATTCGGAAAGGCGAACAGCGCCAGCCCTTCGAGCACCGCAACGAGGGCGAGTGCGGCCCAGAGGTCGGTCATGCGCGATGCAACGCGATGCGATCAGCGATCGCTGCGCATGTACTGCAGGAACGGATCGTCCTTGTCGAGCACGATCACCGCGTCGCCGTCGGAGAACGAGCCTCTGTACGCTTCGAGGCTGCGCTGGAAGGCGTAGAAGCCGGGATCGGCATTCGCAGCGCTGCCGTAGATGCGCGCGGCTTCGCCGTCGCCCTCGCCTCGCATCACCTGCGCGTCGCGCTCGCCTTCGGCCAGGATCACGTTGCTGTCGCGGTCGGCCTTGGCGCGGATCTCGTTGGCCTGCTCTTCGCCTTCGGCGCGGAGCTTGCTGGCGACCTGCTGGCGCTGCGCGCTCATGCGGCGGTAGACGTCGCGGATGACCTGGCTGTCGGTGGGCAGATCGATCTGCTTGATGCGCAGGTCGATGATGCGCACGCCCAGCGTGGCGGCGGCCTTGTTGATGGCGGCGAGCTGCGTGCCGGCGATCTTGCTGCGTTCGCCCGACACCACTTCGGACAGCGTGCGCGCGTTGATCTCGTTGCGCAGCGAGTCCTTGATGATCGGTTCGAGGCGCGCGATGGCGACGCTTTCGTCGCCTGCGGTCGCGCGATAGAACGCCTGCGTGTTGCGGATCTGGCCGACGGCGAAGAAATCCACGCTCACGTCCTTGCGCTCGGAGGTGAGGTAGCGCTCGGGCTGGGCCGGCAGCACCTGGAAGCGGCCGTCGAAGATGCGCGCGCTTTCGACCAGCGGCACCTTGAAATGCAGGCCCGGGCCGAGGTCGCTGCGCACGACCTTGCCGAGATTCAGCACGATGGCGGTGTGGCCTTCGCGCACGATGAAGACCGAGCCGAGCAGCGTGAACAGCACGGCGACGACCAGTGGAACCAGGACTGACATTTTCATCGGCTGCCTCCTCCGTTGCGACCCGCGCTGCGGGCTTTACGGGCGGTCGTGGGTTCTTCGGGCGTTGCGGTGACGGTGGGTGCGATCAGCTCCGGCGGCGGCGCTTCGGCCCCGGTCGGCGCCGCACCGCGACCCGGCGCGACCGGCAGGTACAGCAGCTGACGGCTGTCGCCGCCAATGATCTTGCGGTTGTCGGCCAACACCTTCTGTACGGTTTCCAGCCACAGACGCTTGCGGGTGACTTCCGGCGCGCCCCGATACTGCTGCAGCAGCGAGGTGAAGCGCGAGGCGTCACCAGTGGCACGGGCGATGGAGGCGGTCTTGTAGCCTTCAGCCACGGTGCGGGTGCGCGCAGCCTCGCCTCGGGCTTCCGGCACGATCTTGGCGGCGTAGGCGCGGGCCTCGCTGATCAGGCGGTCCTTGTCCTGCTGGGCGCTGTTGACGTCGTCGAAGGCGGGCTTCACTTCTTCCGGCGGACGCGCGTTGGGCAGGTTGAGTTCGGTGACGGCCAGGCCGGTGTTGTAGTTCTGCAGCGATTTCTGCAAGCGGATACGCGCGGCGACAGCCAGCGCATCGCGCGCGCCCAGCACGGTGTCGAGCGTGGAGCGGCCGACCTGTTCGCGGACCGAGCTCAGCGCGGCCTGCTTCAGCATTTCCTCGGCGTCGCGGGTGCCGAACAGCGACAGCCGCGCATCGTTGATGCGGTACTGCACGTTGATCTCGACCTGGACGATGTTCTCGTCGCTGGTCAATACCGGCACACTGTCGCTGTAGTTCTTGATCTCGGTGGCGTTGACCTTGTAGACGCTTTCGATCGGCCACGGCAGCTTGAAGCCGGGGCCGGGGCTCATCGTCCGCGAATACTTGCCGAACTGGAGCACGACACCGCGCTGTTGTTCGGTGACCAGCACGAAGCAGCTGAAGATCAGCCAGAGCGCGACCAGGCCGCCGATCCAGCGCAACGGACTGCCGCCGCCAGCGCCGTCGAAGAAACCGCGCAGGCGGGCGACGATATCGTCCATGCCTCCGCCACCGCCACGGCCGGTCTGGCGCGGTTTCCACGGGGAGCGATTGCCGCCGCCCGAAGAAGAGTCGTTGTTGTTACCGGGAGTATTCCAGGCCATGCCCGCTCCAAAGCGAAGGTGTCAAAGCGAATGCGCTCCGCAGGAATGCGGGCGGGGGGTGCATATTACAAGGGAAGCTCGTCGT
>JBKJTC010000206.1:0-3431 GCA_046590925.1 Lysobacteraceae bacterium | reverse complement strand
ATCGAACGATTTTGCCGCCTCGGCCTTGAAGCGTTCAGCGTCTTTCTTTGCGATGTCGATGCGCGCTTCGACCTCCAGAATCTCGGCACCGATGCGGTCGATGTAGTTGTTCAATCGCGTCAGCAGGCCGGTTGCGGAAAACGTCTCCGCGCCACGCTCGTAAACCGCATCGGTGCCGAGATTCTGGAGGTCGAAGCGCGCATCGACATCGCAAAGAAAGACGCTGAACGCTTCAAGGCCGAGGCCGCAAAAGCGTTCGATCAGGCGCAGGCATTGCGCGATGCACGCGAGCAATATCGGCGCGTCCAGCGGCTGTTGCTGGTGCGTGGTCCAGAAATCCCGGACAAGGAACGCCCGATCCTGGATGCCGCGCTGGAGGCACAGCGCGCGGCATTGCGCGAAGTCGGTTTCGGCGATGCGCTGGACGAACTGTTGGACTATCAGAGTCTGAGCGACGACGGGACGGGGAAATTCAGCAAGCGCAGCGGCGCGACTGGACGCGGGGCGAGCGTCGCCCAAGTGCGTCGCGTCGTCGACGAAATGATGGTGGGCTGGAAGGGCGCACCTGTGGTACGCGTGGTCGAAACCCCGGACGACCTGCCGGCATCGGCCCGGCGCGCGTCTGACTACCATCTGGCCGAAGGCTACTACGCGCGCAGCACCGGCACGGTGTACCTCGTCGCCAGTTCATTGCCGAACCGGCAGGCCGTACAGCGCGTGCTGTTGCATGAGGCCATCGGCCACTATGGCATTGAGGCCATCGCCGGCCCGGCGCTGTGGGCGCAGATTACAGAGGGTGTTCACCGGCTGCGCGAGAAGGGCCGTCACGGTCGGCTGTTCGCCGAACATGCCCAGCGCGGTTATCTCGATAACGGCTGGGACGACACCGCGATCCGCGAGTTCATCGCGATCCTGGCGGAATCGGGCGTTCGGGACACGCTGCTGGATCGGCTGATTGCTGCCGTGCGCGCCTTCCTGCGCGGGCTAGGTGCGCGCTGGCGGTTGTCGGAGGCGGAGTTGCGGCAGTTGATCGTTCGCGCCGCGCGTCAGGTCCGCGTGGGTGGCGCGGCGGCACAGTCCATGCCCGCAGGGACGCCGATGGTCGTCGCGTTCTCGCGGACGGAGGGTTTCCGTTCCGCGTTGGCGCAGGCATTGGAGCGTGCCGAGGGTGCGCCGCGCCGTGGGTCGGCCGCGCAATGGCGGCAATGGCTCGACGGCGCGCAGCGGCGGGGTGGCTTCAAGCAGGCCGAACGCGATTGGCTGCGCGTCGATGCGTGGCTGGGCGAACGCGAGCGGATCACCCGGGAAGCTTTGGCCGACTATGTGCGGACGCATCAGGTCCGGATCGGCGAGGAATTGAAGGGCGGCGAGGCCAAACGCTTCGATGATGCCTTGACCCGCTTGCAGGCAGCCGGGTTCGAGATCGAAAGCGATGACTATTTCGGGATGACGCTGCTGCGCGATGGTGAAGCGGTTGAAGCGGATCGGCTGACCAAGGCGCAGCGTGCCGACTTGGAGACGCTGGAAGCAGGATTGGACGCGAAGGCACCGTTCACGTCGGGATCGACGGTGTATGCCGGATCGCAATTGGAAGGCGCGCGCGAATATCGCGAATTGCTGTTGACCCTGCCGCCGCAGCCATCGAGCCGTAATCCCGACGATCCCTATATCAGCTCGCACTTCCCGGCCGCGAAGAATTTGCTTGTGCATGTGCGATTCAACGAGCGTGAGGACGCGCAGGGGCGGTCGATGCTCTTCATCGAAGAAATTCAGTCCGACTGGCATCAGGACGGCCGCAAGTACGGCTATGGCGACGATCCGGACAGCGTGCCGCCTGCGCCGTTCGCGCGCTCCGAGGAGTGGGCCTTGCTTGCGCTCAAGCGTATGGTGCGGATGGCCGTGGCGCAGAACAAGGACCGCATCGCCTGGACCACGGGTGCGCAACAGGTTTCGCGCAACGGCCTGATCGGCGACAGCAGCGCGGGCATGCGCGCGTTCTACGACCGCATTCTGCCGGCGGCGGCGAATCGGTGGGCGCGGCCGTTCGGCGCGCAGACGGTGACAGCGGAGATCCGGCCGCGTTTTCGGTTCCCGGCCGTCGAAGTCCACGCGCTCGACATCACTCCGGCGATGCGCGCGGCGGTCGACGAGGGCTTGCCCTTGTTCAGTAAGCGCGCCCCGCAGGACGTACTGGACGAGTTGGATACGATCCTCAACCCCGATCCCGATCAGACGACCCTGAAGGATCGGGCCAAGGCGTGGCTCAAGGACATCACACCGGGCAAGCTCAAGGACGCGACGCGCAGCGGTTGGTTGGGTTTGCTGACCACGCGCCACCTGGGCGAACTCGGCGGCGACTACTTCGAGAACATCGCGTTCTACAACGACTATCTGGCCCGGATGAGCGCCGACCGCAACCAGTTGCAGAGCGATGCCGACACCATCGCCGAGAATGCGCGTCGGTGGGTGTCCAAGCACCGGCCGCAGGCGCGCGAGTTGTTCCGGCTGATGCACGCGGCGACCATCGCGGGCGTCGACCCGGCCAAGGCCTATCAACCGCTTCAGTTCCGTTTCGGCGGGCAGTTGCACGAAGTCACGCCCAAGTCCGTGCGTGAGGCCTTGAAAGCGATCCGTCAGCAGATGCGCGAGCGCAGCGGCGACAGCAAGATCGACATGATGCAGGAGGCTAAGATCCTGCGCGGGATGCCGGCGCGCGAGAAGCGCCGCCGTGCGGCTTATCCGGGATTGGTCGCGCGTTGGAGCCAGCTGCCGACGGAGGCGCAGGACATCTACGTCGCGTTCCGGGATGCTTATGCTGAACGATCCAAAGATGTCGAGAAGGCGCTGATCGCGCGTATGGAGGACACAGAAGCGAGCGCCTCGCACAAGCGCAGGCTGGCCGAAGTGATCCGCCTGCAGTTCGAGCGAAACCGCCTGCAAGGCGTGTATTTCCCGCTGCAACGCTTCGGGCGGTATTTCGTGTCGGCCTTGCGCGACGGCGTGCCGGTGTTCCTGATGTTCGAGCGATTGAACGAACAGGAGCGCGCAGTGCGGGCGTTGCAGGCGCAGGGCTACACGATCCGCGGCAAGGGCCTGAAGTCGGAAGGCTCCGCCAAGGATGCGCCGGCCGGCACTTTCGTCGCCGAGATCGTCGAACACCTGCGCAAAGCAGGCGTACCGGAGAAGACGCAGGAGGAGATATACCAGCTGTACCTCCAAGCCTTGCCCGAGATGTCGATGCGCAAGCACCAGATTCATCGCAATGCAGTGCCGGGCTTCGATCCGGATGGGGTGCGCGCATTCGCCTGGAACATGCACCACGGCAGCCACCAGCTGGCGCGGTTGCGCTACGCCCATAAGCTGCAATCCGTCCTCGATCTGCTGAAGCACCAGCAGGATCTGGACCGCCGCAAGGAAGACGCCGACACCCG
>JBKJTC010000171.1:0-4741 GCA_046590925.1 Lysobacteraceae bacterium | reverse complement strand
TGAGCCGGCGATCGTCGCGCGACTCGCGGCGGCGACGCTGCCCCGCAGCACGATTCCGTGGCTGTCGCTGATCGAGGACTACGACCGCATCCGCGAGCGCATCGCGAAGGTGATTCCCGGCTTCGAGGATTTCAACGCGCGCGTGCGGCAACCGGGCGGCTTCCATCTGCATCATCCCTGCCGCGAGCGTGTATTCCCGACGAAATCCGGCAAAGCGATGTTCTTCGCGCATCCGCTGACACACCCGCCTGTAGGAGCGGCGGGAGCCGCGATCGAGCCACGGCCGCATCCTTCAGAAAGCCATGCCGCAGATCCATCGCGGCTCCCGCCGCTCCTGCAACTGATGACGGTGCGTTCGCACGACCAGTACAACACCACCGTCTACAGCAGCAACGACCGCTACCGCGGCGTGCACGGCCTGCGCCGCGTGTGCTTCATCTCGCGCACCGATCTGGATGCGCTGGGTTTCAGCGACGGCGAACGCATCGATCTGGTCTCGGTCTGGAACGACGGCGAACGCGTCGCGCGCGATTTCCGGCTGGTCGAATACGACATCCCCGCAGGCTGCCTCGCCGGTTATTTCCCGGAAACCAATGCACTGGTGCCGCTGGGCAGCCATGCCGAGCGCGCGCGCACCCCGGCCTCGAAATCGATTCCGGTGTATCTGCGCCGCATCGAAAACGCTGTAAAGCCATGAGCGAGGACGCCGCCCTCGCACTGATCCGCTTGCTCGCCGCGGAAAGCGAACTGTCGCTGCCGCGCGCCGCGAAGCGACTGTCGTTGAGCGCCAGCGAATTGCAGCGGGTGCTGGTCGCGCTGGGCGACGACCCGCGCTTCGACGGCCTCGATCTGGTGGCGCAGCGCCGCGATGGCGAACGCCTGCTGCTGCGGCTGACCGAACGCGGACGCGCGCTGTGCGCGGGCACGGCATGAGCACCGGCCTGCGCGCCAGAGAGGCGCTGCACATCGGCGAACACGAAAGCGGTCTCCGCGAAGAGTGGGTGATCGAGGAAACTCCAGTCGCGCTGCTCTACAACGATCTGTCGTTCGCGGTGATGATGACTACGCCCGCGGATCTCGAAGATTTCGCATTGGGTTTCGCGATCGGCGAAGGGATCGTGGCGTCGACGGAAGAATTCTCGCTGATCGACATCGTGCGCAGCGACGACGGCATCGCCCTGCACGCCGCCATCCCGCAGCGTCGCTTCGACGCCATCGAACAGCGCCAGCGCGGCCTCGAAGGTCGCAGCGGCTGCGGGCTGTGCGGCACGTCGAGCCTGCAGGCCGCGTTGCGGCCGGCGCGGAAAGTCGGCGTCGGCCCACGACTGAGTGCGGACCGCATCCACGATGGCCTTGCGCGGCTGGCGCAGCAACAGCCGCTGAACGCGCGCAGCGGCGGCGTGCATGCGGCCGGTTTCGTCGATCACGATCATCTGCTGGTGCGTGAGGACGTCGGTCGACACAACGCCGTCGACAAACTCATCGGTGCGATGCTGCGGGCGACGCCGCGGAGCGATCCGGACGGCGGTTTCCTCGCCATCACCTCGCGCGCTTCGTATGAAATCGTCCACAAAGCCGCGAACGCAGGCATCGCCGTGGTCGCGGCGATGTCCGCGCCGACCGATCTGGCGATCCGTCACGCCGAAGCCGCCGGCATCACCCTGATCGCCTTCGCCCGCGATGGACGGATGAACGTCTACAGCGGACGCGAACGACTGATCAACCTGTAAAACTCTGTCGGTAGAGCGGCCTTCAGGCCGCTGCAGCGCCGACGCATTCCCGACGAAGCGGGCTGAAGCCCGCTCTACGGAATCCGCTTTTTCCCGGGCGCATTGCGGGTTGCAGCGCATCTCCGCTGGCGCATGGCAGATGCGGACGATGGCGTTCCAGCCTATTCTTGGCGCCTTCGTTCAGCCGGAATACTCGACATGCGCATGACTCCGCTCGCTGTTGCCCTGCTTACCGCCACGCTCGCCGCCTGCATGGCGACCGGCACATCCGCCACGTCAGCCGCCGCATCGACCGCAGCGAAGGCCACTACCGACGCCGCCATCGATGCGACATTCGCCGATCTCAGCAAACGCTGGCTCGATGGGTTTCTGCGGCTCAACCCGATCGGCGCCACCCAGCAGGGCGACCACCGTTTCGACGCCGAAATCGAGGATCTCAGCGCAGCGGGGCGTACGCGATACCTCGCATTCGCGAAAACGATGCTGGCCGAACTCGACGCCATCGACGCGCGCAAGCTGTCGCGCGAGAACCAGATCGATGCCGCGATCCTGCGCAATCAACTCCAGTCCGACATCTGGAGCATGGAGACGCAGCAGGCCTGGGCGTGGGATCCGCAGATGTACAGCGGCCTCGCCGGCGGCGCGATCTACAACCTGATGGCGCGCGAATTCGCGCCGCTGCCCGAGCGCCTGAAATCGGCGACCGCGCGCATGGAGAAACTGCCGGCGCTGTTCGCGCAGATGCGCGCGAACATCGATCCGGCGCGGGTGCCTAAGATCCATGCCGAAACCGTCGCCAGGCAGAACGGCGGCGTGATCTCGCTGGTCGAGCAATTCATCGTGCCCAACGCGGGACAGTTGCAGGACGAAGACCGCAAACGCCTCGATGCCGCCATCGAAGGCCTGCGCAAGGCGGTCGCCGAACATCAGCTGTGGCTGGACAAGACCCTGGTGCCGAACGCCAAGGGCGACTTCCGCATCGGCCGGACACTCTACGACGAGAAACTGAAATTCGCGCTGATGTCGACGCTGTCGCGCGCGGAGATCAAGCAGCGCGCCGAGGCCGAAGTCGTACGCGTGCGCGCCGAGATGTACAGGATCGCGCGGCAGGTGCTGAAGGACAAACCCGGCGCGCCGGACATGCCCACCGAAAATCCGAGCGACGAACAGCAGCAGACAGTGATCGAAGCCGCACTGGAGCTGGCCTACGCGGACAAGCCGGCACGCGACGCCGTGGTCGAAACCGCGAAGCAGACCTTGGCGCAGGCGACCGCATTCACGCGCGCGAAGGATCTGGTGACGGTGCCGGACGACCCGGTGGAAATCATCCTGATGCCGGAATTCCAGCGCGGCGTGGCGGTGGCCTACTGCGATTCGCCCGGCCCGCTCGACAAGGGCCTGAAGACTTATTACGCGATTTCGCCGATCCCGGACGAGTGGACGGACAAGCAGACCGATTCGTTCCTGCGCGAATACAACACGCGGATGATCCATCTGCTGTCGATCCACGAAGCGATGCCGGGCCATTACCTGGAAGGCGCGTTCTCGGCGCGCTATCCGTCCACGCTGCGCGGCGTGCTGCGCTCGGGCATGTTCGCCGAGGGCTGGGCGGTCTACACCGAGTCGGTGATGATGGATGCCGGTTATCTCGACAACGACCCGCTGTTCCATCTTGTGCGCCACAAGTTCTATCTGCGCGCGGTGGCCAACGCGATCCTGGACCAGGGCGTGCACGTCGACAACTGGAGCAAGGAACAGGCCATGGAACTGATGGTCAAGCGCACCTTCCAGCAGGAGCGCGAGGCCGAAGGCAAGTGGGTGCGCGCCCAGTTGAGCAGCGCGCAGTTGCCGACCTACTTCGTCGGCGTGCAGGAACACTTCGACCTGCGCAAGGCGATGGAGCAGAGACAGGGCAATGCCTTCAAGCTCAAGGCCTACCACGACCAGGTGCTGTCCTACGGCGCGCCGCCGGTGCGATTCGTTCGCGCGATGATGCTGGACGAGGCGATCAGGTAAGCGCGACCGGATATAAACCCCGCCCCACCGGGTAATGCCAGTCAATTAAGCTGACTGGCATTTTTGCATTCGCGGGATTCTGTTTTGGTAGAGCCGCCTTCAGGCCGCTGAGTGCCCGCGGCAAATGCTTCAGCGGTCTGAAGGCCGCTCTACAGACGGCAGATGCGCCTTCACTGACTGGCATTAGCCCCACCTGGCGTCGTCAGGAACGTGATGGCCCTCGCATCGGGGCCATCGCCGCCTTGGCCCACCCGGCCGGGGCCGTTATGCTTCGCGCGTCCGCCCCGGACCGGGTTTGCCGTTCATTGCCTTGATGCGGACATCAGCCTTGATGCAGAGCATTTCGATGCACAGCATGGGGCGGCATCCGGCAACCGGCCATGGGAGCAATGCTTGAGTATTTTCGAATCAGTCAAACGTTGGCGCGACACTCTGCGCGGGCGCGATACGCCTGCTGCGCCGGCCGCCGCGCCGCAACCCGTCGCCATCCCGCTGCCGCCGCGCCCGCCGACCCCGACGCCCGAAGAACTCGATGCCCTGGCGGAGCGCGCGACGCCCGAGGAACTGGTCGAAGCCGCGGTGGCGCCGCCGCCGGTGGACGACGACTACGAAGGCCCGGAACGCCGCGAGAAGCCGCGTTCCAACGTCCGCCCGGGCACCCGGGTGCTGATCGTCGACGACTCGACCACCATCGTCGCCGTGCTGCGCAAGATGCTGCAGCAGAATGGATTGCAGACTTTCGAGGCATATACCGCCGAGGAGGCGCTGGAACTGGCGCGCGATCTGGTGCCGGACCTGATCTTCCTCGACATCGTGTTGCCCGGCATGGATGGCTTCGCCGCCCTGCGCGCGTTGCGCCGCGAGCCCGCCACCAAACTGGTGCCGATCATCATGATCAGCGGCAACGCGCTGGCGACCGAGCAGTTCTACGTGCAGCGCATCGGCGCCGACGATTTCATGAAAAAACCCTTCTCGCGTCCGGAAGTCTTCGCACG
>JBKJTC010000132.1:0-10749 GCA_046590925.1 Lysobacteraceae bacterium | reverse complement strand
GGCGCAGCCGCGCCAGCCGCGGCCGCAGCACATCCACCGCCGCCAGATCCGCCCGCGCCTCGACCAGATCGAAGCTCGGCGGAATCACCTGCGGGTTCTGCGCCAGCACCGTCAGCGTCTGCCGGCAGAACGCCTCCGACTTGTCGCCCATCTTGGTCAGCCCGCGGCGCTCGTCCGGCTGCAGCGCCACCAGCCCCGTCAATCGCGCTTCCAGCGCCGACAGCGCCGCGTCAATCGCATCCAGGTCGTCGGCGCTCAACGCCAACGACATCAGGTTCTGTGTCATCCCTCGATCCTCCTGTTGATGCCCGGGACCGTTCCCGGAGCGCAGGCAGCATCGCGGAACGATGGCGCAGTGGATGTCGGTGGATGCCGCGATGGCGGGTAGGGATTTTCCTACGCGGCAGCGTCTCACTTACCCCCCACAACACGCACCGCTCTCCTTCTCCCCGCATCGCGGGGAGAAGGTGGCCGAAGGCCGGATGAGGGGCGCTTTTCGCGCGACGCATCGCCGCACGCCACCCAGCCGCCCCGCTCTTCGTAGGAGCGGCTTCAGCCGCGAGCCCTTCCGCCAGAACCGGTCCCACCAACAGACACCATGGCGCAGAAAGATCCACCGGGCCTGAAGGCCCTCCTACAACGCGCGATCATTCACCGCGCAAATTCCTGTCATCCCGAACACGGGCGCAGCCCGTGGATGGATCTGCTGTCGCGCAACCATGGCTACGGATGATTCGCGATCGAAAATACGTAATCCGAAACCTGTCTTCGGAACGACTCGTTCTCTACAAAAAGTTTATACACCTGCGTATCGTCCTTCAGTAATCGCTGCATCGCCCGGCGCAGCGCCATGTCATACGCAAGTTGCGCGGTATGCGGCGTATTTTCCTTTGCGTTCTGAAACACCGCATCCGCAGCCACCACTGGAGCAACGTCCTCGCGCAGTCGTTTCACGACGCGATCGGTGTCATCGAACATCGTGCCGAACTGCTCGTTGAACACTTTGAGGATGTTGCTCAGCCGGTCGAGTTCGGCCTCCGGCTTGCGGCCGCCCGCTTCGGTCGGCACAGGTTCGATCTCGGACTCCTTGTCCTCCAGCGCGATCTCCTGCACTGCTTTCTTCTCGACGCGGTAACTGTCCATGTCGATCGATTCGAGGATGCCTTTTGCAAGATCCTCTTCCTGCGGTGCGGGCAGCTTGTTGATCAGCATGTTCAGGAAGATGGACAGCTTTTCCCACTCCGCATTGCTGTAAGGAATGATCGAAGACAGGAACGCGTATGTGCGGCAGAACACCTTCGCTTTGCTCTTGAAATCGATCTGCCCGTCTTCGTCCAGTGTCTGCATGTAGACATCGCGGCAAACATCGAGGATTGGGTCCAGTTGGTCGCGGTCGGCACCTGCCAGGAAGTCCGCTACCAGTTGCTGCACCTGTGCGGGCGAGTACACCTGCGCACCGTCCAGCGCGGTTTTCAGGTCGTGCAGCTTGTTGGGGTCGGTCTCGTCGGCCAGCAGCGTGGTGCGGTAATAATCCTGGAACGCCTTGGTGACTGCGTCGCGGTTGTCCTGGAAATCCAGTACGAAGCAGTCGTGCTTTTTAGGGTGCGCGCGGTTCAAGCGCGACAGCGTCTGCACGGCTTTGATATTCGACAACGCCTTGTCCACGTACATCGTATGCAGCAGCGGCTCGTCGTAACCGGTCTGGAACTTGTCGGCGCAGATCAGGAAGCGGTACGGATCGCTCTGGATCTTGTCGGCGATGTCCTTGCTGGGAAAATCATTGAGCTTGGCTTCGGTCAGCTTCACGCCGCCGTACTCGTGTTCCCCGGAGAACGCGACAATGGCGCGATAGGGACTCTTGCGCCCATCCAGACAGGTCTGGAACGCATGGAAATACTGAATAGCGCGCTGGATGCCGCTGGTCACCACCATTGCGCGGGCCTGTCCGCCAATTTTTCCGGCGGCCATCACCTGCGTATGGAAATGGTCGACCATGACTTCGGCCTTGCGGAGAATCGCGTGGTCGTGGCTTTCCACGTAGCGCCGCAGCTTCTTGTTCGCCTTTTTCTTGTCGAACTCCGGGTCGTCCTCGATCTTCTTGATCAACTGGTAATAACTGTCGACCGGGGTATAGGCTTTCAGCACATCCAGGATGAAGCCCTCCTCCACCGCTTGTTTCATGGTGTAGGCGTGGAACGGTCGGTATTTGATCTTGCCGTCGGCGTCGGGCGGCTGCGGCACGCCGAACATTTCCAGTGTTTTGTTCTTGGGGGTGGCGGTGAAGGCAAAATAGCTGGCGTTGTTCAGCATCTTCCGCGATGCCATGCGCTGTTCCAGCGCCGAATTGATCGTGTCTTCCGGGTCCGGAGCGTTGTCGTCGTCTTCGGTACTCGAAGCCCCATCGCCCAGCGCCTGACTCATGGCCGCGGCGGTCTTGCCGCCCTGGCTGGAGTGCGCTTCGTCGATGATGATGGCGAAGCGCTTGCCGGCGTCCAGCGCGATCTCGTCGAGGATGAAGGGGAATTTCTGCACCGTCGACACGATGATCTTGCGGCCTTCCTGGATGAACCGCCGCAGATCGCTCGAATGCTGGGCATGACCAACGATCGCGCGTACCTGCATGAAGCCTTTGATGGTCTTCTGGATCTGGTCGTCCAGGATGCGGCGATCGGTGACCACGATCACCGAATCGAAGACATCGGCAGCCATGGCGGTCGCAGCAGCGTCCGCGGTGTCATCCACCGGCTTCAGGCCGATCAGCTGGTGCGCCAGCCAGGCGATGGAGTTGGACTTGCCGCTGCCGGCGGAATGCTGGACGAGGTAGCGCTGCCCTGCGCCGTGCCTGCGCGCATGTTCCAGCGCCTGGCGCACGCCAGCGAGTTGGTGGTAGCGCGGCCAGATCTGGCTGCGTTTCTTTTTGCCGGTCTTCGGATCCTTGTCTTCGACGATCTGCGCGTAGTGCTCCAGGATGTCGGTCAGGCCCGCTGGGGTCAAAACCTCTTTCCACAGGTAGTCGGTTTTCAGGCCGTGCGGGTTGGGCGGGTTACCCGCACCGTCGCGATGGCCCTTGTTGAACGGCAGAAACCACGAGGCCTTGCCCTTCAGTTCGGTACACATCCGCACTTCGGCATCATCCACGGCGAAGTGCACGGCGCAACGGCCGAACTCGAACAGGCGTTCGCGCGGGTCGCGGTCGCGTTTGTACTGTTCGATGGCATCGGCCACGGTCTGTGTGGTCAAGCTGTTCTTCAGTTCGAACGTGGCAATGGGCAGGCCATTGATGAACAACGCCAGATCCAGCTCACGGCGGGTCTCGTCACGGCTGTAGGCCAACTGCCGCGTTATCGAAAACCTGTTCAGCGCATGACGTGCGGCAGCGGAAGCGTTGCCCACAGACGGTGTGCCGTAAAACAGATCGAAGTGCAGCGGGCCGTGGTCGATGCCCTTGCGCAGCACATCCACCACGCCGCGCTTGCCGATCTCGCCCGACAGCCGCGCCAGGAACTTGAGCCGGGCGATGTCCTTGGCGTCGCCTGCATTCGCCATTGCCAGCTTGGCGAACGCCACCGGCTGCGTGGCCTGCAGGAAGGCGAACATCTGTGGCACGTCGATGGTGTGGGCGCGGTCGAAATCCTGCGGGCTGCCGGCGGTGTAGCCGGTACCGCCGTAAGCCGGCGGCGGCTGTGCCACGCGATTCGCCGGCATCGCAAGGCCATCGATGCCGGTCATCTGGCGCATGATCAGGCTTTCGAGGGCTTTTTCGGACAGATCGGTAGTCATGCTGCGGCGTCCATGTCGTCGGTGTCGGGCGCATCGTCCAATGCGTCGTCCAGGGTGTCGTCGTCGAACCCTGCGTCGTTATCGTCGCCCTGCGCGGGCGCGTCGGGCAATATTGCTGCGACGGCACGCACGTCGAGCTTGCCGGTGACGACATCGGCGACCAGGCGGGTGCGGTATTCGCGGAGGAGTTCGATTTCGCGTTCTAGACGATCAGTTGCTGCCGTCAACAGATGTGTCTCTTTCGACAACACTGCGATGATTTGCTCTTGGTCCTCCACAGGTGGAAGAACCACAGGAAGTCGATTCACCACACCAGAGTCTAGTATTGGAATTGTTGCAGTAGACGCAGTCGACCTTAGCCAAACTTCCGCGCTGCGTAATTGTTGAACTGCGAACATGGGTAAAACGATGATAGATGACAGCTCAAAAGCGGTAATTTGTTGATTTGTCGCAGCTTCGCCAAGCAGTAAACTAATCTTCCCTGCTGTAGCACCAATGACAACAACCAAAGCTGCGGGACCCGTGATCAGACGCGCTTTGCCTTCTTCAAATGCAGTCCTTGTCAAATGACGCACTGGTAGTCCAACTTGAGCACCTGCAGCGATGCTAGATGGTCCGTACCAAGGAACCGTGCCATTGATGTAGTAGCGCTTTTCCGCTGTTGAAGGTGTTGCACCATTTTGAATTCGACGACAAAGAAACTTAAAAGGCACGACACGCCAATGTTGAGGAATGTCACCGATCCACGGAACACCCGAATCTTTCAGCGGCACATCAGGATCAAGGCCACGGGTCACGGCGCGATGGATGATGGCCTGCTTCTGCTCGTTGAGCAGCGCGATGACCTTCCGCTTCACGCGGATCGTGCGTTCCAGCCGGCTGTTCGTCCAGTCGAGAAAGCGCACGATGGCGACTTGTTCGTCCTCAGGCGGACGAATCGCTTCAATCCGGCCAAGATCATCCGAATACAAGCGAAGCCTGCTTTCAACCACGCCTCTTGATGCGGTCTTGATGCGCCCCTTGTACAGCGGCGTGCGCAGAAGTTCGTGGTAGTAGCTGGGTTTTGCGCTCGGTACAAACCGGTAGACACAATACGCGGGGCTGGTGATTCCCTCGAACCGGCTCACACCCATACTGCCATTCCAAGCAAGCATGATATTGATCACGAGATCATCGGGCATAACTCGCTTATAGCCGACCAGAGAAGAGGCGCGCGTATCCGGCGCGTCGGATCCACCAATCGCTTTTCGCTGCGTCACGCCTGTGTACTGCGACACACGAAGCAGCTGTTCTTTACCCATTGTGGATCGCGAGTCAATTTCACGAAGCAACAGCTTCAATCTACGCACATCCCAATGCGCCGGCACCTGCCCCAGCCAAAGCAGCCCCGAGTCTTTGTAGTCCGGATAGGGTTTGAGATCGGCAACACTTACGCTCTCTGCGCTGGCCGTTGAATAAGCGGGCGCAGGCGCTTCCTTGACGCGCAATTCATCGAACATCGAGGATTGCATCGCGAAGCGCTCACTCGGACTCTCATAGACCGTTTTTGCCACTGAAAGCAGCGACGGTTCGAATCCTGGAATTTGCACACCAATAAACTCAATCGGCTGCCCCGCCAGCAAGAAATCGGGAATATCCATGGGCGCAACACGTAATAGCGCGTCATGCTCTTTCGACTTGACCAGTTCGCGCAGCTCCATCAACAGTCGGCCAAGCACATTCATGCCCACAAGGGTTCCATCCTCTTGCGCTTTGGCCCCCCAGAAGTCGTCTTTCCTGGATTGTTCTACAATCGGTCGGTCGCCGCTCTTCAATAGAAGCGCACTGAATGTCCGCCAGTTCTGCGCCAGCTTCACACGCAGGCTCCAGCGCATCACGTTCACGCGCACCCGGTCCCAATCTGGCCGCGAATCCTGACGATAGGGCTTGCTTTTCATCTTCGCGGTAATCGGGCTTCTTTGCTCGATGATCAACCGCTGCACCTCAGGTCGATGCGGAAACCGGCAGGCCTGGTATAACGCCTCAGACGTGAAGATGCGGATGCCATTCACGCGCAAAGGATAGCCACCCGCCATATTCGACAGCCCACCGAACGGCTCGTCAGTCTTGAGAAAGACAACGCTGCTCGCGCGTTCGTAGGTGCGGACCTGCTCCGGACGCATCATCTTTGGCCTTTAGTCAAATTCGAAAACATGCGCTGGACTGCAGTTTCGGTGTTGGTGGTTCTTGGGAAAAGCGGATACCACGGATCACCGGCCCAAAGCGCCAATGGCGCGTTGTTCGGGCAGTTACGGAAAGTGGCGATCAGCGATCCAAAACCCAGAGTTTCAAGGGTCATATGCCCCAAAGGCCGCTGTACGGCACTGAGATGAGGGCAAAGACCGCGAATACGCACCCCAGCCTTGAGGAACTCTTGTTCTAGCAAAGAACGCCCCTCTTCGGATGAGAATAGATTGTTTGGCCCAACCCCTCCGGGAACTCGAAAGCTCGGCTTGTAATTCATTGCTTGCACATAGGAATGAACATCAGAATCATTAGGAATCCTGGTCGGGCGCAAAACATCAGATGTATTTATGTATCTATTTCTATCCTCTAATGTGATAGCGCGCCACCAACTTACGTCAATATTTTTTCTTACTTCATTACAAACGCTTCCAATACGTTGCCCAGCATAGTACTCAGCGCCAAGATGAAGAACGATCGAAATAATATGAAGATCTGTGACAGCAGGCGCTGCACCCCTTACCCATGCATCCAAATCCTGTCGAACGCGGTTCCCTGTAAATATGGCGTCATCGAGATAAACATAACTACCGCCATTTGCACCGCACTGCGCAATGCCGAATCCACAGGTTTCTTCAAGTATTTGCCCGAATAACCTGAGCATGTCGGATTGACTGTTTCCACCGGCCTGAATGTCAAGAAATTTTGCTTTTCTCCAAAATTCGCACGGGTCTTTCCCAACAAGATTTTCTGCCCGGACAAGTCCGCGTAAAAAACTAGTGACCCTTTCCAGCGAAAAGTAGGTTTTTCTAAGGACAAAGTCCATCTCTCGAAGGATAAAAACCTGAACATCTGCATCGAACTGCTTGACCCAACGATCGACATGAGCAGGTGTTGGAGCCGCTATTGCGCCTGAACGATAGTCGTAGATCGTATTGGATATGGACGCCAGCAAATCACTTCGTTCTTTCATGAACTTCTTCCTCCTAGTAGTCCGTCAAGTAATCCCTCCGCTTCCTTCTCTATAGCGAGGATATCGGCAGCGATCTCCTCAAGCGTGCGCAGGGGTTTGGGCTTGTAAAAGTGGCGGGTGAAGCTGACTTCGTAGCCGATCTTGGTGGCGTCTTGCTTCACCCAGGCGTCGGGCGTGTACGGCAACACCTCACGGCGGATGAAGGCGTCGATGCCGCCGGGTTCCAGCAGCGGCACCTGTTCGGTGTCGCGCAGATCGGTGTCGGGCTCGTATTCCACTACCACCGATTTGCTGCCCAGCTTGACCGCGTACAGGCCGTGCAGCGGGTCTGCCTTGACCTTGCCCGGCTTGTGGATTTTGGCGATGACCGGCGGCGCGGTCTCCACGCGGAAGCTGACGGCTTTCAGCACAGCCTTGAGATCGGCGGCCGGTAGTTTGATGTTCTGGTCTTTCAGCGCGGCGTCGGCGAGTCCGCGGAAGTGGTTGTGGTCTTCGTACAGGCCATCGCCCAAGGCAGCGCGCAAGGCTTCGGCAGCCGCGACCAGCCTTGCATCGCGCTCCCATGTTTTCGGGTCGAGCAGTTTCTTCTTTTTCTTCTCGGGCAAGCCTTTCTTCGGGCTAGCGTCTTCGTCATCGCCGCTGTCGTCGTCGCTGCCCCAGTCGTCCAGGCGCGCTTCGACTTTAGCGGAAAACTCGCTGAAATCGGCAAAGAGCGCATCGCCGAATGCGTCGTACAGCGCGCTGCGGATGTCTTCGTCGCCTGCGTTGAAGCGCAGGGATTCGATGGCACGCGGAGTGATGCGGCTATGCAGGCGGAGCGGACGCTCCACAACGACCTTCCAGTAGCCGAAGGCCCGGTTATCGAAGATCTTGGACTCGGGGGTTTCCTTGAACTCCAGAAAGGTGCGGTTGACGCGATCGATGTCCTCGGGCGCGAGTTCGCAGTTTTTCTTGCCGAGATTCTTGCGCAGTGGCTTGTACCACTGGCTGGCATCGATCAACTGCAGTTTGCCCTTGCGATGCGCGGGCTTGCGGTTGGTCAGCACCCAGATGTAGGTGGCGATGCCGGTGTTGTAGAACAGATTGAGTGGCAGCGCGACGATGGCCTCGACGTAATCGCTTTCGATCAGCCAGCGGCGGATATTGCTTTCGCCCTGCCCGGCATCGCCGGTGAACAGCGAGCTGCCGTTATGCACTTCGGCGATCCGGCTGCCGAGTGCGGACTTGTGGTTCATCTTCGACGCCATGTTGGCGAGGAACAACATCTGACCATCGCTGGAGCGGGTGACCAGCGACAATTCTTCACCCTGATGCATGACCTTGAAGCGCGGGTCGCGCATGCCGTCCTTACCGCCGAGGAATTCGAGATCTTTCTTCCAGCTTTTGCCGTAGGGCGGATTGGCGAGCATGAAGTCGAATTCGCGCCCGGGGAATGCGTCGTTCGCCAGCGTGGACCATTCGGCACCGCCGACGATGTGGTCGGCGTTTTCGCCCTCGCCCTTCAGCAGCATGTCCGCCTTGCAGACGGCGTAGGTTTCCGGGTTGATCTCCTGCCCGTACAGCAGCGCGTTGACCTTCTGTTTGCGCTTGGCGGCGATGGCCGTGAGCGTGTCTTCGGCCACGGTGAGCATGCCGCCGGTGCCGCATGCGCAGTCGTACAGCAGATACGTGCCGCTCTTGATGTCGTTCTGGATGGGCAGGAACACGAGATTGGCCATCAGGCGCACGGCATCGCGCGGGGTCCAGTGCTCACCGGCTTCTTCGTTGTTGTCTTCGTTGAACTTGCGAACCAGTTCCTCGAAGACGGTGCCCATGGCATGGTTGTCGATGCCGGCGGGTGACAGGTCGAGATCGGGGTCGAGAAACTTGTTGATCAGCGTTCCGAGCGAATCGGAGCGGGACAGCGTGGTCAGCTGGTTGCGGAACTTGAAGTTTTCGAGAATGTCCTGGACGTTCGGCGAGAAACCGTTGAGATAGTCCTCGAAATCGGCCAGCAGCTGCTGCTGATTGCCGCGGGACATGAGGTCGCGCATGGTGAACCTGGAGGTGTTGTAAAAGGATTGGCCAGCGGCATCTTTCAGCGCCGCCTGCTGCTCGGTGATCTGTGCCTTGTCGAGCATATTCCTGGCGTCCAGCACCGCCTGCTTGGTGGGCTCCAGCACGGCATCCATGCGCCGGATGACGCACATCGGCAGGATGACATCGGGGTATTTGCCACGTTTGAAGAGGTCACGCAGGACATCGTCGGCGATGCCCCAGATCAAGGAAACGATCTTGTTGTGTGTCGCTTGGTCCATCCAAATCCCCTGTTGTGCGCGGCTGCTATGCCACGGCCTGACGCATTGTCCGTGCATGGTAGCGAAGCCGCCGCTTGCGCGGGTTATCGCGTTGGTTTGGTGCCAGAGCGTCTATCGCCCTGCGACCTGTCAGATCCGCCAGTGTCGCAAGCAGGAAGCAGGTCCCTCGCCTGCGGCTCGGGATGACAGTGAGTTTTGTTGTGGCTTCGAATGGATGGCGGGCAAAGCGCAAATCCCCCCGCCGATCGCTGCGCGACCGACGGCCCCCTTTTTCAAAGGGGGCTCTGCTGCCTGGGTGCAACGGTGGGGCGGTGGGTTCGGGATTGGTGTGCGGTAGCGGGGTTGTTCGGGGGCGAAGCGTCTATCGCTCTGCGACCTGTCGGATCGGCCAGTGTCGCAAGCAGGGAAGCAGGTCCCTCGCATTCGCTCGGGATGACAGGGTTGGGGTTGCGGCATGCGGCGGATTGACCCTCTGCGCGCCCTGCCCTACAGTCGGCGCAGGTGCTGAACACACCTTCTCGAAGCGGCGACCGCACCCGACAGTCCTGCGGTTTTTTTGCGCCCGTTTTCCGCCATCGCGGCGGCGGGTGCGCGCTTTTCATGGTCGGGTGTCCGTAGTCATGCAAGACCCGCAAGGGAAAAGCTGCGGGCCGTCTTCGAGCGGTGTTCAAGCACCCGGCCGCCCTCTCTTGAACAAGGGGGCGAATTTGAACGACTCTCGAAGGAAACCCACATGCCCAAGACCACCTGCTGGCGCGCTGCGCCGGTGCGTGCCGTGGCGGCTGCGCCGGCCGCCTGCCCCGCTTCCGATGCCTCGACCGACGAGGCCCATCCGCAACGCCATATCACCGTGTTCGGCACCGCACGCGATCTGCGCCACGACGGTTCCCGCACGGGCACGCAGTGGTCGCCGATGCTGCGCCTCAGCGGCCGGTGCCTGCAGCGGGCGGGGTTCGATATCGGCCAGCGGGTGCGCGTGCGGGTGGATGCGGGGCGGTTGGTGATTGAGCCGGTGGGGTGAGGTTGTGCCGGGCCGGCGATGGCGGTTCGGCCGTCATTGCCGGGCGTCGAATGAGGTGTGTGTGCGGATCGACGGGCAAGGTTGCAGCCGAGGGCGAGGTAGTGCCTTCGATGGAGCGGCGCCGGGACGAAGATCAAGAGATCGGGCCTGAAGGCCCTCCTACGAAAGCCGGAGCCCCGACCCTCGATTGACCCGCCGGAGCATCCGGGCGACTCTTCCGGCTTCGGCCGGAGGGGCCGCGCATTCGGGGTGTGGGCATGACGATGATGAAGATCGCCGGCTGGGGGCTGCTGTCGCTGTTCGCGGCGTTCTGTCTGGGCACGGTGGCGCTGTCGCGGGGCGAGACGATCAGTGCGTTCTGGATCGTGGCGGCGGCGGTGTCGATGTTCGCGATCGGGTATCGGTTTTATTCGAAATACATCGCCGAGTACGCGCTGCGGCTGGACGGGACGCGG
>JBKJTC010000275.1:0-32233 GCA_046590925.1 Lysobacteraceae bacterium | reverse complement strand
AGGTGGCTGCGGATCTGTTCGAAGTTTTGCATGGGGAACCCGGGGGATAGCGTTGCATTATGCTACCCCCCAATGGACGCACTGTCTGCCGCCGACCGTATCCTCGCCGCGATCCGCGCGATTCCACACGGCGAAACCGCGGCCTACGGCGTGGTGGCGCAGCGCGCCGGTTTGCCCGGGCGCGCGCGCATGGTCGCGCGGCTGCTGTCGCAGAACGACGATTCCACTTTGCCGTGGCATCGCGTGCTGCGCGCCGATGGCCGCAGCGCGTTTCCGCCGGGTACGCCGCATCATCGCGAACAGCTCGATCGCCTGCGTCGCGAAGGCGTGCGCGTCGACGACCACGGCCGCGTGCGCGCGGTGAAGCGCGCGAAATCGGTGGACGAGGAAGTCTGGGGATAGTCGATGTCCTGCGAGCGGGATTGCGAGCGTCAAACCAGTGGACCGGAAGACGCCCTGCGGAACCACGCCGCGATGCTCAGGCGTTCGCGCATCGCCGGCAATACTTCGTGTTCCCGTTCGCTCAGAAAACAAATGCTGCCGCCGACGGGACGCACGTCGATGCTTCCGGCGCCGATGCTTTCATCACCGATGTTTCCGTCGCTGCCATACAGCCGCAGCGCGCCGCCGTCGTCCATGCTCCAGTCGGTGTTGAGGTAGGTCACCCACGAAATCACGCGCGCGTCGCTGTCGCGGAAGCGGTCGCGGTGGCGGGCGTAACCGCCGCCGGGCGGATACGCGGCGTAGTGCGCCTCGCATTCGACGAGGCCCAGAAACAGGCTTCGATTGAGCATCGCGCGGACGATGTCCAGGCGCGCGAGGAATTCGCGTGCCGGTGCGCCGCAGCGGGGATCGTCCAGCCAGCGCGTGGCGTCGGCGCGGATGTCGTTGCGTAACGCACGACCGTCGCTGCGGCCCACGGCGGCCGGCGACAGGGCGCCCGTTGCGTGCAATCGGCGCAGGTCTTCGCGCAGCGCGTCGCGCAGGTCCGCATCGGGCCAGCCTGCGATCCAGCAGGCGCCGACATCGCGCAAGGCATCGCCCAGCGTGGACGGGGCGCGCGAAAAATCGTCGCCGGAGAGGGTGGGAAGCGCGGACATGCCGGTATCATAGTCGCCGCATAGAACGCTCGATGATTGCGGCGCTCGATGATTCCGGCTTCTTTCCCCCCAAGGATCACGGATGTTCTCCAAGCTGCCCCCGGTCACCAAGGCGCTGTTGCTCGCCAACGTGCTGATTTTCCTGCTGCAGCAGGTGCTGCCCGACGCGTATCTCGCGCCGCTGCGGCTGTGGCCGTTCGATCTGGGCCGCGATCTGTACGCGCCGTCGTCGTCGTTCATGCCTTGGCAGTTGCTCACCCATGCGTTCATGCACGGCGATCTGCTGCATATCGCGATGAACATGATCTGCCTGCTGATGTTCGGCGCCGAACTGGAGTCGTACTGGGGCAGTCGTCGTTATCTGATCTTCTACGCTTTCTGCACGCTGGGCGCCGGGCTGTGCCAGGTCGCGGTCGCGACGTTGATGGTGAGCCAGGGGGCCGGAACGTATTCGACGCTGGGTGCGTCTGGCGGGGTGTTCGGTCTGCTGATCGGTTACGCGATGTTGTTTCCCGACCGTCGCATCGGCCTGCTGTTCCTGCCGGTATTGCTGAAGGCGCGGACGCTGGTGATCATCTTCGCCGTCGCGCAGCTGGCGCTGGGTTTCAGTGGCCTGAATACCGGGGTGGCCCATTTCGCGCATCTGGGCGGCATGCTGTTCGGCTGGCTGCTGATCCGCTGGTGGCGACGTCCGAAGCCGCCCGTGGCGCCGCCGCCGCCGAAGAAGCGGCCCTCGCATCTGCGCGTGGTGAAATGAAGGGGGTCGTCGCATTTCCGGCGCGCAGGCCCCACGGCCTGGCGGTGTCTACTGAACGGGCGTCGGCGCTGTGGTTTGGGCGCTGTGTTATGTTCCCGGCTCCACGCCCGCAGACGGGGACGGCAGGATGAAGAGTCGCGCATGAAGTGGGATGTTTTCACCGTACTGGAGCAAGTGCTGATCCTGCTGACGATCGGCAGCCAGGTATGGATCGCGATCAACGTGATCATGAAATCGCAGGGCGCCGAACAATACGTCCGGATCATGTCGTTCTCGACCGGCTTCCTTGCGTTCCTGATCACCCGCGCGCTCGGCGTGACTTTCGCCGACCTGATGCTGGCGACCCATTCCAGCGACAGCTCGTTCGCCATTCTGGTGATCGGTGCGGTGTTCCCGTTCCTGGTGGGCGTGCTGATTTCCGAGGGCACGATCTTCGCCCTGCGGCTGGGGATGCCGGTGCCGATCCGCATGCTGCTGATGGTCGCGGCCTTCACGCTGTCGCAGGCGGCGTACACCAACTACATCGCGCTGGCGTCGCAGGTCACCACGCTGGACAAGGCCTTTATTCCGAATCTGTCGTACGCGATCGCCGTCGGTCTGTGGTTGACGTTCCGTTACCGCGACATGGGGCCGACCGCCGATGCGGCGCAGAAGGGCAAATAGGGCGAATCAGGCCGAGCCGGCCGAAGCATCTGCGTTCACGCCTTCCGGGCCGCAAGCAGAAACGCCGACCTCTTGAGGTCGGCGTTTTTCGTCAAGCGCGATGCGTTTCGTGGGTAAGCATGTTCACCGCACGCTGCTTACCATCAGCTTGCGTACCACGAACTTGCTTACCACCAGCCCCACCACGGCCACGGGCTCGGCCGCATCACCACGTCCACGTGCTCGCGCACCGGCCACAGATAGACCACGTCGGCGGCCACCCGTGGGAAGCGGTAGTCGTATTCGCCGATCTTGCGGGTTTCGTAACCGTCGATACGGCCGGTGAAGGTGACTTCGCGAGTGTCGGTGAACAACGCCGGATCGTAGAAGCCGGTGCGGCAGGCGATGAAGCGGCCGCGGGTATTGTCGGCGGCCCAGTACGGGCGGCCCTGGCTGTCGAGTTCGGTAGACAGCATTTCGAAACAGGTACGGTCGGCCAGCGGTTCGGTGCGGACGATGCGGCCGCCCCAGCGCACCACGCTGCCGGTGCTTTCCTGCTGGGCCGCCAGATGCGGGGTGATCGCGGCGAATTCGCCGCGCAGTGGCTGGGCCGAGGTGGCGCAGCCGGCGAGGGCGACGGCCAAGGCGGCAACGACGAGCGTGCGTGCGTGGATGCGTGGGTATTGCATGCGTGGATACATGGGAGTCTCCGGAATGTTCAAGGTCGGTGCCTGCGCAGTTCGCGGATCAGTCCTTCCGCGCTTGCGATGCCGCCATGGTCGCGAGCGTACCGCCAATCGACGAAACGTGCGCTGAGCTGGATCAAAGTCTGCGCCTCCGGGCGGACTTCGGTCACGCGTCCGGCCCAGACCAAGACGGGTTCGTGCGGTTCGCGGCCCAGCCCAAGCCGACGATAGCGCCGCTCCAGCCGTCGCCAGGCGCGCAGCACCGGGTCTTTCTCGCGTTCCTGCCGCGTGGCGAGCCAGAACATCCCGCCCAGCGCCAGCACGGTGGCGATCACGAACAACTGGATCAGGCGGGCGGAATCGAGATCCGGGACGCCGAAGGATTGCAGCAGTCGACGCTGGCGCGCGGCGCTGTAGCCGAGCACGAAATCGTTCCAGCTGCGGCGCATCCAGTCGCCGACATCGAACACCGGGCCCAGTCCCGCGAAGCCGCCCAGCGCGCCGGGTCTGCGGTCGTCGATGGTGTCGTAGATGCGTTCCGGCGCGACCGCGGCGGTCGGGTCCACCCGCACCCAGCCGCGGCCCTGCAGCCAGACTTCGGCCCAGGCATGGGCGTCGGACCGGCGCACCAGCCAGTAACCGCCGACCGGGTTGCGGTAGCCGCCGGTGTAGCCGGTGACCACCCGCGCCGGAATGCCGGCCGAACGCATCAGGAACACGAACGCGCCGCTGTAGTGTTCGCAGAACCCGGCCTTCTCGTCGAACAGGAATTCGTCGACGGTGTGGCGGCCGAGCAAGGGCGTGTCGAGGGTGTAAGCGAATTCGGCGCGGATCCAGGCGATCGCGCGCTTGACGATGGCGTTGTCGCTGGCCGCGCTGGACGGCCCGGCTTCGCGCCGCCAGGCGTCGGCCAGGGCCCGCGTGCGCGGGTTGTAGCCGGCGGGCAGGCGCAGGGCGAGTCTGCGCAACGACGGGTGCAGATCGGTTTCGAGCGTCGCCTGCGGCGACGAGCGCATTCGCCAGCGCGTGATGCCGTTGAGCTGGACGTCGCTGCGCAGGCTGAAATCCCGGCCCAGCCGGCTGCCGGGCGGTGCGGCCAGCGGCATTTCCAGCGCGACCAGCTGATTGCGCTCGGTCGGTTCGATCTCGAGTTCGTAGTCGTAGCGTTTCGGCCCCGGCACCGCCTGCGCGCTACCCATCGAGCGCGACCATTCCACGGCGGTCCAACTGCGGCCGTCGAAATCCCACAACACCGGACCGCGCCAGTACATCTGCGTCTGCGGCGGCGCTTCGCCGATGAAGGTCGCTCGCAGCGCCGGGCTGTCGTCGGCGACCATGTCGATCCAGTCGCCCGGCGTCATCCGGTCGGAAAGTCCCGGGCGGCTCAGCGCACGCTCGGGCACGCCCCACAGCGGCGCGCCGAAGCGCGGGAACAGCCAAAACACCACCATCGCCAGCGGCAGGCCGATGGCGATCATCCGCAGTACCGCGCCGAAGCGCCGCCATGGCCGGCCCGGAGGCGCGGTTTCGCCCACTTCCACTTCCGACAGTTTCAGCAGCGCCGCCAGCACCGCGACCGCGGCAATCAGCCCCAGCGTCAGCGACCGCGGCCCCTGGTCGAGCAGGAACGTCGCGAACGGCGCGAACAGCGCGAAGCCGAGCAGGCTGCGGGCATCGCGCAGCGAACGCATCTCCACGGGTTTCAGCGCCAGCATCGTCGCCAGCAGCGCGCAGCCGGTATCTCGGCCGAAGCGGAAGTCGTACAGCGTCATCACCGTGCCGAGCAGGGCGACGATGAGGATCAGGCGCAGCCAGGTGGGTGCGCGGCCCTCGCGCGCCAGCATCGGTACCGCGACGGCGACCGCGCCGATGCCCAGCGCCAGCATCGGCGGCACCTGCAGCAGCAGCGGCAGCAGGCAGGCGGCCGCGGCTACCAGCGTCCAGCGCCGGGCGATGGGTTCGAGGGTTGACGCAACCGCTTGTCTCCCTCCCTTTCGCTGAAAGCGCAGGGGGTGAGGTCGAGTGCTTGCGGACGATGCGTCCGCACTCGGCCGAACGCCCGGCGGCTGGGCCGATGGGCCGGACGGGTTGGGGAGGGGTGAAGCAGCGGCCTGCGACATCGATTACCCCTTCCCATTACGCAAGGAGGTGGGAGCTGCTGCCGGCATCAGCGCCAGCGCCTTCAGGCAGGCATGGCGGTGCAGCGCGCCCTGCGCCGGACCCAGCGGCGGTTGCCCCGGCAGCAGCAGTCGATATCGACGGCCGTCGCGTTCGGCCTCGTCCACCCAGCGCGCGAGGCGGCGGATGCGGTGTTCGTAGGGCAGGGTGGCGAGCGGGCGCCAGTCCAGATCGATATCGGCGCCCAGCGGCTGTTCGTATTCGCGCACCAGCAGTTCGTTGCGTCGCGCCGATGGTTTCCAGGCGATGGCCCGGCGCGAATCGCCGCGACGGTAGCTGCGCAGGTGGTGGACGTCGTCGCCGGCGGGATGCAGGCGCGCGATGGCACGGTCGCCGCCGCCTTCGGGCAGCGGCGGGCCGTTCGCTTCTGGCGCGGGGTAGACCAACAGCGGCCGTTCCGGCCAGACGTAGCTCCAGGCCACCACCAGACCCAGCGGACGGGTGGTGGAGATGCGCAGGCGTTCGGGTTCCAGCCAGCCGCGCTGTTCGGTGGGCAGCTCGATCGCCGCTTCGCCGGCGCCCTGATGCAGCGACAGGAATGCGGTGTGCTCGCCCCATGCGATGCGCAGCCCGCGGCGCTCGCGTCCGGGCTCGGCGCGCGCATGCAGGCGCAATTGCAGCGGCTTGCCGGCGCTCACCGGTTCGGCGCCGATCGCGGTGATGCTGAGCGCCGACAACTGCAGATGCGCGGCGAACAGGCCGGTGTGTGCGGCGCCGCCCAGCAGCAGTGCGAGCAGCAGCGCCGGATTGTTGTTGTAGTTCAGCGCGCCCAGCAGCATCGCCACCAGCAGAGCGGTGAAGAACAGGCCGAAACCGGTCGGCAACACATAGATGCGACGGCGGTCGAAGGTCACCGGCAGCGCTTCGGGCGCGCGCGGCCTGATCCACTTCGACGCGCGGCGTTCGATCCAGCCGCGCAGGCCACCGTCGGTCACGCGCCCCTCACCCGGCCTTCGGTCACCCTCTCCCCGAGTGGCGGGGAGAGGGAAGAGCGAACGCAGTGAACGGGGGTGAATGGCGTCATCAATCCACCGCCACCGCATGCAGGATCGATTTCGCCAGCGCGGTGCCGTCGCCGCCATCGGCATCGGCCACCAGCCGATGCGCCGCCACCGCGATGAACAATGTCTGCACATCGTCCGGCAGCGCGTGCGCGCGGCCGAGCAGCAGCGCATGCGCGCGCGCCGCACGCAGCAGCGCCAGTCCCGCGCGCGGCGACAGGCCGACGCGCACGCCGGGGTGATGACGGCTGCGCGCCATCAGTTTCTGCACGTAGGCAATCAGCGCCTCGCTGGCGTGGACGTCGCTCACCGCGCGGCGCAGTGCGCGCACGTCGTCGCCGCTCAGCACCGCTTCGCTGCGCGCGATCAGATCACGGCGGTCGCTGCCGGCCAGCAGCGCGCGCTCGGCGTCCTCGGGCGGATAGCCCAGATGCAGCCGCAGCAGGAAGCGGTCCAACTGCGAATCCGGCAGCGGATAGGTGCCGGACAGATCGACCGGATTCTGGGTCGCGATCACGAAGAACGGATCGGGCAGGGGATGGGTCACGCCGTCGACCGTCACCTGATGCTCGGCCATCGCTTCGAGCAACGCGCTCTGCGTACGCGGCGGCGCGCGGTTGATCTCGTCCGCCAGCAGCACCTGCGCGAACACCGGACCGGGATGGAACTGGAAACTCCGCGCCTGGGCGTCGAACACCGACACGCCGACGATGTCCGACGGCAGCAGATCGGACGTGAACTGCACGCGCTGGAAGCCGAGGCCGAGGCTGGCCGCCAGCGCATGCGCCAGCGTGGTCTTGCCCAGCCCGGGCAGATCCTCGATCAGCACATGGCCGTCGGAGAGCAGGGCGACGAAGGCCAGGCGCACTTCCTGCGGCTTGCCCAGCACCAGTTGATTGACCTGCGCCTGGGCGCGTTTGAGGGCGTCGATCTGCGCGTCGTTTAGCATGTACGGGGTTCGAGAGCTTGCTTCACGGGATTCTCCGATAGCTTTGCGGGCATTTTCCGGCAGTGTAACGAGACTACGCATTGAAACAGCAGACGGATTCGGCGAAACGAAAGTTCATCGCGCTCTGGGCGGCGGCGACGCTGGTCAAGTGCGTGCTCGCCGCGCGCTTGCCGCTGTTCGTGGACGAAGCGTTCTACTGGCAGGAAGGCCGCCATCTGGCGTGGGCGTATTCGGATCTGCCCGGACTCACCGCGTGGTTGACGCGATCGGGTGTCGAAGTCGGCGGCTACAGTGCTTTGGGTTTGCGCTGGCCGTTCCTGTCGATCGCGGCGCTGCTGCCGTGGTGGATCGTCGCCATCGCGCGGCGCGAAACCGGACCGGCGCATGCATGGCAGGCCGGCATGCTGGCGGTGCTGCTGCCGCTGCTCGGCACACTCGGCGTGCTGGCGCTGCCGGATGTGCCGCTGGCGCTGGCGACGGTGCTGTGCCTGGATGCGGGCAGCCGGCTGATGCGCAGTACGACCTGGATGGCGACCTGGACGGCGATCGCGCTGCTCGCGGCGGGGCTGATCATCGGCGGGCTCACGCACTATCGCTTCATCGCGGTGATCGGCGTCGGTTTTGTGGCGATGCTGATGCTGCCGGAGGGCCGCCGCGTGCTGCGCGACGTGCGGCTATGGCTGGCGGTGGCGCTCGGCGCGCTCGCATGGTTGCCGCTGCTGCTGTGGAATCTCGACAACGCCGATGCCGGCCTGCGTTTCCAGCTCGTGGAACGTCATCCCTGGGCGTTCCATCGCGATGGCCTGCTGTTCATCGCAGTGCAGGCGCTTGTCGTCACGCCGCTGCTGCTGTTCGCGATGCTGCGCGCCGGCATCGCGCAGCGCGGCGCGGGTTCTGCGCCCGGCCTGCGTTATCTGGCATGGTCGGGATTGCTGGTGCTGTCCGGATTCTTCGCGCTGGGTTTTTTCGCCGACAGCGAACGCGTGAGTTTCCACTGGCCGCTGCCGGCCTATCTTGCCCTGCTGCCGCTGGCGCCGCTGGTGCTGTCGCGATGGTCGGCGCCGTGGCGCCGCGTTGCATGGACGTTGACGGCAGCGGGTCTGTTCGCCGGCCTAGGCTACTACGCAGCGGTGTCGTCGCCGGCCGTGCGCGAACGCAGCGCGGCCAGCAAGTGGTACCCGTCGAATTTCGCTGGCTGGAACGTGCTGGCGAACGAAGTCGACGCGATGCGTGCGCGGATGCCGATCGGCACGCGGTTGCTCGCCGACAACTTCAAGATCGGCGCCGAGCTGGGTTTCGCGCTGGACGATCCAGACATCCGGGTGCTCGATCATCCGTTGAATCACCACCACGGCCGCGCGCCACAGCTCCGGCTCTGGGGGCTGCAGCGCGACGGACGCCTCGCGCCTACCGATGGCCCGATGCTGCTGGTGGTTGGCGCCACCGATGTCAGCTATCGCGAATTGCTGCAGCGCTACCACGATCTATGCGCGATGGTCGGGCCGCTGCCTCCGCCGAAGGTGTTGAACATCGATCGCGGCCGCCAGCGGTTCCTGCTGTTCGCGCTGTCGCCGGATGCTGCCGATGGCGCATGCGTCGCGCCGGCGATGGCGTGGGTCGACGTTCCGACCGAAGGCGAGGCGGTCGATCGCCGGTTCCCGGTGCAGGGTTGGGCTTTCAAGGACGGCGTGGGACTGGCGCGGGTCGAGGTGCTCATCGACGGCGAACCTGTCGCAGACGCGCAGTACGGACTGGCGCGTCCCGAAGTCGCGGGCTTCTGGGCGAAATGGCGCGACGGCGGCTCCACCGATCCGCAGCAGCCGAACGTCGGTTTCCGCGCCGACGTCGATCTGGGCAAGCGCTCGCCCGGAACCTATTGGCTGGGCCTGAGGTTGCATGGGCGCGACGGCAGCGTCGAGGACTGGCCGGAACAGGTCGTGCGATTGAGGTAACGCGTTTCTTTTTTTTCGTAGAGCGGCTTTCAAGCCGCTGCTTTCCCCGCAGATGGCGCAGCGGACTGAAGTCCGCTCTACATCGACAGCCCATCAAGGCACCACGAACCCTGCCTCGCGCAACAACCGCGCGGTGGCGATCAATGGCAGCCCGATCAGCGCCGTCGGGTCGCGGTTGTCGATCTCATCGAAGAGGGCGATGCCCAGGCCTTCGCATTTGAAGCTGCCGGCGCAGTCCAGCGGCTGCTCGCGGGCGACATAACGTTCGATCTCGTCGTCCCTCAATGCGCGGAAGCGGACCGTGGTGACGTCCAGCGCCCGCAGCCGGCGTCCGTCCGGACCGGCGATGCAGACCGCGGTCAGGAATCGCACCTCGCGACCCGACATCGACCGCAGCTGAGCGACCGCGGCGGCATGGCGGCCGGGTTTGCCCAGCGGCCGGCCGTCCAGTTCGGCCACCTGATCGGAGCCGATCACCCATGTGTCGTCATGGGTCCGGGCGAGCACCGCTTCAGCCTTTGCGATGGCCAGTCGTTCGGCCAGGGTCTGCGGGGACTCGCCGGGCAGCGGCGACTCGTCGACCTCGGGCCGGACGGTGGCGAACGGCAGGCCAAGCCGTTCGAGCAGGGCGCGGCGATAGGTCGAGGTGGAGGCGAGGATCAGGCTGGGCATGGGTAACTGGAATTCAACGGCAGTGCCGGGCTCAGGGCGCGGCGGCGCGGGCGCGCTCGACCTGGATCAGTTGCTGGTCGATGCGGGCGCGGGCCTGATCGATCGACGCGCGAAGTTCGTCCAGAGTCTGGATCGAAGCGGTCTCGCCGTGCTGTTGCAGCCAGAGCCGCTGGCGCAGCATTTCCTGCAGCGCGGCGCGGACGCTTTCGTCCTCATCGCCGGTGATGGCCTCGATTTCGGCTTTCGCCGTGCGCAGCCGGGCTTCGAGCGCGTCCGCGGCGTCCAGCAGGCGCGTAAAGGCCCGCTGGCGCGGGGCGCCTAGGCGGCGGACGCGCCAGGCCAATGCCAGAGCCGCAACGGTGATGGCTGCGGCGAGGGTCGTGATGGCAGGAAGTGCGGAACCGGTCACGCGGGTAGGCTCTCGTATGGTCGGACAGTCTGCCCCGGGCCGGGCCGAGGGGCAAATAGCCCGCACTGCAAGGGTCCGGGTTTGACAGTGCGCGGCGCTGTCCTTAACATTCCGCGTCTTATGTCCGCTGAAGTGCCCGAACTATTGGACGCTTGGCGTATGGCGGCAGCCCGGCGCAGTTTCGATGGCCGACTATCGCTGGCCGCGATGGCCCGCCTCCGCGATCTGCTGGCCGATACCGAGGGTGAAGCGTGCTTCACTCTGGAATTCGGCCATGATGCGTTGCAGGTGCCGTTCGCGGAGCTGCGGGTCGATGCCGAGTTGCCGCTGATCTGTCAGCGCAGTCTGCAGCGGTTCCTGCAGCCGGTGACGGTGTCGCAGCGGTTCGCGCTGGTGCGCGGCATCGATGGCGACGAGGAGGATGTCGAAGCCTCGCTGCTGCCGGACTACGAGGTGTTGCAGTTGTCCGATGACGGCATGTTGCGGCCCGCAGAGCTGGTCGAGGATGAGTTGATCCTCGCCGTACCGCTGGTGCCGACGATGCCGGGCAGCGAATCGGTCGAGCGCGACTGGCCGGTGCCGCCTGAGGAAGAGGCGCGCGCCAATCCGTTCGCGGCGTTGGCTTCACTGAAGAAAATTTGAGGAAGGCGTTAGAGAAAACTTGGGCGTGTCCCGCCAGGTTCCTACGACTTCCGCGATCCACGAATTTCCCTACATTCACCGAATCATCTACGTTTCGAGCTGGAGCAATCCCATGGCTGTGCAGAAATCCCGCGTCACTCCTTCCCGTCGTGGCCAGCGTCGTTCGCACGATGCCCTGACCGCCAAGCAGCTGGCGACAGACCCGACGTCGGGCGAAGTCCATCTGCGTCACCACATCACCAAGGACGGCTATTATCGCGGCCGTCAGGTGATCGCGCCCAAGGTCAAGGCCGTCGACGAAGAATGATCGTCGCGGCGCCATGATGGCGCCACGTGAAAGCAGTGCCGGCATCGCCGGTACGCCACAGGGATGCGGCCGAAAGGCCGCGTCCTACTTTTTGAGCCTGGATTTGCCGTTCTGGGCGCCAGGCCCTTCCGCGACCCGGCCGCTGGCGGCCGCGTCGCCGCGACGAGGCAACGGGCCGGCATGACCAATCAAGTTTTCGCGCGTATCGCAGGCACCGGCAGTTATCTGCCGGAGAAGATCGTCACCAACGACGATCTGGCCAAATTCGTCGATACCAGCGATGAATGGATCACCAGCCGCAGCGGCATACGCCAGCGCCATATCGCCGCCGAAGGCGAAACCACCTGCGACCTGGCGTACCACGCCTCGGTCCGCGCGTTGGAAGCCGCTGGCGTGGATGCCTCCGAACTCGATCTGATCGTCCTCGGCACCACCACGCCCGACCTGATCTTCCCGTCCACTGCCTGCCTGTTGCAGCACCGTCTGGGCGCGAACGGCTGCGCGGCGTTCGACGTCAACGCCGCCTGCTCCGGCTTCATCTTTGCGCTGACCGTCGCCGATAAATTCATTCGTTCCGGCGCCGCGAAAAACGTGCTGGTGGTCGGCTCGGAAACGCTGACCCGGATGATCGACTGGAACGACCGCACCACCTGCGTGCTGTTCGGCGACGGTGCCGGCGCGGTCGTACTCAAGCCCGATACCGACACCGGCATCCTCAGCACCCATCTGCATGCGGATGGCGGCAAGAAGGAACTGCTGTGGAACCCGGTCGGCGTCTCCGTCGGTTTCAAGCCTGAAGAGAAGAATGCCGGCGTGCGCATCAACATGGCCGGCAGCGACGTGTTCAAGCATGCGGTCAAGGCGCTGGATTCCCTGGTCGAGGAAACGCTGGAAGCCAACGGCCTCGATCGTCGCGACATCGATTGGCTGATCCCGCATCAGGCCAATCTGCGCATCATCGAAGCCACCGCCAAGCGCCTGGACATGCCGATGGAGCGGGTGATCGTCACCGTCGACCGCCACGGCAACACGTCGTCGGGTTCGGTGCCGCTGGCGCTGGACGAAGCGGTGCGCTCGGGCAGGATCCAGCGCGGGCAGATGCTGCTGCTGGAAGCCTTCGGCGGCGGTTTCACCTGGGGCTCGGTGCTGCTTCGCTACTGAACCTTCGCCGAACGGCGTATTGACGAAACCATCGCGATCGTGAATCGCGACGGTTTTTTTCGTATCCGGCAGCGTGCGTCGTGTCCGTCGCCGGGCCCGGCTCTCCCACATACGCCTTCGTACAGACAGACCGGTGCTTTCGCCCGTATCATCGCTCACCGAATTCGAGCTGGAAGACCGCGTGACCGCAAAGCAATCGACGTATCCGACACCGACCTCCGTCCCACCGGGACAGGAGGCGCAGCCCGTCGCAGCGCGCATCGATCCGCCTTTCGCCACTTACGCCCCCGGCCAGTACGGCGCGCGCCCGACGTTGCGCTGACCTTTCGCGTCCCGCGCCCGCGCCGGACCACGCACATCAACCCACGAACGCCATGAATACCGATTCCATGACCTACCGTCCGCTACAGGGCGAAATCGCACTGGTGACCGGCGCCAGCCGCGGCATCGGCGCCGCCATCGCCGACATGCTCGCCGCGCAGGGCGCGACCGTCATCGGTACCGCCACTTCCGAGGGCGGCGCCGCCGCGATCGCCGAGCGCCTCGCGCCGCTCGGCGGTCACGGACGCAAGCTCGATGTGGTCGATTCCGCCGCGGTCGATGCGCTGATCGACGGCATCGCCAAGGAATTCGGCGCGGTATCGATCCTGGTCAACAACGCCGGCATCACCCGCGACAATCTGCTGATGCGCATGAAGGACGAGGAATGGCAGTCGATCATCGACACCAACCTCAGCAGCGTCTATCGCACCAGCAAGGCGGTGATGCGCGGCATGATGAAGGCGCGCAGGGGCCGCATCATCAATATCGCCTCGGTCATCGGTGTCACCGGCAATGCCGGTCAGACCAATTACGCGGCGGCCAAGGCCGGCATCATCGCCTTCAGCAAATCGCTGGCGAAGGAAATCGGTTCGCGCGGCATCACCGTCAATGTCGTCGCGCCCGGTTTCATCGACACCGACATGACCCGTGCGATGCCGGAGGCGGCGCGCGAGGGTCTGCTCGGCCAGATCGCGCTGGGTCGTCTCGGCGAAGCCACCGATATCGCCCACGCCGTGGCGTTCCTGGCCGGGCCCGCCGCAGGCTACGTCACCGGCGAAACCCTGCACGTCAACGGCGGCATGTACATGGCCTGAGTCGCGCGTTTGCGCGGCGCGGGCGAACCCGTTTTCAGTAAGTTGTTGAATCGAAAAGATATCGCCAGGACTGTCCCAGGACCTGGATTCCCTTACACTATCCACCGCAATATTCCTCCCGGAGCACACTACCCATGAGCAGCATCGAAGAACGCGTCAAGAAAATCGTCGTCGAACAGCTTGGCGTCAAGGAAGAGGAAGTCACCATCAACGCCTCCTTCGTTGACGATCTCGGCGCCGACTCCCTCGACACCGTTGAACTGGTGATGGCCCTCGAAGAAGAATTCGAGTGCGAGATCCCGGACGAGGAAGCCGAGAAGATCACCTCGGTGCAGCAGGCCATCGATTACATCAAGGCGCACGTCAAGGCGTAACAACATCGATCACACAACCCGGGCGCGTCGCGTCCGGGCGAACGCAGGGGCCGCATCGCGGCCCTGCGCGTTTTGGGTCAAGCAGCTGCCACGGACGAGCCATCCGCAAGCGATCAGCATAGACGTGGTCCGCACGGCAGTGGTCTGAAGCAGAGTCAGGAGTCCAGCATGTCGAAGCGTCGTGTCGTAGTCACAGGTCTTGGAATCGTGTCGCCCCTGGGCAACGATCTGGCCAGCAGTTGGGATGGCATCGTCAACGGGCGTTCCGGTATCGCCGAACTCACGGGTTTCGATGCCTCGGCGATGGCGACGCGGATCGCCGGCGAGGTCAAGGGTTTCGATCCCGCCGACTGGATGACGGCGAAAGACCTCAAGAAGATGGATCCCTTCATCCACTACGGCGTGGCCACCAGCCTGATGGCGATCCGCGATTCCGGCCTGGAAGTGACCGAAGCCAACGCCGAACGCATCGGCGCGATCATCGGCTCCGGCATCGGCGGCATCCTCGGTATCGAGGAACAGACCATCAAGCTCCACGATGGCGGTGCGCGCAAGGTGTCGCCGTTCTACATCCCCAGCACCATCATCAACATGCTGCCGGGCCAGATCAGTCTCATGACCGGCATCCAGGGCCCGAATTTCTCGGCGGTGTCGGCCTGCGCCACCTCCAACCATTCTATCGGCATGGCGATGCGCACCATCCAATACGGCGATGCCGACGTGATGATCGCCGGCGGCGCCGAATACGGCACCAGCCCGACCTCCATCGGCGGGTTCTGCGCGATGAAAGCCATGTCGACCCGCAACGACGACCCCACCCGCGCCTCGCGTCCGTGGGACAAGGATCGCGACGGTTTCGTGATGGGCAACGGCGCCGGCATTCTCGTCATCGAGGAATACGAACACGCCAAGGCGCGCGGCGCGCGCATCTACTGCGAGCTGCGCGGCTTCGGCGCCGGCGCCGACGCATTCCACATGACCGCGCCCAGCGAGGATGGCTCCGGCCCGGCGCGCTGCATGGCGGCGGCGCTCCGCGACGCGGGCATCAACGCCGATCAGGTCGACTATCTCAACGCGCACGGCACATCGACGTCGCTGGGCGATGTCGCCGAAACCCGCGCGATCAAACGCGCGCTCGGCGACCATGCTTACAAGACGATGGTGTCGTCGACCAAGTCGATGACCGGGCATCTGCTGGGCGCGGCCGGTGGCGTGGAGGCGATCTTCTCGATCATGGCGCTGCATACCGGCATCATCCCGCCGACGATCAATCTCGAAACGCCGGGCGAGGGCTGCGACCTCGACTACGTGCCGAACCTCGCGCGCGAGAAAAAGATCGATATCGCGGTGTCGAACGGTTTCGGTTTCGGCGGCACCAACGGGACGCTGGTGTTCGGTCGTCTTTGATCCGCGCCACGCGTCCTTGATCCGCTTCCCTGGGCTCCGAACATGATCGTCACCCGCGCGCTGCCTGCGGACAGCGATCTGCTGCGCCTGCATCGCCTCGCGCCCGCGCGCTATCCGCTGTTGCTGCAATCCACCTCGTCGTCGCTGCATGCCGGCCATGCGCAGGGGCGCTGGGATCTGCTGCTGGTCGCCAGCGGCGAAAGCCTGCGTCTCGATCCGGATGGTCGTGTGCGCTTCCGCGACCACGACGGCAGTGACGGCAGCGACATCGGCGACGATTTCCTCGCACTGCTCGACGCGCGCTGGCACGCCCTGCGCACCTCGCGCGAAGAGCCGCGCTGGCCGTTCCGCGGCGGCTGGGCGCTGTATTTCGGCTACGAATTCGCCGCGCAGGTGGAGCCGGTGTTGCGTCTGCCGCAGGCCGAGGGCGCGTTGCCGTTGGCGCTGGCGCTGCGCTGTCCTGCGGCGGTGCTGCGCGATCACGCGACGGGCGAATGTTTCGCGGTGGCCGAGCTGGGCGCCGAGGCGATGCTGGACCGCATCTTCGCCGATCTTAACGCGCAGGATCCCGCGCCGCTGCCCGCATGGCAGCCGCCGCAGTCGCTGGAAGACGATGCGCCCGGCGCGTTCACCGACGGCGTCTCGCGCATTCTCGATTACCTCGCGGCCGGCGACGTGTTCCAGGTCAATCTTTCGCGCGCGTGGCGCGCGCGCTTCGCGCAGCCGCTCGAACCCGCACTGCTCTATGCGCGTCTGCGCGCGGCCAGCCCGGCGCCGTTCGCGGGCCTGTTCACCGGCGAGACCGCGAACGGCGACGAGAAGACCCGGTGGGCGATCGTGAGTTCTTCGCCCGAACGGTTGGTGTCGGTGCGCGGCGATGTGGTCGAAACCCGGCCGATCGCCGGCACCCGCCCGCGCTTCGACGGCGACGACGACGCAGCGCGCATCCGCGAACTGGTCGGCCATCCGAAAGAACGCGCCGAACACGTGATGCTGATCGATCTGGAGCGCAACGATCTCGGCCGCATCTGCATGCCGGGCAGCGTCGAAGTCGATGAACTCATGACGGTCGAAAGTTATTCGCATGTGCATCACATCGTCAGCAATGTGCGCGGCCGGTTGCGCGACGACGCCACGCCCGGCGACACCATCCGCGCGGTGTTTCCCGGCGGCACGATTACGGGGTGCCCGAAAGTGCGCTGCATGCAGATCATCGCCGAGCTGGAAGGCACAGGCCGCGGCGCTTACACCGGCGCGTTCGGTTGGCTCAATCGCGATGGCGACCTCGACCTCAACATCCTGATCCGCAGCGCGGAAGTCGAAACGGACATGCGCGACCGAAGCGCGGCGGGCGGAAGCCGGCTGCGCTTCCGCACCGGCGCCGGCATCGTCGCCGACTCCGACCCGCAGCGCGAACTCGACGAAACCCGGGCCAAGGCCCGCGGCCTACTCAAAGCGCTGGGGGCCGAGCCATGAACGCGCGTCTGTTCGTCGGCGAAGAACGCGTGGCCGACGGTGTCGACAGTGTGCTCGCCGCCGGTCGCGGCTTCGCCTACGGCGACGGCGTGTTCGAGACCATGCGCGCGGTCGGCGGCGTGATTCCGTGGTGGCCGGGCCACCGCGCCCGGCTGGTGCTGGGCACGGCGCGGCTGCGGATCGCGCTGCCGTCGGCCGACTGCATCGAGACTGAGCTGCACGACTGGCTGTCGCTGCATCGCGACGCGGTGGTGAAGCTGGTCATCACCCGCGGCAGCGGCGGACGCGCCTATGCGCCGTCGCCGGACGCGCCGGCGGTGTGGATGCTGGCGGTTTCCACGCTGCCGCCGCCGCCACGCCCGGGCGGTCTGGTCCTGCGCTGGTGCGAGACGCGCCTGGCGCGGCAGCCGCTGCTGGCGGGCCTGAAACACTGCAATCGGCTGGAACAGATCATGGCCCGCGCCGAGTGGTGCGATCCGGACATCGACGAAGGCCTGATGCTGGACACCGGAGGCGACGTGATCGCCGCGACCGCCGCGAACCTGTTCGTGCTGCGCGAAGGCCGCTGGTGGACGCCGCCGCTGGACCAGTGCGGCATCGCCGGGGTCTGCCGCAGCTGGGCGCTGCGCGCCTTCGCCGCCGGCGAGCGTCGTCTCAGCGCGGATGATGTCGAAACCGCCGACGCGGTGGTTCTGTGCAACGCGGTGCGCGGTATCCTGCCGGTGGCCCGGCTGGGCGACCGTGCGTGGTCGCCGCATCCCGCGGTTGCCGATGCGCGCAGGCGGCTCGCCGCCGCGCATCCCGCTTTCGACAACATCCCGAACAACGTCGCCAGGAACGAGGACCCCCCGTGAGTCGAGCTCCCAGGAAAAAATCCCGCCTCGGCGTACTCGCGCTGCTGTTGTTGACGCTGATCGTGGTCGCGGCAGGCGCGCTCGGCGTGGTGGCGTATCAGCGGTTCCTCGGTTTCGCCGACGCCGCCATCGCCGGGATCGAGCCGGGCGACAGCGTGATCGTCGCGCCCGGCGATTCGCTGCCGAAGGTGCTGCGCAAACTGGGCGAACTCGGCATCGAGACCCGCGACCTCGAATGGCGCGCGCTGGCCAAACAGATGGGCGCCGCCGGCAAGATCCAGATCGGCGAATACGCGCTGGAACCCGGCATGACCCCGCGCGATCTGCTGTCGCGGATGCGCGACGGCAAGGTCATGAACTATCGTTTCACCATCGTCGAAGGCTGGAACATCCGCGAACTGCGCGCGGCATTGGCGAAGGCCACGCCCTTGAAGCAGACGACCGCCGATCTCGACAACGCGTCGCTGATGCGCGCGCTCGGCCTGGGCGCGCAGCATCCGGAAGGCCGCTTCCTGCCCGAGACGTATCTCTACACCCGCAACGACAGCGACCTGGACGTGCTCAAGCGCGCGGCCACGGCGATGGAGCAGGCGCTGGGCGAAGCCTGGGAGGGACGCGACAAGGATCTGCCGCTGGATTCGCCTTACGAGATGCTGATCCTGGCGTCGATCGTCGAGAAGGAAACCGGCATCGCCAGCGAACGCCCGCAGATCGCCGGCCTGTTCCTGCGTCGCCTGAAGGTGCCGATGCGGCTGGAAACCGATCCCACGGTCATCTACGGCATGGGCAGCGCCTACACCGGCAACATCCGCAAGAGCGACCTGCGCACCGACACCCCGTACAACACCTACACCCGCGACGGGCTGCCCCCGACGCCCATCGCCATGCCCGGTCGCGACGCGCTGCAGGCCACTGCGCATCCGGCGCCCGGCGACGCGCTGTTCTTCGTCGCGGTGGGCGACGGCAGCGGCCGCCATGTGTTCTCGAAGACCTATGCCGAGCACCAGGTCGCAGTAGCGGACTACGTCAAGCGTTACCGCGAGCAGCAGGCGCGCGCGCAATGACCGAAGTCGCTGCCAGGAACGAACTCGAGCGCCATCCGCATTTCGTCTCGCTGGAAGGCGGCGAGGGCGCGGGCAAGACCACCGTGCTCAACGCGCTGCGCGATGCGCTGCAACAGGCCGGGCATGAAGTGGTGTCTACCCGCGAGCCCGGCGGCACGCCGCTGGCCGAACAGATCCGCGATCTGCTGCTCAACGTGGCCGTCGATGGGGTGCAGCACGAACCGCCCACCGCCGAAACGGAACTGCTGCTGATGTTCGCCGCGCGCGCGCAGCACGTGCGCGAAACCATCCGCCCTGCGCTGGAACGCGGCGCCTGGGTGATCAGCGACCGCTTCACGGATTCCAGCTACGCCTACCAGGGCGGCGGCCGCGGCATCGATTCGGCATTCATCGCCGAACTCGAACAGCGCGTGGTCGGCCTGCAGCCTGGCCTGACGCTGTTGCTGGATCTTGGCGTCGCCCAGGGTCGCGAACGCACCCGCGGCCGCGATCTGGCATTCGGCGGCCAGGGCCCGGACCGCATCGAACGCGAGCGCGACGATTTCTTCGAGAACGTGCGTCGCGCTTTTCTGGACCGCGCGCGCGCCGCGCCCGATCGCGTGCGCGTGATCGACGCCACTCAGCGCGCATCCGAAGTCGCCGCCGACGCCGTCGCCATCCTGCGCATGTTCATCGCGCGCGGCGGGTTCTGATGGATCTGCGCGTGTCGAACGATGTGTCTGCCCTGCTGTTTCCCCCTTTGAAAAAGGGGGGCAGGGGGGATTTGCTGTTGCTGTTCGCCGAAGCAGAGCAACAGCAAATCCCCCCGTCGATCGCTGCGCGATCGCCGACCCCCTTTTTCAAAGGGGGCGAAAGCAAAGCATTGCCGTCCGAGGTTGCCGACATGGCTGACGTGGCGAATACAGCAATGCCGAATGTTTCAGCGACGGTAATGGCCGTGACGGCAACGGCAGTCGAGGTCGAAGCCCAAGTCGAGGCCGAAGCCCAAGTTGAAGTTGAAGTCGAAGTCGAAGTGGCGACGATGACCAACATCAACGCGCTGTTCCCCCCTTTGAAAAAGGGGGGCAGGGGGGATTTGCTGTTGCTGTTCGCCAAAGCAGAGCAACAGCAAATCCCCCCGTCGATCGCTTCGCGATCATCGCCCCCCTCTTTCAAAGGGTGTCACAGCAACAATCACCGTCGTGCTGAATGTTCTGGATCGCACGCATGAGCCTGCAATTGCCAGCGTTCGCGCCCTGGCAGCAGCGCATGTACGCGCAGACCACCGCCGCGCTCGACAGCGGTCGCCTGGGCCACGGGCTGCTGTTCTGCGGCCCCGCGCAGTTGGGCAAGCGTCTGCTCGCGGAGCGTCTCGCCCAGCGCATGCTCTGTACCCGGCGCGACAGCGCGGGCGAGCCCTGCGGCCAGTGCCGCAGCTGCCAGCTGTTCGAGAACCGCTACCAGCGCGAATCGCCCGAACTGCGCCCCGATGGACGCCTCGCGCATCCGTTCGGCCACTCCGGCCATCCCGACCTGACCTTCGTCGGCTACGAATGGAACGACAAGGCGCGTCCGCCGCGGCTGCGCACCGAACTGGTGATCGAACAGATCCGCCAGATCTCCGAAAAACTCGCGCTCACCCCGCAGTACGGCGGCGCGCAGATCGTGATTCTCGATCCCGCCGACGCCATCAACCACGCCGCCTGCAACGCGCTGCTGAAAACCCTGGAAGAGCCGCAGCCCGGCCGCTATCTGTGGCTGATCAGCGCCCAGCCCGCGCGCCTGCCCGCGACCATCCGCAGCCGCTGCCAGCGGATCGAATTCCGCCTGCCGCCGGCCGACGAATCCCTGACCTGGCTGCTGGCGCAGGGTCACGCCGACGCCGTCGCGCATGAAGCGCTCACCGCTGCCCGCGGCCATCCCGGCCTGGCCGACCGCTGGCTGCGCGACGGCGGCCTGGATCTTCGCCGCGATATCGCGGCCGACATGCAGGCCATCGGCCGCGGCGAACGTTCCGCGCTGGAAACCGCGAAACGCTGGGCCGACGCCGAAGATCTCGACCAGCGCCTGCGCCACGCCGCCGATCTGGCCCTGGCCGAAGCCGGGCGCTTGACCGATCCGATCAGAATCCGCACCCTCGCCACATGGTTCGACGCGGCCAACCGCACCCGCGACCTGCTGCGGACTACGGTCCGCGCCGACCTGGCTTTGGCCGAATTGCTCGCCCAGTGGCGCGGTCCGGGCAAACCGGCGGGCGGGGCGTCTCAGAAAGCTTCTGGAGTAAGACGATGAACGTGAAAGCGGCAGGCGGCGCCCGTCAGGGCATCCTCTCCCTCGCGGTGAAGGACAAGAACGCCCTGTTCCAGGCGTACATGCCCTACATCAAACAGGGCGGCGTGTTCGTGCCCACCCCCAAGCGCTATTTCATCGGCGACGAAGTCTTCCTGCTGATGACCCTGCCCGAATCCCCCGAACGCCTGCCCGTCGCCGGCAAGGTCGCGTGGGTCACGCCGTCCGGCGCCCAGGGCAACCGCGTCGCCGGCATCGGCGTGCAGTTCGCCGACACCTCCGAGGGCGAAGCAGTGAAGAACAAGATCGAAGCGATCCTCGCGGGCATCCTCAATTCGGATAAAGCGACGCATACGATGTAGTCGCGCTGCCGGGAATCTGCTCATGCCGCTTGGAGACATTGCTGGTGAGGCGCTCGGCGGGGTATTCCGTTTCATCGGAAGACTTGTGTTCGAGGTCGTGGTGGAGTTGTTGATCCAGGGAGCGGGTTACGTGATCCTTCGGACCTTCCGGCCGAAGTCCGAGCCCGATGAAACGGCCTGTACTGTGGTCGGTCTGGTTTTCTGGGCAGCCGTGATCGTATTGGGCTGGCTTGTCTATCGGCAGTCCACTGCGGCCTGACCATTCCTCCGGACCGACCCGCTTCGCGGGCCGGTTCGATTCGTGCGATCCAAGCGGCAGCCACCGCTCGCCCCCCTTTCAACGCTCGCCCCCTTTGAAAAGAGGGCCGATGATCGCGCAGCGATCAGCGGGGGGATTTGCTCTTGGCGCGATACCAGCAATGCCGAGCTGCTTTTGCTGAGGGCGACAGCAGATCCCTCCCCGGGCTGAGCGCGCGTTCGGGATGACAGAGATTGGGATGACATCGTTTGGGTTGAGGCTATGATGCTGCGCTCGCGCGCTGCTGGCGCCCACGCTATCGACGAACGCCACGATGCCGCCAAAACCCTATTCCCCCAGCTGCGAACGCAACCGCGATCCGATCCTGTCGGTATTGCGCGAACACTTCGCACATCGCCGCGATGTCTTGGAGATCGGCAGCGGCACCGGGCAGCATGCGGTGCATTTCGCGGCGGCGATGCCGTGGCTGCGCTGGCAGTGTTCGGATCATGTCGATCATCTGCCGGGCATCCGCCTGTGGCTTGAAGAAGCCGCGTTGCCGAATACGCCCGAACCGTTCGCATTGCAGGCGGTACTCGATCCGGCGCCCGGCCTCGCGCCGCCGCCGTCGCGGCGTTACGACGCGGTGTTCACGGCCAACACCCTGCACATCATGGGTTGGCCCGAAGTGGAAGCATGCTTCGCCGGGCTGGCGCCGGCGCTCGCAGACGATGCCGTGCTTGCGGTCTACGGCCCGTTCAATCGCGACGGCGCGTTCAGCAGCGACAGCAACCGCGAGTTCGACGCGTCGCTGAAAGCGCGCAATCCGCGTTCGGGCATTCGCGATTTCGAGGCGGTGAATGCCTTGGCCGAAGGCATCGGCCTGCGCCTGGTCGCGGATATCGCGATGCCGGCGAACAACCGGACCCTGGTCTGGCGGCGATCCGCGCGGCCCTGATGCCTGGCGGATCAGTGACAGCGTTTCGCGCAGAAGCCAGATTGACCGGCCGGAAGGCCTGCTTTTCCCCGCGGCTCCAGCGCTGCTGTGCGGGGCATTGCGGCATATCCCGGGACGAAGACGGGTCGTTTTCGACATTTTCCCGCTGAAATCAGCAGGTTTCAGCTTTCCGGCTGCGCGCGCGGCGCCAGACTCCGGCCGCCGCCGCCGCAATGGCGGCGCCATTGGACTTCGATGACACCAGCACGTTGAACGGTTACACGATTTCGCAGGGACCGTGGTTCAAGTGCATGAAGTGCTATCCGATCCTGGAAGCCGAGCCCTATCCGGATCAGATCGACACGGAATCGCGTCATCGTCGACCGGAATGCGAACCATGGACGCGAACACGGCGGGTTTCCCCGCCGTATTTTTTCGTTGCCGCGATCGGCTGCGGATCAGGCTTCGACTTCGTCCTTGTACGCATCCACCGGGATGCATGCGCACATCACGTTCTTGTCGCCGTAGACGTTGTCGACGCGCGCCACGGGCGGCCAGTATTTCTGCAGCCTGAGCGTCGGCAGCGGGAACGCGGCCAGTTCGCGCGGGTAGGCATGCGTCCACTCGCTACCCGCGACTGCGGTGGCAGTATGCGGCGCGTGCTTCAGCGGGTTGTCCTCGCGGTCGAGGCGGCCGTCTTCGATCGCGCGGATCTCGTCGCGGATCTGGATCATCGCGTCGATGAAGCGGTCGAGTTCGTGCTGCGATTCGCTCTCGGTCGGCTCCACCATCAGCGTGCCGGCGACCGGGAAACTCAGGGTCGGGGCGTGGAAGCCGAAATCGATCAGACGCTTGGCCACGTCTTCTGCACTGATGCCGGTGCTGTCCTTCAGCGGACGCAGGTCGAGGATGCATTCGTGCGCGACCAGACCGTTGCGGCCTGTATAGAGCGTGTCGTAATGCGGAGCGAGACGCTTGGCGATGTAGTTCGCGTTGAGCAACGCGACCTGGGTGGCCTTGCGCAGACCCTGGGTGCCCATCATGGTGATGTACATCCAGCTGATCGGCAGGATGCTGGCGCTGCCGAACGATGCCGCCGACACCATGCCGACGCGCGGTGCGCCCCCACCCTGGCCATCCCCCGCATGCGGGGGAGGGGAGTAAACGGAGGGCAGGAACGGCGCGAGATGCGCTTTCACCGCGCACGGGCCGACGCCCGGGCCGCCGCCGCCGTGCGGAATGCAGAAGGTCTTGTGCAGGTTGAGGTGCGACACGTCCGAGCCCCACTTGCCGGGCTTGGCCACGCCGACCAGCGCATTCATGTTGGCGCCGTCGGTGTACACCTGGCCGCCGTGCTGGTGGACGATGTCGCAGATCGCGACGATGTCTTCCTCGAATACGCCGTGCGTGGACGGGTAGGTGATCATCAGCGCGGCGAGGCGGCTGCTGTACTTCTCGGCGTTGTGGCGGATGTCGTCCAGATCGACGTTGCCGTTGCCGTCGCACTTGGTGACGACGACGGTCATGCCGCACATCTGCGCCGACGCCGGATTGGTGCCGTGCGCGGATTCCGGGATCAGGCAGATGTCGCGATGCGCGTCGCCGCGCGACTGGTGATAGGCGCGGATCGCCAGCAGGCCGGCGTATTCGCCCTGCGCGCCGGAGTTCGGCTGCAGGCTCACCGCGTCGTAGCCGGTGCATTCCACCAGCATCGCTTCCAGTTCGTCGATCAGCTGCGTGTAGCCGACGGTCTGTTCGGCCGGCGCCAGCGGGTGCAGGTTGCCGAACTCCGGCCACGTCACCGGGATCATCTCGGCGGTGGCGTTGAGTTTCATGGTGCAGCTGCCCAGCGGAATCATGGTCCGGTCCATCGCCAGATCCTTGTCCGATAGCGCGCGCATGTAGCGCAGCAGTTCGTGTTCGCTGTGATGAGTGTTGAACACCGGATGCGACAGGAACTCCGATCTGCGCAGCAGCGCGGCGGGCAGGGCGTCGGCAGTGTTCGCATCCAGTGCGTCGATGTCGCCCGCGGCGGCGCCGAACAGCGCGGCGAGCGCGGCCACGTCTTCGCGGGTGGTGGTTTCGTCGAGGCTGATGCCGACGCTGTTTGCATCGATCGGCCGCAGATTGAGCTGCGCGGCCCTGGCCCTGGCGTGGATCGCGGCCGCATCGATGCCGGTGACGTGCAGCGTATCGAAGAAATCGCTGCCGACCGCAACGCCGGCCTTGCGCAGTGCGGCGGCGAGGATCGCGGCCAGGCGATGCGTACGACGGGCGATGCGGGTCAGACCTTCGGCGCCGTGATAGACGGCGTACATGCTGGCCATCACCGCCAGCAGCACCTGTGCGGTGCAGATGTTCGACGTCGCCTTCTCGCGGCGGATGTGCTGCTCGCGGGTCTGCAGCGTCAGGCGATACGCGGGCTTGCCTTCGGCGTCGATGGACACGCCGATCAGGCGGCCCGGCATGCTGCGCTTGTAGGCGTCGCGGCAGGCCATGAACGCGGCGTGCGGGCCGCCGAAGCCGAAGGGCACGCCGAAGCGCTGACTGTTGCCGACGACGATGTCGGCGCCCCATTCGCCGGGCGCGGCGATCAGGGTCAGCGCGAGCAGATCGGTTGCGACCGCGACCAGGCCTTTGCGCGCATGCACGGCGTCGGCGAGGGCTTTGTAATCGCCGATGCTGCCGAAGGTGTCGGGGTATTGCAGCAGCACGCCGAAACAGTCGGCGGTATGCGCATCGGCATCGTCGCCGATCAGCAGTTCGATGCCCATCGGTTCGGCGCGCGTGCGCAGCACTTCGATGGTCTGCGGATGCACGCCGCTGGAGACGTAGAACAGGTTCGACTTCGACTTGGCGGAACGTTTCGCGAGGGTCATCGCTTCGGCGGCGGCGGTGCCTTCGTCCAGCAGCGATGCGTTGGCGATCTCCATGCCGGTGAGGTCGGCGCACATGGTCTGGAAGTTGATCAGCGCTTCCATGCGGCCCTGCGAGATCTCCGCCTGGTACGGTGTGTAGGCGGTGTACCACGCCGGGTTTTCGAGGATGTTGCGCAGGACGACGTTGGGCGTGTGGGTGCCGGAGTAGCCCTGTCCGATGAAGCTGCGGAACACCTGGTTCTTGTCGGCGATGGCGCGGATCTTGGCCAGCGCTTCGACTTCGGTGATCGCCTCGGGCAGCGCCAGAGGCGCGGCGGATTTGATGCTGGCCGGCACGATGGCGTCGGTCATCGCCTCCAGCGAGTCGTGGCCGATCGCGCGCAGCATGTGATCGATCTCGGCGTCGTTGGGGCCGATGTGGCGTTCGAGGAAGGCGGAATGGTGTTCGAGATCGCGCAGGGAGGCGCGGGGCCTCTGAGTCTTGGACACGGGAGTCGTCATGAGGGCGTCGTCTGGCGGAGGGAGGGGCGTTCACGCCCACCGGCCATGGCCGGCGAACGTTCGCGGGCTCGCGACTCGCGTCGCCAGAAACCCCGCTCACCCCTCTGTCCTTCTGCCTGAGAGTTTGAATCGCCGGGACCGTGATTCCGTGGTCCGGCGATCTTGCCCCTTCGGCGCCGACGCGGCCCGGCATGTCTGCGATGGGCGGCCGATCTCTCCAGAGTGCTGTACACGCGGCGGTATCAGGCCTGAGCGATTCCGGGCGAATTGCGCCTTCGGCAGCGACCTCGATGACCCGGGCCGCTTCTCCCACCGTGCCGCCGCAGTATAACGGGCGCCGCTCGGTGCCGTCTGCACGATCCTGGTCTGCGCGATCCCGGCCGGTGTCGGCACGGGTGTGTCCGGGGTCGCGTTACCATGATGCGATGAATGTATCGCGCGGCTCGACATCACGGGCGGAATCCCGATCACGACACACTTCCCGGCCCGCCAGGGCGACGGTAGCGGCCGATCCCGCGACCGATCCGACGACGGCGCCATGACGACGCCCTCGCGCGCACGGCTGGCGCTGATCCTCGGCGGACTGGGGATGATCGGGCCGTTTTCGATCGACACCATGTTCCCGGCGTTCCCGCAGATCGGCGAACAGTTCGCGGCCGACAAGGTGGCGCTGCAGCAGACGATCAGCGCGTATCTGTTCGCCTATGCCTTGATGAGCCTGGTCCACGGGCCGCTGTCGGATGCCATCGGCCGGCGGCGGGTGATCCTGGGCGGCCTGACGGTGTTCGCGCTGGCGTCGATCGGCTGCGCCTTGGCCACCAGCCTGCCGGCGCTGCTGGCGTTCCGCGCATTGCAGGGCATGTCCGCGGGCGTGGGCCTGATCGTCGGCCGCGCGGTGATCCGCGATGTGTACCAGGGCCCGTACGCGCAGAAACTGATGAGCCAGGTGTCGATGATCTTCGGCATCGCGCCGGCGGTGGCGCCGATCATCGGCGGCTGGATCCTGGGCTGGGAACGCTGGCCGGCGATCTTCTGGTTCCTGGTGCTGTTCGCGGTGCTGCTATTGATTGCCACCTGGATCTCGCTGCCGGAAACCCATCCACCGGAGGCGCGGTTCCGTCCGTCGCCGAAACAACTGCTGCGCAATCACGCTTACATCCTGCTCAACGGCCGCTTCCAGCGTTTCGCGATAGCCGGCGGCTTCAATTTCGCTGCATTGTTCCTCTACATCGCGTCGGCCCCTGCATTCGTGCTGGATCACCTGAAACTGCAGCAGGACCAGTTCGGCTGGTTCTTCGTGCCGACCATCGCCGGCATGATAATCGGATCGTTCGTGTCCGGCCGCGCGGCGGGGCGGGTCAGCGGCACGCGGCTCGCGGGCACGGGCTTCGCGATCTCCGGGTTCGCCGCGGTGATCAACATCGCCTACAACCTGTGGGTGCCGCAGCCGTCGATGCCGTGGGCGGTGGTGCCGATGGCGATCAACGCCCTGGGCATCGCGCTGGTGTTCCCGATCCTCACCCTCGCGATCCTCGACATGTACCCGCGCCAGCGCGGCGCGGCGTCTTCGCTGCAGGCCTTCACCAGCCTGATCCTGCAGTCGACCGTCGCCGGCGTGTTCTCGCCGCTGCTCAGCCACGATCTGCTGTGGCTGGCGCTGGGCGCGGCGTTCTGCACGCTGGTCGGTTTTGCGTTCTGGTGGTGGGAGGTCACGCACACCCGACTGCCGCCGGAATCGGAGTCAGAGTCGATGCCTGTGGAGACGCCGACGTTATAGGGCTTGCATCGGACTTGATCCGGAGTTGGCGCTGTCGGTCGGGCTCAAGCCCGACATCGCGACGTGTCCGATTGTTCCGAGCATAGATCGAAGTTGTTTCGATCACTCTGCAATGCGACCGGAAGTGTCGTAATGTCGGGCTTGAGCCCGACTTACACGTCGGATCAACGATTTTTGTCGCGTTTCCACAGCCACCGCAGCGGCAATCCCGCGATCACCAGCACCGCGCCCCACGCCAGCGCATTGGCGCCGGTGCCGATCAGCGCATACACGCTGTAAAGCAACGCCAGTGCCGCGACCACGCGGCCGTGCCTGCCGAGTTTCAGCCACGCCGCGCTGCTGAAGACGTAGGGCAGCAAGGTGGCGGCAGTGGACAACAGGATCGAGAACGTGAAGACCTTCACCAGCGAATCGGTGTAGTTCGCGATCACCGGCAGGCTCGCCAGTACGGTGCTGGCAAGCACGCCGACGCGCGGCGTGCCCTGTGCGTCCAGCGCGGCGAAGGCTTTCGGGAACAGGCCGTCGTTCGCGGCCGCCATCGGCAACTGCGCCGACAACAGCACCCAACCGTTGAGCGCGCCGAAGCAGGAGATCGCCGCGACCACCGCGATACCGATGCCCGCGGCCGGGCCCCACAGTGCTTTCGCGGCATCGGCCATGGGCGCGGTGGAGGTCATCGCGACCTCGGCCGGCACCAACCCGAGCACCGCGGTGCAGGCGAGGATCGTGGCGATGCCGGCCAGCAACGTGCCGATCAGCGTCGCGCGCGGAATCGTGCGTTCGGCGTCGTGGATCGCACCGGCGGGCACGGTGGCGGCTTCCAGACCGAGGAATGCCCACAAAGTCAGCGCGACGGTCATGTGCAGCGCGCCCAGGCGCGTCGCGGGCGCATCGGCGTCTGCAGCCGCGGCGATCGCGGAAGCCTCGCCGGCGAGCAGCGAGCTGTCGAGCCACCAGATCGCGATCCCGCCGAACAGCAGCAGCGGCAGCAGTTTCAAGACGGTGGTGACGATCTGCAGGCGCCCGGCTTCGCGGATGCCGATCAGATTGATCGCGGCGCAGATCCACAGCGCCGCCAGCGCGCAGGCCGCGCCGCGGAACGGCGTGGCCACGAGTCCGGGAAAGAGGCTGCCGAGACTGCCGGCGAACGCGACCGCGATCGCCGCGTTCGCGCACCAGATCGAAATCCAGTAACTCCACGCGATGACGAAGCCGGTGGTGTCGCCGAAGGCTTCGCGCGCGTAGGCGTAAGGCCCGCCGGCCTGCGCGCCGCGCGCGGCCAACCGCGAGAACGTGAGTGCCAGCAGCAATGCGCCGCAGAGAGTGATCGCCCAGCCGTAGAGACTCAGCCAGCCGTAAGGCGCCAGCGACGCCGGCAGCAGGAACACGCCGCTGCCGACCATGCTGCCCGCGACCAGCGCGATGGCCGACCACAGGCCGAGCGGCCGCGGCGTTGGGGTCACCTGCGGAGCCGCGAATCACTCCGGTCGAGGGTGCCGGTTCGTCCCGTGCCGGCAGGTGCCGCTGCCGCAGGCGCGGCGGGTGCGGCGGCCGGTGTGGCCGCCGCGCGCGGCCGCACGATCGCACGCGCGCCTTCCGCGGCTTCGGCCTGCGGTTCGAGATACTGCTTGATGCTGGAGAAATCCACATCGAGTCGCGAGTAGTAGTCGCGGTTCTGCGTATTGGCCAGCGAGCCGGTGTTGCTGCAGGACGCGCTGCCGCCATACAGCCCGCCGCGCAGCGCATAACCGCGCGGCCCGAGGGTGAAGAGGCCGGAGCCGCTGCTGCCGCCTTCGGTGGTGCCGGTCAACCAGCCCACGGTGATGTTGTCGCCGTCCTTGGTGATGCTCTGGCCGCCGGATACTTTCTTGGAGTCGCCGCGCGGGTGATGGATCGCCAAGACATTGCTGCCGTCGGTGATGGGTGCCGCATTCCAGCCAGCGAAATACGCGTTCGCGGGCGGTGCGTTGTTCAGACGTACGAGCATGCCGTCGGTGAGGTTGCTCGAATACAGGTAGGTCGCACCGCCGCTGATCTGGGTAGTGACCGAAGACGTGAGATTGCCGCACGCGGTCGCGTCGTAATTCCAGATGGTGTTCAGGGTGTTGGCGACCGTCTGCATCTGGCTGGGTACCGGCGCCGCGTTGGTATTGCTGGAAAAACAGTGGTTCGCAGCGTGGAAATACGGGATCTGCGTCACCGGCACGGTGTCCGCCAGCAGGGTGCCGGTGCAGATGTAGGTGCTGGAACCGATGACGAAGCGCATATGCGCGACGGCGTTCCTGGCGTCGACGAAGGCCTGGCCCAGTTCGTTGACGCGGCAGACCGTGTCGACGTTGCAGCTGCCGGATTCGCCGATCTTCTCGATGATCTTGTAGGTGTTGCGGCTGTCGGCGATGAGGTGCGACAGCACGGGGGCCTCCAGCTGCCCCGCGAACGCGGGCACGCCGCGCGGACGGAAGATCTCGATGATCTGGGTATCGCCGTCGGTATTCGGCGTCCAGAACAGGCCGTTGGAGCCCGGCAGGCGCTTGGCTTCCGCGCCGGTCATCTTGGCGACCACTTCCGACGGACGCGCCGACCCGCCGAAGCGCAGTTCGGCGCGGCTGTCCAGGCGGCTCACGTCCAGCCCGACGCGCAGCGCGAGCGCGTCCATCGAACGGATTTCAACCCTGGCGACGAAGCCGCCGGCGACAGGCCGCCAGGTCAGCGCCGACAGCCGGCGCTGCAGGCCTTCCTGGGACGCTTCGCGGCCGATGCCGATCTGGGTGGCCTTCAGACCGGGCGCCTGGTTCTTGCGCTGCAGGTCGAGCAGGCGCGAGGTCGCCATCTCGCCGTACTGCAGCTTCGCGACGTTCGCGGCCGGATACGCGGCTGCGCGCCAGCTGAGGGCCGGGGCGGGGGCGGTCGTGCTGGGTTCGCCTGCGGCCTGTCCAGCCGGTGCAGCCGCGAGCGTCTGGCCGGAAGCGATCAGCGCGGGCGCGGCCAGCGCGAGCATGAGGGCGATGCAAAGTCGTGTGTTCTGCATGATGGTCTTCGATGTCTCGAGTGATGGGCGATGAGTGGCGGCGATGGCGCTGTCCGTGGCGACCGTCCTGAAGAATGCCGATTATGCGTCGCGATACGTGCGGCGCAACAGCTCATGGAAATTGTGCACCGCATTCTCGCGCAGCGGATTGAGACGGCCGGCCTCGTACGAACCGGACGCCAGCCCGCGCTGCACGTCCTCGCAGATGGTGATGTCCTCGTCCTGGACCACGTCGCTGAACGACAGATCCGCCTCGCGGCGCGCGCGGCCGGCCTCGGAATCGTCCGATGCGTAGTAGAAATCGAATTCCACCCGGCACCTGTCCGCGCCCTTGGGGAGGATGCGATTGGTCTGCAGCCGCCCGGGCAGGATGTTCAGCATCGTGTTCGGCCACAGCCAGTAATACAGCGCGTCGCCGCTGCCGTAGAGGCCCTCGCCCCCGCTTTCATCGGTATTCACCAGAGGGCTGAACTGGAACGAATACCACTCCGCGGTTTCGGTGACGTAGCTGCGGTAATCCAGCAGTCGGTTCAGCTCGGGATGGATGTGCGGGACGTGGTAGCCCTCCAGATAATTGTCGACATACACCTTCCAGTTGCAGGCGATGTCGTAACCGACGCGATGATGATGACCGTAGGCATCGAGCCGGCGCTCCGCGCCGATGCGCGCATCGATGCCGGCGACGAAGGCCTCGAACGGCGGCGCCTGCGCCTCGTCCACCGCCGCGAACACCATCCCCTGCCACACCCGCACCGCCAACTGCGGCAGCCGGATGTCGCCCACATCGAAATCCGTCGCCCCGGCCATTTCGGTCGCGTTGCGCAACTGGCCATCGAGCGCGTACGTCCAGCCGTGATACCGGCAGCGCAGCGCCTTCGCGCCCAATCCGTCGCACTGCGCCAGTGGCCCGGCCCGATGCCGGCACACGTTGTGCATCACCCGGATCACCTCGTCCGCCCCGCGCACCGCGATCACCGGCAAACCGCCGAGATCGGCCACCGCGTGATCCCCGGCATTCCGCAGCTGGCAGACGTGGGCGATCAATTGCCAGCCGCGGTCGAAGATCGACTTCCGGTCCAAGGCCACCGTCGCCGGATCGGTGTAGAACCGCGCCGGGAGTGCGGTGGCGCGGTCGAGGGGTTGGGGGGCGATGTCGGAGGGGTGGGCGGAAAGCGTCATCGGGCGAGTATCGCGCAGGCGAAAGAGCGCTGCCAGCCGATCGAGCGCGGAATCGCCGCGAAAGCTGATGCGATTCCGTATTCCCGGTACTTTGGATTCAACCGATCGTTCTTCGAATCGCGAATCTGTCGTCTGCCCGGACCCTGCCCCGACGAACCTATCGCGTATGCGATTCGCTTCGTCTAGCAGCCTGTCGGACTATCCCCGTCCCCGCTAAAATCGCGTTCGCTCTCCCGGATGCCTGAGTGCATGAGCCGATTTCGACCGATTGATCGCGAGACTGGTTATCTGCTGCCG
>JBKJTC010000249.1:0-11474 GCA_046590925.1 Lysobacteraceae bacterium | reverse complement strand
CAAGACAGGAAACTGTTCATGGCACGCGGCGTCAACAAGGTGATCCTGGTCGGCAATCTCGGCAACGATCCCGAAACCAAATACACCCAGGGCGGCATGGCCGTCACCAAAGTCAGTCTGGCGACCACCTCGGTGCGCAAGGACAAGGAAGGCAATACCCAGGAGCGCACCGAATGGCACCGGGTGACCTTCTTCGGCAAGCTCGGCGAGATCGCCGGCGAGTATCTGCGCAAAGGCAGCCAGGTCTACGTCGAAGGCTCGCTCCGCTACGACAAGTACACCGGCCAGGACGGCGTGGAGAAGTACTTCACCGACATCATCGCCGACGAGATGCAGATGCTCGGCGGTCGCAGCGAAGGCGGCGCGGCGGGCGGTGAACAGCGGCCGGCGCGCGCGCCGCGCGAGAGCGGCGGTGGTGGTGGCGGTTACGGCGGTGGTCAACGCGGCGGCGGCGGTGGTGGGTACGGCAGCGGCGGTGGCGGTCAGCGCCAGGCTCCGGCGGCCAGCAGTCCGCCGCCGATGGACGATTTCTCGGACGACGACATTCCGTTCTGACGAACACCTGAAAAATAGTTGGTCAAATAAGGCGGAAGTCCCTCTTCTACAAGGGATTTCCGCTTTTTTTTGACGTTTGCGGTCCAAGAAGAAGCGTGCGGTTGCATGTCTGCTCAAAATGTTCGGGAACGACATGCATGCATCGAACCACGACCAGAATCCTGAGTAACGGAGAACGCGTGCCATCGCTTCTTGATGGGAAAGGGATACCGCTCTTGCATCCCACACTTTTTGCCACCTCAATTTTCCCAGCGAGATCGCAGGCGCATCATCGACATGGCGTTCGGCGAAGATCGCCATCAGATAATCCGGGGTCGGCCGGTACTGCCAGCAGCTCGAGCGATCAGCGTGATCCTGCAGTTCGGGATTGATACTGATGCTTAGCGCGCTGTGGTGCGGAAACGCGAAGCTGAAACCGTCCAGCGGCAGCGACAAGCCCATGCTGCGCGCTTTAGATGTAAGACTCGGCGGCTTCAAGGTCTAATGCTCGGAGACGTGATCCTGCTGCCGGTCCGGAGCGACGCACAAAAGCTCCGCGACTTCGGTGATCGTGACAGTTGGCCGCGAGGCGCCATGGGCCTTCGGCAAGAACATGGATGCAGACATTTTTTCGCTATCTCGTCGGTGCAGGGTTCTACTAGGAGATTGTGGGGGGACGCCTGCTTTCTTCTCTCCCACCAGTAACTTGCTCGTCACTTTGAGGGAACATCATCACCTGAAAGTACGGTGAATGAAATCAAATCCGGTCAAGTTGATCTTGCCAAGGCTCGGAACAGGTCTTCGCGGAGCGTGTCCTGGCGAATCGCGGCAATGCGTTCGTTCGCTTGTGAAATTGTGATCGCATCGTGCAATCGGACCTGTCTTCAGGTTTGCGGCCCACATGAGACTCAGTTCGCAAAAAAACCTCCAAGAAAACGTTTGCAATGCGTCATTCAGCAAATGTCCACGTTGACAATATTCCGGAGGTTCTGTTTATATGTAGTGGGGAAATTGGAATAACGTAACAAGGGCGCGAAGTATCGAGATCGTAGACTCAGACCGATCTCAGGGGATGAATCCTCAAAGCTTAAGGAATGTGTGCCATGTGCGCGGCTTCGTCGCGCCTTCTTGAAGGATCGAGCATTGGGCGTATTTGTCTCAGAATTGTCGTCTCCACACATCTCTGCCTCCGACTTGGAAGCCGCCCGGCTGCCTGCCGATGCCGAGCGCCTGGCTACCGCGATCGTGGCGGCTCAGGTGCGTGCGCTGTTCGCCGACGCGCACGGCGAATACGTGCCGGCCGAACGCGTCGCCACGCTGCGGCCATCGCACGCGAGGTGGCTGGACGCCACGCTGCGCCATCTCGAAAACCACGGTCTGTACGCTGCCGATGCGCAGACGCAGCGCGGGCGTTTTTTCGAGGGCGAGCCGCTCGATGCACTGTGGACGCGCTGGGACGACGCCATGCGGACGTGGAGCGCCGACGCCAACCATCGCGCCTATCTCGCGCTGGTCGAAGCCTGCCTGCGCAGGCTGCCCGATGTCCTGAGCGGCGCGGTGCCCGCGACCGACGTGATGTTTCCCGAGTCGTCGATGCATCTGGTCGAAGGCATCTACAAGCACAATCTCATCGCCGACCATTTCAATCTTGTGCTGTGCGAAAGCCTGCGCGCCGAATGCGCGGCGAAAGCGGAGCGCGGCGAGCGCGGCCTGCGGCTGCTGGAAATCGGTGCCGGCACGGGCGGCACCACCGCGGGGCTGCTGCCGATGCTGCGCGGTTTCGGCGACCTGGTCGAAGAGTATTGCTACACCGACCTGTCCAAGGCCTTCCTGCTGCATGCGCAAGAGACCTATAAACCTGAGTTCCCGGCGCTGCGCACCGCGATCTTCAATGTGGGCAAACCGCTCTCGCTGCAGTCGATCGAGGGCAACCGCTACGACGCGGTGATCGCGACCAACGTGCTGCACGCCACTTCCAACATGCGCGAGACGGTGCGCAACGCCAAGGCACTGCTGGAGCGCGGCGGCATGCTGCTGGTCAACGAGCTCAGCGCGTGGGCGTGGTATACCCATTTCACCTTCGGCCTGCTCGATGGCTGGTGGCTGTACGAGGACGAGAAGCTGCGTCTGTCCGGCAGCCCCTGCCTGTCCCCGGCGCAGTGGGAATCGTTGCTGAAGGCCGAGCGCTTCCTCGATATCCGCTTCCCGGCTCATGCGGATCATGGGCTGGGCCAGTTGACGTTGGCGGCGAGAAGCGACGGCGTGGTTCGCCAGCGGCTGGTGACGCCGGCTGCGCCCGCGAAGGCAGCGCCTCGCAGGAGCGCGCCGGCCGCCGCACTGTCTCCGCCCGCAGCGCTTGAGAAGGCCTCCGCGAAGACGGCGTCGGTGCCCGCGACGAAATCCCTGTCGACCAGCACCTCCGTGCTGGTTGCGACCGACGATGCCGCACTGCGCGCGGCCTGCGCGCTGCTGTTCCGGGAGATGATCGCTGGCGCGCTGCGGATGGACGTGGGCGAGATCGAAACCCACAGGCCGCTGGAGCAATACGGGCTGGACAGCATTCTGGTCGTGCAGCTGACCACGCATTTCCGCAAGCTTTTTCCGGGCACGCGCAGCACGCTGTTTTTCGAAGTGCAGAGCATCGACGGCCTGGTCGCACACTTCCTGGAACACGATCGGGAAACCGCCGCGCATGCGGCTTCTCTGCATGCGGCGACCCTTGAGATGGCCTCCGCGACGACGACGTCCGTGCCCGCGACGACCTCCCTGTCGACCAGCACCTCCGCGCAGGTCGAGACCGACGATGCCGCGCTGCGCGCGGCCTGCGCGCTGCTGTTCCGGGAGATGATCGCGGGCGCTCTGCGGATGGACGTGAGCGAGATCGAAACCCACAAGCCGCTGGAACAGTACGGGCTGGACAGCATTCTGGTCGTGCAGCTGACCACGCATTTCCGCAAGCTTTTTCCGGGCACGCGCAGCACGCTGTTTTTCGAAGTGCAGAGCATCGACGGCCTGGTCGCGCATTTCCTGGAACACGATCGGGAAACCGCGGCGCACGCGGCCTCCGTACACGCGGCGACCGTGCAAGCGGCTACGGCGCCGCCCTCCGCTGCGGCTGCGCTTCCATCGGCCCGCGTGCCGGCCATGTCGGTGCCCGCCGCGCGCGCGCGGGGCAAGGCGCTGGACCGCTTCGGCCGACGGCTGGCGCCGCGCAGCGACGCAACGCCCGCGTTGCCGGTGCGGCCCGCAGCGGACGCAACGCCTTCGGTCGACGCACCTGCGGAGCGCGCTGCGCGCTTCGATGTCGCCATCGTCGGCGTCAGCGGCCGCTATCCGCAGGCGCCCGATCTCGAATCGTTCTGGGACAACCTGGCGTCCGGGCGCAGTTGCGCGAGCGAAGTCCCCGTCGACCGTTGGCGCTGGCAGGACTATCACGATGCCGAGAAGGGCAAGGCCGGCAAAAGTTACACCCGCTGGGGCGGTTTCCTCGACGACATCGACAAGTTCGATCCGCTGTTCTTCCGGATCGCGCCGAAGGAAGCGAAGAAGATCGATCCGCAGGAACGCCTGTTCCTGGAAACCAGCTATCACGCGATCGAGGACAGCGGCTACACGCCCGCGACGCTCGCGCCGGGCGGCAAGGTCGGCGTGTTCGTCGGGGTGATGAATTCGCGCTACACCGTGCAGCCGCTGTTCTACTCGATCCCCAACCGGGTCTCGTTCCTGTTCGATTTTTCCGGCCCTTCGTTCGCGGTGGACAGCGCCTGCTCTTCGTCGCTCACCGCGATCCATCTCGCGTTGGACAGCCTGTACAGCGGCATGTGCGAGGCCGCGATCGCCGGTGCCGTCAGTCTGATCCTCGATCCGCAGCACATGGTGGAACTGAGCGCTCTCGGGATGCTCTCGGAGGGGGCGCAGTGCCGCTCCTTCGGCCGCAACGCCGACGGCTTCGTCGATGCCGAAGGCGTCGGTGCGGTGGTGCTCAAGTCGCTGGCGCATGCGTTGCGCGACGGCGACACCATCCATGCCGTCATCAAGAGCAGCGCCCTGAACACAGGTGGCCGCACGCACGGTTACACGGTGCCCAATCCCGCCGCCCAGGCTGAAGTGGTGTCCGCTGCGCTTGCGCGCGCCGACATCGATTCCGCGGACGTGAGCTACATCGAAGCGCACGGCACCGGAACCGCGCTGGGCGACCCGATCGAAGTCGCGGGCCTGACCCGCGCGTTCCGCTCCAACCGCCGCGCCGCCGACCGCGCGCCCGGGCCGCACTGCGCCATCGGTTCGCTGAAATCCAACATCGGCCACTGCGAATCGGCAGCCGGCATCGCCGCACTGACCAAAGTCCTGCTGCAGCTGAGGCATCGCCAACTGGTACCGACCCTGCACGCGGACGAGGTCAACGACGAGATCGATTTCTCGGTCACGCCGTTCCGGCTGCAGCGCGAATCCGCCGCATGGCGCCGGCAGGTTGTGGGTGAAGGCGGCGCTGCCCGCGAGATTCCGCGTATCGCCGGCATTTCGTCTTTTGGCGCGGGTGGCGCCAATGCCCATCTGGTCGTGCAGGAAGCGCCGGCCCCGGCGCGCATGCACGCGTGGGACGGCCGCGTCTGTCTGCTGCCGCTTTCGGCGCGCACGTCGGATCAGCTGCAGCAGAAAATCCGCCAGTTGCTCGCCTTCGTGCAGCGCAGCGGCGCGGGCGTCGATCTGCCATCGCTGGCCTACACGCTACAGGTCGGGCGCGAGGCGATGGACGAGCGCATCGTGCTGATCGCCGCATCGCTGGACGATCTTCAGCGCCAGCTGCAGGCGCTGTCGGACGACGGGCGCACTGACGAAGCCCGTACCCATGAAGCCCGCACCGCTCCGCAGCCCTACCGCGGCAGTGTGAGAAAAAGCAGGGAATTTCTCGCCGCCTGCCGGGCGGACCCCGATTTCGCGCGGCGCTGCGAGGCCTGGATCGCGCAGCGCGACGACGCACGGATCGCCGAACATTGGGTCAGGGGCGTCGACATCGCGTGGGCCGGACTGTATGCCGGCGCGCTGCCGGGACGCATCCCGCTGCCGGCATATCCATTCGCGCGCGAACGCCACTGGCTTGCGCCGCAGCGCACGCCCGGACAGGGACAGGGACAGGGACAGGCCGTGGCGGCGAAGCATCCGCTGCTGCAGCGGAATACGTCGACCCTGCGCAGCCCCGGTTTCAGCGTCGCGCTGACAGGGGAGGAACGTTTCCTCGATATCGACAGCGCCGGGCGGCGCCGCGTGCCGGCGTTGCTGTGCCTTGAAATGGCCCGTGCGGCCATCGCCGAAACCTGTCCCGACGATGTCGCCGCCCGCGGCCTTCGTTGCGAAGACATCGCGCTGGACGACACGCTGCGCATCGACGCCGCCTGCGAACTTCATGTCGCCCTGCTGCCCGAGACCGACGACGCGCTGCGCTTCGAGATTTTCAGCGCGCGCGACGGTATCGAACAGGTGCACGCACAGGGCCGCGCACGCTTCGCCGCCGCCGGTGCGGACAGCGCAACTGCCGACATGGCAGCGGCGGACGTCGCCACGCTCGCCGCGCGCCTGTCGCGCGGCCTCGCCGCCGATGCCTTCCATGCCCGTTTCGCGGCATTGGGTCTGACGGACAGCGCCGACCGCCGCGTCGTCCAGCGCATCGCGCACACCGCGCGCGAGCTGGTGCTTGAATACGCCGCCAGCACTGAGCCATCGACGCCCGGAACATGGGGCCTGCCGCCCGAGCTGCTGGCCGCCGTGATGCAGGGTGCGGCCTGGCTGCGGGGCGAACTGGCCCCGCTGCCGTCGGCGCCGCTGGACTGGCAGATCCACAGCATCGATGCGGTGCGGTGGTTCGGCCCTTGCGGCACGCAGGGCTATCTCGTTCTGCGCTGTGACGACAGCGCGTCCGTCGACGCCGATGCGTCGCGCTGGGACGTGGCCTGTTTCGATGCGCTCGGCGCTCCGGTGCTGGAAATGCGCGGCCTGCGCCTGGTGTGCATGTCGGGTGAGCAGGGCACTGTTTCGCAGGGCAGCACCCCGCACGGCGCGAATTCCATTGCCGCCGCCAGCGCATCTGCCACTGTGGCCCCTGCGCCGGTGCTGGCGTCTGCGCCGCCGATCTCCGAACGGCACGCCGCTGAACAGCACGCCGCTGAACAGCACGCCGCCGTACAGCCTGCCACCGCTGAAGCGCGCGCGCCGGCACCCGTATCGCCGGAGACGGGCCGCAGAATCGCGTTCCTGCGCGCTTCGGCTTCGGTCGTGCGCGCGCCCGCGGCGATCGAAAAACCGATGGTGTCGCTGAGTGCCATCGATGCCCCCAGCGCTGCGGTCACTGGCTTGGCCAGACCCATGGTCACGCTGCCGCGTCCCCAACACGACGGCGGTGCGGAACCGGCGCAGGCCTGCGTCGATCTGCGCGCGCTCGGCGACGGCGTCTACGCATTGACCGTCGCGCAGCACGCGCCGACGGCCGCGGTCATCGACCAACTGCTGCAGGCGCTGGAGGAAGTGCAGGATCGCGCGGACGCCAGGGTGCTGCTGGTCGCCGATGGCGGCACCGGCTTCCTGTCTGGCGATGTCGCGTCGCTGGACGCGGCCATCGACGCCGGGCTGTATGGCGCGCTGTCCGGCTTTCCGCTGCCGACCATCGCGGTGATGCAGGGCGATGCGGGCGCTGCCGGCTTTCTGCTCGGTGCGCTCTGCGATTTCATGGTCTGCGCGCGCGAGTCGCGCTATGCGTTCTCCGAAGCCGTGCACGGCCTGCATCCGACGCTGGCCGAAGCCGCACTGCTGGCGGCGCGCTTCGGCCGCGCCCGCGCGAACGATCTGCTGTACATCAGCGGAGGCCAGGATGGACGCGCGCTGTGGGACAAGGGCTGGACTTTCCCGGTCGTGGCGCGAGAGCAGGTCATGCCGGCCGCGCTGGCGCTGGCTGCGGACATGGCGGCCAAACCGCGCGAATCGCTGAGGCTGCTGAAACAGCGCATGGCGGAGGCGCTCGCGCCGCTGGTCGAGCGTCTCGGCAGTGAGCCGCGTCCGCCGAGTGAGCCGGAGCCGACGTTGGAGCCTGAGTCGCAGCCCGCGGGAGAACCGCACGCAGCGCTTCCGGGCATCGCGATCGAGATGCTGTCCGACACCGTCGCTTCGGTCCGCCTCTGCGCAGGCGACGCGGCGCTGCCGGTCCTGCTCGGCCGTCTGCGCGAGACCCTGGACGCGCTGGCGACCCGCGGCCATGCCGCGGTGGTGCTGCGCAGCGATGTCGCCGGCTTTATGCCGGGTCTGCCGCCGCATTCCGATGAGGCTGACCCGACGCAGGGGCAGGCGCTGGCACTGGCCGCATTTGCGGCGCTGCAGGCGACCCTGTCGGCGTTCCCGGCGCCGGTCGTCGTCGCGTTCGAACACGATGCCGACGGCATCGGCTGGCTGCTCGGCCTGAGCGCGGACGCCTGCGTCCACAGCGACCGCGGCCAGTGCTCGGCCGATGCGCTCTGGCAGCATCCCGCGCTGCTGCGGCAGGCGATGCCGCGGTTCGCGCACCGTCTGGGCGACAACCTGTCCAGACAGTGCCTGTTCGGCGCGGCCGCCGTTGACAGCGATGCGCTCGCGTCCTCCGCGGGCATCGTCGCGCGCGACGGCGCCGCCGTGCTGTCGACCGCGCTGGCGCTTGCCGAAACCTCGCCGCTGCGTTCGCCCGCGCTGTTGCGCCAGTGGCGCAGCCTCGGTCACACGGCTTCGGCCGATGGCAACAGCGATGGCAACAGCGATGCAGGTGCCGATAGCCGGGCGCCGGCAGCGTCCAGCGCCGGAGACAGCGCCGCATCGCCTCCGCCGCAGTGCTCCGCCATCGACATCGAGGTGCGGGACAACGGCGTGATCGTGGTGCGCATGGTCGATCGCGAGGCGAAGAACATGTACTCGCCCGAATTGATCCACGGGCTGGAAGCGGTCTTCGCGCATATCGAAGCCTCCGACGCGTACCGCGCCGTGGTGCTCACCGGCTACGACACGTACTTCGCCTGCGGTGGCACCCGCGAGAGTCTGCTGGCGATCCAGCAGGGCACCGCCAAATTCACCGATGCGAAGGTCTACCAGCTGCCGATGAGCTGCAAGCTGCCGGTCATCGCAGCGATGCAGGGGCATGCCATCGGCGGCGGCTGGACGCTGGGCATGTTCGCGGACCTCTGTCTGTTCAGCGCCGAAAGCCGCTATATCAGCCCGTACATGCAGTACGGCTTCACCCCGGGCGCCGGTTCCACGCTGATTTTCCCGGCGCGGCTGGGCCTGGATCTGGCCAGGGAAACCCTGTTCACCGCCGCCGAATACACCGGCAGCGAACTGCGCGCCAAAGGCCTGCCGCACGGCTGCTGCCCGCGCGGCGACATCCTCCCGCGCGCGCTGGCGCTGGCCGATGCCATCGCCTCACGCGATGCCGGCGACGTGCGCGCACTCAAGCGGTATTTCAGCGCGCCGCTGCTCGATACGGTCGAAGCGACTTATGTGCGCGAACTGGCGATGCACGACAGGAGCTTCGTCGGCCAGGGTCACGCGCTGCAGGGCGTGATGCAGCATTTCCTGTCCGATGCCGGGCCCGCCGCACCTGCGGCGCAGGCCGCCGCAGCGGCCGCGCCCAGCGTGGCCCCGCCGCTTGCGCAGACCGCCGCGCCCGCCGCTTCCCAGCACGCGCCGCAGGACATCGCCGATTTCCTGAAAACGCTGCTCGCGTCGGAACTGCAGATGGACGTCGGCGATGTCGACGAAGACACCCAGTTCGTCGACCTCGGTCTGGATTCCATCACCGGGGTGACCTGGATCAGGAAGATCAACAGCGAGTACGGCACCCGGATCGAGGCGACGAAGGTCTACAGCCATCCGACGCTGCGCCAGTTCCGCGATTTCGTCGTCGAGCGCGTCGCGCTGCTGGGCACCGCGCGGACCCAGGTCGTCGCCAATGCCGCCAAGCCGGCGCTTCACGCCGCGACACCCCCGGCCGCGGCACCCGCATCATCGTCGACGGCATTGCCGATGCCGACGACGACCGTGCCGACCAGGCCCGTCGCGACCGAGCTTGTGGCGACGAATGCCGCCGCCGCCGCCGCCGCGGAAGCGGATCTCTCCGTTGCGCTACGGCAGCTGCTCGCGCAGGAACTGCACATGCCGGAGGAAGAGATCGACGCGCACCGGCAGTTCGTCGACCTCGGCCTGGATTCCATCACCGGTGTGACCTGGGTCCGCAGGATCAACACCGCCTACGGCATCCGCATCGAAGCGACCAAGGTCTACAGCCATCCGACCCTGGCCCAGTTCGCGCGCTTTGTCGCCGGCCTGCTGCCGGCGCGTCCGATGCAACCGCAGCCGCAGCCGTCCTTCGCGCCAGCGGAACACTTCGATTCAAGGCCGGTCGATTCAAGGCCGGCCGATGCCAAGCCGCTCGCCGAGCGCGCGCGCGCGGCCGCACCGTCGGCCCGCACCCTGACCTCGTGGCGCGGCAAGGCCGCGCGCCGGACCACGGGCGACGCCATCGCCATCATCGGCATGGCCGGCCAGTTCCCGCGCGCCGGCGACCTCGACGCGTTCTGGCGCAACATCGCCGGCGGCAAGGACTGCATCGATACCGTGCCGCCGCAGCGCTTCGACATCGAACGCTATTTCAGCGAGGACATCTCGATTCCCGGCACCACCAACAGCCGCTGGATGGGCGTGTTGGACGACTGCGACGCCTTCGATCCGCTGTTCTTCAATATTTCGCCGACCGAAGCCGAGAGCATGGACCCGCAGCAGCGGCTGATGCTGCAGAACTGCTGGCACGCGATCGAGAACGCCGCGATCGACCCGCGCAGCCTGTCCGGCAGCCGCTGCGGCGTGTTCGTCGGCTGCGGCGCGACCGACTACCACCAGCGTTCGCGCGAGCACCAGCTCAGCACCCAGGGCTTCACCGGCGCGGCGATGTCGATCCTCGCCGCGCGCATCGCCTACTTCCTCAACCTGCAGGGGCCGTGCCTGTCGATCGACACCGCGTGCTCATCCTCGCTGGTCGCGATCGCCAACGCCTGCGACAGTCTGGTCGCGGACAACTGCGACCTCGCACTGGCCGGTGGCGTGGCGGTCATGGCGGGCCCGACCATGCACGTCAAGACCGCTCAGTCGGGGATGCTGTCGGTCGACGGCCGCTGCTTCGCCTTCGATCATCGCGCGAACGGCTTCGTGCCCAGCGAAGGCGTGGGAGCGCTGATGCTGAAGCGCCTCGCCGACGCCGAGCGCGACGGCGACATGGTCCACGCGGTGATCCGTGGCTGGGGCGTCAACCAGGACGGCAAGACCAACGGCATCACCGCGCCGAACCCGGTGTCGCAGACGCGCCTGATGCGCGCCGTCTACGACCGCTTCGGGATCGATCCGGAAGACATCCAACTGATCGAAGCGCACGGCACCGGCACAAAGCTGGGCGATCCGATCGAAGTGGAAGGCCTCACCCAGGCCTTCCGTCACTACACCGGCAAAACCAGCTACTGCGCGTTGGGCTCGGTGAAGGGCAACATCGGCCACAGCCTTTACGCGGCTGGCATCGCCGGCGCGCTCAAGCTGGTGCTGGCGCTGAAGCATCGCCAGCTTCCGCCAGCGGCGAGCTTCGAACGCCTCAATCCGCACATCGATCTGTCCGACAGCCCGTTCGTGGTCAACACCGCACTGAAGCCGTGGCCCGAGAACGCGAAGGGCGGACGGTCGGCAGTGGTCAGCTCCTTCGGCTTCAGCGGCACCAATGCGCATCTGGTGCTGGAAGCGGCGCCGCCGCGCGATGCGCGTCCCGCCGCCGGGCACGACGCGATCTCTGCGCGTCCGGCGCTGATTCCGCTGTCGGCCAAAACCCCCGAGCAGCTGCGGCAGCGCGCGCAGTCGCTGGCGGACGCGCTGGCGGGTCGACTCGCGGCGCG
>JBKJTC010000192.1:0-35870 GCA_046590925.1 Lysobacteraceae bacterium | reverse complement strand
ACAGGAAGCACAGATCTGCGCGACGATCTGCGACAAACGCCCCGAGCAATTGAAGATGGAATTTGCGTTGTGGAGCCGGGCGGCCGTGCGCGAGTTGATCGAACGCGAGTTCAAGGTAAGCCTGCATCTTCGCTCGGTGGGCAAGTACCTGAACCGCTGGGGCTTCACGCCGCAAAAGCCGATCAAGCGTGCTTACGAACAATCGCCAGAGGCGGTGCGCACATGGCTGGATGAAACCTATCCGGCGATCGCCGAACGCGCCAAGGCCGAGCACGCGGAAATCCACTGGGGCGACGAAACCGCGCTGGTCAACACGGATGTGCGTGGTCGCAGCTACGCACCGCGCGGGCAAACACCTGTGGCGATGGTCGTGGGCGGTACCCGTCAGAAGCTGTCGATGATCGCCAGCGTGACCAATCAGGGCAAGGCGCGTTGGATGATCATCGAAGGTGCATTCAACCATGAGAAACTGATCGAGCTCTTCGAGGCATTGATTGCCGATGCCGGTCGCAAGGTGTTCATGATCCTGGACAACTTGGGCGTGCATCACTGCAATCCGGTCAAGCAGTGGTTGGCCGAACACAGCGAACAGATGTAAGTGTTCTACCTGCCCGGCTACAGCCCCGAACTGAACCCTGAAGAGCGTCTCAATGCCGATCTAAAACAGGTCGTCGGGCGCAAGGTGCCGGTGCGCACCAAAGGAAAAGGGGCTGTGGTAGATAAGAGAGGGTTTATGCTTATTGAATGAGCCTGAAACGATATAAATTACTCATCAGTCAGTAAATTAGGGAACAAATGCATTCAAGCGCTGTCCAACCTGATATGAAACGAGACGGACGAGCAGTGTCGCGAGCTGCATTGGAAGAGATGCGCTTCGTTGCCTATGCGAGGCTGCAAGAGGGTGAATCTCCGGCCGAGGTTTCTGCCTCCTTCGGAATGCATCGTGGCTGGGCGTACAAGCTGCGCTCCAAGGCCAAGGGGCGCGGCAACGGCAAGCGCGCGCTGCATTCGACCCGAGGAAGTGGGAGGCCGCCCAAACTCAATGCGGCGCAGCAACGCCAAGTGTTCCGTTGGATCAATGGCAAGAACCCGATGCAGTATGGGTTCGAGTTTGCGCTGTGGACGCGGCTGATCGTGCGTGACCTGATCGAGCGCGAGTTTTCCGTGAAGTTGAGCCTTACCTCTGTTGGTACATTGCTTGCCAAGCTCGGCCTGACCGTACAGAAGCCGTTGAAGCGGGCCTATCAGCGCGACCCCGAGGCGGTGGAGCAATGGCAGAAGGTCACATATCCAGGCATTGAACGAAAAGCAAAGAAAGAAGGGGCGGAGATCTACTTTTGGGATGAATCTGGTTTCCGCGCTGATGCGGTACATGGCATGACATGGAGTGCGAAAGGACAGAAACCGGTGGTGACGGCTCCGGGACAACGACAAAGCATCAGTGCGGCATCGGCGGTGAACTCGAAAGGTGGCTTTTGGTTTGCGACCTATACCGGCGCACTGAATGGCGATCTGTTCGTGACCCTGTTGAAGCAGATGATGCGAGGCCGGCGCAAGCCGCTGCATCTTGTCGTTGATGGGCTGCCTGCGCACAAGACGAAGGTGGTTCGGGAGTACGTTGATGGATTGAAAGGCAAGTTGACCTTGCACTTTCTACCCGGCTACGCGCCGGACCTGAACCCCGACGAGCTGGTTTGGAGCTACGCAAAATGAACCGGTCACGCGCGTCGCCCATTACGTGGGGGCGAAAAACTTTCGGAACGTGTTGATACACAGCTTTCGGATATCGCAGCAAATCCAAAGTTAGTACGCTCGTTCTTCATGCATCCAAGTGTCGCCTATATTTCTGACTGGTGAGTAAGCAGAAAACAGCAGAATCAACTGCTCGAATACTTCGTCCTCGAAGTTACCGCTCGCTCAGCGGCAGATTTGCTGGGATTGCAGCCCAATACGACCGCCCTGTACTACCGGAAAATCAGACCGATCGTTGTCGATCACTTGGCCGCTATTGAGCATGAAGTGTTCGCAGGTTCGGTGGAGCTGGACGAAAGCTACTTCGGCGGCGTCCGCAAAGGCAAGTGAGGTCTTGGGGCTGGCGGCAAGGTTGTGGTGTTCGGCATCCTCAAGCGCAAGGGGAAGGTCTACACCAAGATCGTGGACGATACCAGGGGCAGCACGCTGATGCCTGTAATCGAGCGGAAAATCGCTCCTGACAGCATCGTATACACGGACGGCTACCGCAGCTATAACGCGCTGGATGTGAGTGGCTTCCATCATCATCGGATCAATCATTCGGAGCAGTTCGGTGACGGAAAGAACCACATCAATGGAATCGAGAACTTCTGGAGTCGGGCAAAGCGGGTGCTGCGCAAGTACAAAGGTATCCCCAAGAACACATTCCCCTTGTTCCTGAAGGAGTGTGAGTTTAGATTCAACTACTGAATCCAAAAACAACAACTCAACACATTGTAAAGAGTGGGCTGAAACCTGACGTTATCTACTACAGCCCCAAAATCTATCGATGATCTGCGCATCTTTGACAGATGCGAAGTCATCCCTATCCCAGCGACATTACCTGCGAACAATTTGAACGTATTTGACCGCTGCTGGAAGCCGCACGATCGCGCGGCGGCCGATCCACGCTGCTGCGTGACGTTGGCACGAAACGCTCGACCTCCACGGATTCCCAGATGCGCAACAGCCGCTCCATCATCGGTGTCAGCGGCTGCTGCTGGTCGGCTTCGAGCAAAGGCAACAATGCGTGCTGAAAGGATCGGTGGAATTGCGTCAAACACTCGCGCCGGGCAGTATCCATACGGGCAGGTGATGATGTCGTTTCAGAATATCCATCATGCCTTCAGTGGAACAGCCGCACAGTCTTTTTTGCCGCCATCGACAGCACGAAATCCGGTCGTATCGGCGGATTTTGCAAGAGGCTCAAGAGGCTCAAGAGGCTCGGAATAATCAATATTTTCTGCGCGGGCGCGGGCGCTTGCATTGCGAACGCAGTTATGCAAATATCGGTCAGGCAATGGGTTAAGCCAAGGATCAATGGGAATGAATCGCACGGCAGAAAAGGCAGCGATGGATGGGGTGGCAGATGCGGTCGTGCTGATTCCATCTGGATTGCGACGCTTCACCGGGCAGATAGGATCGGTGGATGTCCAGGCTGAAACGGTTGGGCAGGCGCTCCGAATCATTTCGGACAAATATCCGCTTCTACGCACGCAGATATTCGCAGGCGATTATCAGCTGCGTCGGTTCGTCAACGTCTTTCTCAATTCCAAAGACATTCGTTTCCTCGAGCAGGAGCGAACTCCGCTCCGATCCCAGGACGTCATCACGATCCTTCCCGCGATTGCGGGAGGGTGACGCATGAAGGAAAGGAGTCCCGCCTTTTCCTTGGGGGCCGATCTGTCGCGGGACGAAATCCGCCACTACAGTCGCCACATCATCATCCCGGAGATAGGCAGCGAAGGCCAAAGGAAGCTGAAGGCTGCGCGCGTACTCCTTGTTGGTGCCGGCGGCCTCGGTTCTCCAACGGCGCAATATCTGGCAGCTTCGGGGGTCGGCAGGATCGGCATCGTTGATGACGATACTGTAGACGTGAGCAACCTGCAGCGACAGGTGCTCTATACGACGAACGACATCGGTCGCCCGAAGTTGGAAGCTGCAGTGGCGCGTCTGACCGCGATGAATCCGCATATCACGATCGTTCCGCATCAATGCAGGATTAATGCTGACAACGCGATGTCTCTGCTGGCCGACTATGACATCGTCGTAGACGGAACCGATAACTTCGCGACGCGGTACCTGATCAACGATGCATGCGTACTGAGTGGAAAACCCAACGTCTATGCGTCGGTGTTCCGCTTCGAAGGGATGTTGTCGGTATTCAGTCTCGGAGACGGCCCCTGTTATCGATGCCTGTATCCGGAGCCGCCTCCGCTCGGATTCGCGCCGTCGTGCGCGGAGGGTGGCGTTTTCGGCGTTCTACCCGGCACGATGGGACTGTTGCAAGCCGTAGAGACGATCAAGCTGATCACCGGAATCGGCCGATCGATGGCAGGTAGGCTGTTGCGGTTCGATGCGACGGAGATGAGTTTCCGCGAACTCGAGCTCAGACGCGACCCGGAGTGCTGCATCTGCGGGACCCACCCGACGCAAACCACGCTCGTCGACTATGCTGCTTTCTGCGGAACCGGAAGCAATGACGGGGTCGGCGATGGTGAGGCGTCCCCCATTGAACGCGTTACCCCGCAGTGGCTCCAAGAACGCCTGGGACATGAGCGTCCACTGCAGCTGCTCGACGTGCGCACGGTCAACGAGTACCAGATGGTTCGGATCGATCAGGCGTTGTTGATGCCGGTGGACGAAATCGAAGAGCACTTCCACATGCTCGATCGCGACGTCCCCATCGTCTGCTACTGCAAATCGGGGGTCCGCTCTTTGCGAGCAGCGACCTTCCTGGCCGAACGCGGGTTCCAGGAGGTCGCCAGCCTCGATGGCGGCATAGAAGCGTGGATTCGCGATATCGAGCGTACCGATGCGGTCTACTGACGCCACTGCAGCGGATGCGGTCGATGGCACGATCGGCGATGCCCGTGTCGGGAGCGCGAACGCCGGCCGCGCCAAGACCGAAATACTGTTCGCGGGAGACGACACCTCGGACGTCGACGCCTTCCACGCCAAGACGAAATGGGGGCGAACCCTGGATCGACCGCACTCGGTCCGCATTCGCGCATTCCTCAGTGAGCCCATTCTGCGGGAAGTCGTGTCGCGGAGCCGCAACGAATACCACGACACGGAGTCTATCGCGCTGCCGGACGTCGGCTTGGGCACTGTCACGCTGCAGGAAGCGCTCTTGCGCCGGCGATCGCTGACCAGTAATGCGGATCCGCGCGGGGACGCCATCGGCGTCGAAGACGTCGCTGCGATCCTCAAATATTCGTGCGGTGTCGTCGGCGAAAGTCGCGCTGGAGACAGCGGACCCGTCCAGCGGTTGCGCCCCTTTCCTTCCGCGGGCGCGCTGTATCCTCTGGAAATATATCCCGTCGTGATGGATGTCGCAGGATTGGCGTCAGGGGTCTACCACTACGACGCAGTCAATCATGCGCTGTCCTGCCTGCGACGGGAAGACGCGCGGACGGCTATGCCCGGCTTCGATTTCCAGCCCGGATTCAAGAAGCAGGCCAGCGTCGTGCTCGTAGTGACCGCGGTACTGCTGCGCTCCATGGCGAAGTACCTGGATCGCGGGTATCGCTTCGTGATGAACGAGGCCGGCGCGCTGACTCAGAATATGCACCTGACGGTGCTGGCCCGCGGCCTGTCCGGTTGCGTCTGGGGCGGATTCTGCGATGAGGATGTGGCGGCATACGTTGGAGCGGACGGCACCAAGGAGATCGTGGTGCTCGGTTTTATTGTGGGCAAACGCGCGTCGAACGGGAATTCGACGGCCTGACGCCCGGCCAATCAACAGCAGGGACATGAATTCGCAAACGCATAGCTCGTACATGAAGTCGCAAATCAAGCGAGTTGCGATCGGTGTAACCTTGGCGGCTGCAGTGCTCTGGGGAGCATGGTACATCTCGAAGGGGGGAGATGCCGCGAGTACCCGTACCGCGCAAGGCCCTGATTCGACGCAGTCGGTGCTGCAAGTTGACGTCAGCGGCGTGCGCAGCGATCTCGGATTCGTCATTGGCACACTGTGTAAAAAAGGCGAATTGTTTCCATCGGGATGCCGTCTGAAGGCGCGCTCGAAGGCGGTCGAAGGCGTGGTGTCGCTGGATTTCAAGGGTCTGGGTAAGGGCGAATATGCACTCGCCCTCTATCACGACGAAAACGACAATTCCATGCTCGAGCTTGGCACGGAAGGAATCGGGTTCAGCAACAATGCGAACCTCGCCCGAGCTCCGCCCGATTTCGATGCCTCCCGCATCCAGGTGAACGGCGTGACCCGAATTCGCGTCCGCATACGCTATACGATCTGATTGGGCAATAACGCTTTGAGGACGTCGCGATACGCGCCCTCCGCCCGAGTGGATTCGAACGTGTTCGCGACGGCTATGCAGTACCCGAATCATAGAATTGGGTGCCTCCACTCCACCCAATGTTCATCCGCAAGGTAGTGGATAAACTGTTAGGAGATACGGCTATGAAAACTGATTTCGATTTTGACTCCTTGGACCTCGCCAGCCTCAACATCGAGGGCATGGAAGTGGTGACGCTGAAGGAAGCAATGGCCCTGCCGGAAACCGGCGCTTCCAGCGCGATCAGCATCTGCAGTTCGTGCTCGAGCTGCGGCTCGTCATCGTGCTTCGAGATCACCGTGTGATTGTAACTGCTGACGCTAGCCCGGTTCGTCCATGAATCGGAGACGCAGCACGATATAAATCAATAAAGCCGGACACATTGGCATGCGACAGGTCAATGTGTCCGGTCTTGAATCGATCAGGATTCCGGAGTAAGCAATGCAGACCGATTATTCAATTGCGACTGGCGCAAGCGCGGCGGTGGACGAAGTGGCGAAGGCTTCTCCAGATCGGGGTGTGGCCGTTAAGTTCTCAGGGGTCTCGAAGTCCTACGGACGCCAGAAGGCGCTGGATCGGGTGTCGTTCGACATACCGATCGGCGAGATTGTCGCGTTGGTCGGCCCCAATGGTGCTGGAAAGACAACGATGCTCGAAATCATGATGGGACTACGCCGGATCGACGACGGTACCGTCTCGGTTCTTGGTTGCGATCCGGCGATAGACCGCAGCTACGTTTCGCGCATCGGCGTACAGATACAGCAGACCAAGTTCTTTGGAAGCCTGTCTGGTCGCGACTACATACGATTTTTCCAGCGTGTTTACCCGAAATGTCTTGAGATCGATATGATGCTGGAAGAGTTCGAGCTCAAGAATTTCATCGACAAGCCGTTGGATAAGGTCTCGGGTGGCGAACGCCAAAGGATCGCGCTTGCGTTGGCGATGATAAACGACCCAGAGTTCGTCATTCTCGATGAGCCTACAGCCGGTTTGGACCCGATCATGCGGCGGGAGTTCTGGAGCATTATCCGCAAGGCGCACGCAAACGGACGGAAAACGCTATTGTTCAGCACGCATCACATGGAGGAAGCGGAAGCGCTGGCTTCCCGTGTCGTCATGCTTGCTGGCGGCCGTACTGTGGCGCAAGGAGGCGTTTCTCACCTGATATCGCTGGCGGGCAGTGACGCGAGAAATCTTGACGATGCATACAATATCCTTGTGAGCAGGTCTGCTGGAGGTGCGTCATGAAGGCCGCGAATATCTATGCGGTGACGGCGCTCGACATGAAGAATACGTCGCGGGACAAGACCGCCATATTCTTCCTGTTGGTGTTCCCGGTCGGTTTCTACATGTTCTTCGCGTCGTTCTCCGGCGCGACCGCTTCGGAGACGGCGGCGCTCAAGTACTACAACACGAACACGCCAAATTTCACTGCGGTTCTTATCGTGATGATCGCCTTCCTCAACATCGCGCCGACTATGGCGATGGCGAGGCATATGGGCTTCCTGAATCGCCTAATGGTGACGCCGGTCAAAGTCTACGAACTCTGGGTTGGCTTCTGCATTCGTGCGATGGCTCTGTTCGCCATTGGCTATGCCGTGATGTTGGCCGCCGGGTTCGGGCTCTTCGGATATCTGCCGACAGTCAATCCGATTCAGCTTATCCTACCGATGCTGGTGACAGGTTTTGCGATGCTCCCGATGGGAATACTCCTCGGCGTCCTGTGTCCCACTCCGCAGAGAGCGTTCACTGCCGGCATGCTTTTCATGCAGCCGATGCTCATGTTTTCCGGGACTGGCATGCAGCGCGCGTCATTTCCGCAGTGGGCTCAGAATATCTCCGGCTTTGTACCGACGACCTACGCGACAGAGATCGCAAATCTAGGATGGAATAACGAATACTTCACGCGTGCGGCGGTTTTTCCGACAGTCGTTCTGCTTGTGCTCGGCGTGGCTTGCGCTTTCGCAGCTGCGGTGGTCTTTCGTAACAGTTATCGTTGATGGCCGATATGGACGAAAGAGTATTGGTTTCGATCGGCGAGTCGACGGCGCATGCCGCCACGATGTTGGTGCATCCGCACTATGTGCTTCGCGTAGCGGGCGAGCCCACATCGAAACTGTCGTCCATCTGGACCGGAAAGTCCGACGAAGCATGGAGGGGCTTGATCGAGATGCGCGAGATCTCGTCGACCATGTCAGGAGAATTGTGCGATCAGCTGGCGCAAGTCGTGCCCCTGATCCTCGATGTCGCGGACCGGAGGCGGGTGCTGGATCTCAGGCGCGCAATGCACAATGGGCGGCCGGCGAAGGCGTCGGAACTCGAAGCGGTTCGCCGATATGCGGACGATACGCTCTGCGAGCGCATCTTCGAACTGGACCGTATTCACGCAACCTATGCGGCCGCCCTGAAAGATTTTTCCGGAGTCTACGACCGCGAACTGGCAGACAGGGCCCAATCCGTGCGCGTTCTGCTGGATTCTCGCAATCTGCAGCTGGCCTTGAGCTACAACAACCACAAGTTGCTGGCGCTGCTGAAAAAGCATTATCGTGAAGGCGCTCCTCCCGCGGACAGCAAGACTGTACGTAATCTCGAGGACTCGTTGCTGCAGTTCTTCGCTCGGGCATCGACCAAGACGAGCCCTCTGTCGTCGCTTACGCTGGTGCGCGTCGGACATTGGCAAGGTGCCGAAGGCGCAAGATTCAGTCGACTTTCGAATCGCGTCGAACGGCGTATCGAAGCCAAGGCTGCGCTGATGCGGCATATCCTCGATAGCTGGATGCGGGATTACGAGACGGCGAGCAAGGCTTTCCCTCTGGCATTGAATCCGACGATTCAAGAATCCGACGGCACGTTGCAACTGAAGGTGGTGACTGCAGGGCGAGATTTCATCGGGCGCATCTGGGGGACCGGCGTCGATATCTCCAGTTTCGATGCGAATCCGATGCTCGCCTGCGTTCGGCGCGCCCTGGACGATGCGCCCGATGCGTCCCTGTGGGCGGATGAATTGACCAGTCGGATATGCACTCTCGCACCGAAGTTGCCGCGTCAGGCCGTCGAGGCCTATGTGAAGAAGCTGTACGGGATCGGCTATCTGGTCGCGCGGACCGGGTTGCTTGATCAGGTCGACGTGTTGGAGTGGATGGCCGGGATCGTCGCCTCTCTCGACGACGGAACGTCAAGCGACTTTCGTGCGGCCGTTGCGCGCCTGCGGGCGAATCTCGATGTGATGCGAGGCGACGACATCGAGCGGAGAATCGAAGCCAGTCTGGATGTCGATCCAACGATTTTCGATCTGGCCACAGCGGCGGGCGCGCGAATCGGGGGTTATCTGTACCGTACGCCTTACTATGAAAACTGCTATTACATCGGCGACGATCAGGACTTGTCGCTCGACTTAATCGATGCTCATCGGAAAGAGTTCGACCTCATCCAGCAGATCAGCAGGATCGTCGACGCCAATCAGCTGGTCCATACGAGCCTCTGCGACTACTTTGTTTCCAAATTCGGAGAGTCCGGCGTTTGCACCGATGTCCCTCGGTTCATCGAAGAATTCGACTTCGTCTACGCTCCGCTCGTCTCGGAAGGGAAATTTGACGCCGAAGGCGTCGCCGAAAATTCTCCGCGGACGCTCGCCCTGATGCGTGCAAAACGCGCGTTCGAGGACTATCTCAAGCAGCAGCTCGGCCAAGGCCGCGACATTCAGTTGGATCCTGTGGCATTGCGTGGAATCATCGCGATGTTGCCGATTGGCATGCGAAATCGCAGTTCCTCGTACAGCTATCTCGTCCAGCCCGTCAAGAACGACGGCTTCGAAGGCCTCGTGTTGAACCAAATCTACGGCGGACGTTCTGGAATCCTTTCCAGGTTTTGCGAGGTTCTCGACGCGGACGGGATCGCGCAGCTGCGCGCGTACCTGCTGAAGGGCTCGGAGGCCGGCCGCAACGCGGAACTGGGCGGTGTGTTCGGCTTCAATGCCAATCGGCACCCTGCGATGTCGGATATCGAGGTAGTCGTCCCTCCTTTCGGGCCATCATACGAGCAGACGCAAAAGATCTCGCTCTCCGAGTTGAAGCTGATATACGTTCCGAGCGAGCACCGCCTCGTCTTCCGCGATCGCGACGACAGGCCCATCGACATCTGGTACCACGGCTTGCTCACTCCCGTTATGTTGCCGGCCGTGCACCGCACGATCGCATTGGCCTTCAGCGAGGGACCGTGCTTCTTGTCTGCGAACGCCCAAGCGAGGACGATGGAATCGAGCGCAAGCGATGTGCTGTACTCGCCGCGGCTCACGATAGGCAATGTAGTCATCGCGCGGAGGTCCTGGACTTTGGCGCACTCGACGTGTCCGGACGCATCGATGCCCGCGGCGCAGTTTTATCTCGCCATACGCGACTGGCAGAAAGCGCACGGATTGCCAGAGCGTTTCTTTGTCCGTGCCCAATTGGCAGGCTCGAACGATAGGGCGCGCATCTCTCGGTATGCGGCGATGAAGGAGATCAACTTCAAGGATCTCAAACCGTTCTACGTCGATTTGCGCAATCCGAGATTCGTCCGACTGTTGCAGAATATGTTGAAGCGGCACAATCTGGCGCTATCGATCTCCGAATTGCTTCCGGATTTCGACGAGCATGCGTCATCGGTCGATGGCGAAAAACATGTATCTGAACTGCACTTCGAGCTCACCAGCAACGCCGATCAGCCCAAGACGCAAGATCTGCACTGGTATGCGCTCCGAGTCGCCTATTTCGGCGATCGCAGGCCACTGATTCTCGGCCCAATCGCTGAGGCGATCGAAACGGCGAAGCGTGACTTTGGGGTCGAGCGGGCGTTTTTCCTACCGCATTGGAAGTTCGGCCCACACTTCGATCTGATGTTGCAGTGCGATTCGGAGTCCTATGCGATACGCGTCCTGCCGGCGATGCAGGCCATCCTGGAGACGTGGATCGCCGAACATCCGAGTCGCGTACAAATCGATGCGGAGGAGTACGAGAAAACCTCCAGATGGATAGGCACGTCCGAAATCGATAGTGGCCCTTACCTGCCGCTACTGACGGACAACTCGGTTAACCCGATACCATACGTGCGGCCGAAGACCTTGTTGATCCCGGAGGTCGCCGAGAGCAAGGAGCTCATGCTGAGCGACAGCAGCGATCTGATCCTGGCGCTGTATCGCCTCAAGGATGTGGATCGCGACGCCTTCTTTCTCGCCCTTCACTCGATGCTCGCGGCCACTGCGCACACTCCGAAAGGCGGTCTCCAGGAAGGATACATGTCGATGCGGTCCCATGCCGACTATTTCTTCGCGGCTCACGACTCCGAAAATGCGTTGCGTAACCGGTTCGACGAGATCGACGCGAAGAGCAAGGTGAAATTCGACAGGGCCACCAGTGCGGTTGCCGAAGGCAGGTATTCCGATACCGGCTTGCCGGAGCCTTTCGTGGAGATCCTCGATGCATGGGCGAAGGTGCTGACGGATGTCGATGCGCGGAGCAAGCGCATCGTCGAGCTCCGATATCAGGAACTGATCGGTCAGAACGACAAATTCATGGAAATGGCGACTCAAATGCGTCAGGACGTACCCGACGAGTTCTTCGAAAGGGTTGCGAAGCGGCAGATTTCCGAAGTCGGCGACGCGTTCATCAACACGAAGACTGGGCAAGAGGCTCTACAAAAACCGGAGTTCCTGGCATACAGGATCAACGTCAATTTCTTTTACGCATTGCTCCCGCTGCTCGAGGTCGCTCCGATCCAGAAGTTCCTGCTCTGTCATCTGCTGTCGAATTCTGTCGAACGCGTATACGGGCGTGACTGGAGGAAGAAGGTCGAACGGATCCATGCCATCGAGAGATCCAGGCAATGACCAGGACAATCGTCGGAAACCACGTCAAGCTCAAGAATCACGTCTACTTCGGCATTGTTCCGGACGGGATCTTGTTCGACGCTGGAGACGCTTCTTTCGTGCTCAAAGACAAGTCGGCGTACCCGCTCGTCGAGAAATTGATCGCGCTGATCGATGCCGGAAATCCGGTGGAAAGCATTCTCGAGCGTGCGCCGGCGAAACTGGCCGACTTCTTCCAAAGAATCCTCTCATCGCTTGCCGAGCACGGCATGCTGCGGATGGTGGATGCGGACGCGCCGTCGGCAGAGCAGCTCGTCGCGCACACGGCATCCAACGAGTTACGCAAATTCCTGGAGGACCGACTCGACGGACGGTCCGTCGGCGCGGCGCTGCGAAGCTGGCGCGACGCGCACGTGATCGTCGTAGGCGGCGGGCACGCACTGCTGTCGGCCGTGAGGGCGTTATCGGATAGCGGCTGCGGCAAACTGACCGCGGCGCTCGATGGCGGCTCGAGCGACGGATTGGAGGAGCTGCGGGACGAGATCGAATCATCGCAATCGTTGCGATTCTCTATCCGGGCGACGTTCGAAGATGACCTGTCCATCGATGCGGCGGGAGTGCTGGTGTACGCCAGCGATAATGCCGTCATGGCGTCGGTGGCCAGCATCGAGGACGCAATGCGGGCCAACGGCATTGCAGGTGCGATTGGTGCTGTCTTCGACGGTCGCGCCTGCGTGATGCCGGCGTCGCTGCCCGGACGCCCCGGCGTCGCGGATCTGCTGCATTGGCTGCCGCCGCAGGAGGATGGCGCAGCCTCGCTCGGGCCGATCGCGATGGCGCTGCTCGGATGCGTCGCGGCGCACGCTGCGATCTGTCGCTTCTTCGGCGTCGAGGCGGCTGCAACGGGTGGTCAGGTGGCGGTCGTCTCTTCGGATCTCGAAGTCGAATATCGCATGCTGGTGGCCTCCGCTGCGAGCGAGGGCGCGCCGGTTCCGTTCGTGCATCCCTCGAAGTACCAGATGCCGGAGGACCGGCTTTTGCTGCCGTTCGAGCAGGTCAAGTTCGCGCTGGAGCCGTGGTTCGACCCTTTGCTCGGGCCGTTCAGCGTCGTCGCGGACGACCAGATCGAACAGGTTCCTTTGCTGCAATATCCTGTCCGCGTAAGGTCGGCATCCGAAGCTGGAAAGGGAGAGATCGTCGTCGGCTGGGGACTGGAGCACGCGGCTGCCGTTGTCCACGGTCTCTCTCAGGCGGTCGAGTCGTTGGCGCAGACCTTTCGGCAGGACGGTATGGCGATCGTATGCGAATTCGACGAAGCAAGCTGGAAGAGGCGCGCTATCGCCTACGCCGTCGCGATGTCGGACGAAATGGTCAGGCGGCATCATTGGGCATGGGTCGATCCGGCGCAATTGCCGCCAGGCCCGGCGCGCGTCCTGCATGCGCTGTTGCGATTCCATGCCCCGGATGGGGTCCGCATCCAGATCCAATGGGCCGATGCCGGCGATGCATGCATCGTCCGCGTACTGCGCGAAGGCTCCACGCTGTGCAGCGTAGTTGCCGCGGATCCTCTCTCCGCGCTGGAGAGCGGGTTGGGTAAAGCCTGCAGCATGTTTCAACTGCAGCAGATGCATGCGACTCGATTCGGTGCGGACCTTGCCCTGCCGGCACCGGATGATGCGGCGCAGGCGGACGACTGGCACGATGCCCTGATCGCGGCGCAGGCCGTCGGAGCGCGCCACGCCGTATTCCATTTGTCGGCGATGCCGGGCTTTCCGCCTTCGGTGTATTGCGGTCATGCAACCCTGAAAGCGAGCGCGAGCATCCGATGACGACGAACGACCGTGCCCGCCGCCATGTCGTCGCCAATCGAGAATGCCTGGCCGTTCTTGGCGGACAGGCGTCGGTCGCGAGTATCTGGCGCTCATCTCCGGACGCATTCGTCGATCTCGCAGATAGTGAGAGCTACGAGGTTGCCGAGGGCGATGAATGTCTCGTGCTCTTCGATCTTCGCCTCGACATGCCGCGTTCTCTCGAATGGCAGAAGCGCCTTGTCGCAGCCGGCGCGACGGTCGTCTTCGTTGGTGTCGAGCCCGGAGCAGTACAGCTCGGACCGGTCGTCCTGCCCGGTGAAGGTCGGTGCCTGCATTGCCTTCAGCATTGGATACGGATCAATCACGCTACCGGAAAGGCATTCGCGGTGGAGCATGGACGGCCACGTCCATCGCCGTACAGGCCGTTGTCGCCGGCCTCCCGGAACGCCGTCGTCGGGCTGATGTCGACAATCGCCGAGCACTCACCCGGACGGCAATCGAGAGCATTGCCTGTGGGGGGCTACTGCATGGTCCGTGTAGACACCCTTGAGGTCGTCCGGCACCGATTCATACAGGTCACCAACTGTCCTTCCTGCGATATCGAGCCGAGACCGTCCTGGCCGGAACCTCTGCAGTTTGTGCCAAGAATCAAGCGCAGCCCGATGGACAAGCGCCCGCCGAACGAGAAGCTATCGCTGCGCAGCGTGAGACGGATGTTTGTCGATCGACACTGCGGGCTGATCAAGCATGTGTTCCAGAATCGGCAGTCCGATCTCATGCCCCTGTTCACTTCGGAGCGGCCGCTTCCCGGAAGCGACAGCACCGATAACAACCACGGTCGCGCGTTCAATTATCAGACGTCCGAACTCATTGCGATCCTCGAGGGGATCGAGCGCTACGCAGGAAACGAGCCGCGCGATAGAATGGCCGCGTTGCGTGGTAGCAGGGCGCAGATGGTGTCGAAGTTCGAAGACCGGGTGATCGATCCGGCCGCGTTCATCATGCATACGGAAGAGCAGCGCGCTAATCCACTTTTCAAGTTCGAGGCCTATTCTGACGATCTCGAGTGCGGGTGGGTGTGGGGGCATTCCATCCGCAGGGGCGAGCCGGTGCTGGTTCCGGAGCAATTGGCCTACTACAACATCAAGAGCAGGCCAGGAGTTCCGGTCAACCGCTTCATCTACGATTCCTCCAACGGCGGCGCGCTCGGCGGAAGCATCGAAGATGCGACGCTCGGCGGGCTGCACGAAGTCGTCGAGCGCGACGCCTATTTTTCCACTTGGTACTCGAGAGTCGCGCCGATCAGGATCGATACGCGAAGCGTCGACGACCGGCATAGCGCCGCGCTGATCGCACGATGCGAGGCCGCCGGTTTCGAGGTGCATCTGTTCGATATGACGACCGAGGCGCAGATACCCGTCGTCGGAGCGATGATCGTGGATCCATCGGGCGACGCCAAAGTCAAGTCCTATTGCGCATCCGCGTGCGACGGGCGCTGGAGCGTGGCGGTCTTCTCGGCTCTCGCCGAGGTCACGACTTCGATGGGAGTGTATAGAAAAAACGAAGCTCTCGACCACGACCGCGCGCGGGCGATGTTCGAAGACGATTCGCTCGTCCAGGGCATGTTCGACCACGTTCTGCTTTACAGTCTTAACGAGTCTTTCGCGCGGCTGCGTTTCCTGCTCGACGGCGAAGTACGTACCTTGCAGGAATGCCGGGAGCGGCTGCCGGACGCGCTGCAGATAGACCTGACTAGAGAGCTGGAAGCCGAGTGCGCAAAGGTACTCGCTGTCGCGTCCGACATCATCGTCGTGGATCAGACGTTCGCCGAATTGCGGGACTTGGGACTGAGTGCCGCCAAGGTCCTGGTGCCGGGCATGATGCCGGTGACGTTCGGGCATCAGTATCGGCGCATCGACATGGGTCGGCTGGATCGGTTCGCACGTTTCAGAGGAGTCCAGAACGCGAAATTCACGTCTGCCAGCGTCAATCCCTATCCGCACAACTTCCCATGACACGTTCCGAGCCGGCAAGCGCTGATCAGTTCGAAGCATGGGTGCTTTCGGGTTACCAGCGTCTGGAGCAGCTGATCGTTCCGGCATTCGCCGCCGGCAAGAAGGATTCGAGACGCCAGCAGTCCGACGTCGAGCGAGCGAGCATGCGACTTCTGCCGGCAGCGGGTCTGCCCCGGGAATTGTGCGATCTGGATTCCTGGCTCTCCGATTCCAATGGATGTATGCCGAAGCTGGACGCAAGGATCAAGTTGTCGATTTTCTTCAGATATCTCGCCGGCCCGCTCCGCTACGAGCCCTATAGCGAGTCGGCGATCCACAAGGCTGTGCCTTCTTCGCGCGGCAGGTATCCGCTCAAGTATTTCCTGCTGCAGTCGATTGCCGGCAAATCGCGAGTCTATGCCTACATTCCGGAGTTCCATGGCTTCCAGGAGCTGCCACAGTTGGCGTCACCCGATCTGGAGGAGGGCAGCGCGGCTCTCGTATGCATAGGCAGGGCGTGGCGGTACGCAGAGGAATACGGCGAATTCGCGCATGTGCCGTGTGTGCTCGAAGCCGGACATGCGTACTCGCAGGCCCATCATCTTGCCCAGCTGCTTGAGATCGGCGGCGTCGCGGACCCGGATCGTGAACTTGGGCGCCAACTGTGCTGCATGCCGTTCGAAATTCCGCTCTATTGCATTTCCTTGCGCCCGGGATTCGATGTCGCAGGACTGGCGCCTAGCACCGCGAAACTCGCTGCGCCGCGGCCTTATCCGGAGATGGAGCTGCGCTTTCCGAGGTTGCGCCTGTTCCAGCGCTGCTTCGACGGCGGAAATTCGCCCGATCGCTGCGTTGCATCCGCCGCGACGTCCGCGATCGAAGTCGCCCGGCGCCACGATGTCGGCGGGCGCGGGGTTCTGGGCGTCATGCGTCGGCGCACGTCAGGTAACGATCGCGGGCTCGCATCCTCGGTGCTGTCCGGGGTTCCTGTCGGCACGTTCGCATCTCTCGTCGCGACCTGGAGCGCTATCCGCCGGCGGCGCCCCGCCAATGTCGCCGAGCAGGAACTCGGACTTTCTCTGGTATGGCTTGCGCAAGAGGCGGGCAGGGAGCCCGACATCTACGACATCGATGGGCCGCTCACGACCGTGCGTTCGTGGCGCGGCGACCTTTACGACGCGATCGCGAAAATGCTTCCCTATGCGAACACCAAGTACAACTTCTCTGCGCTGACGGCCGTACTCATCATCCAGACGGATATTCTGACGGCGATCGAACGTCTCGGAGACTCCACGCTTCGCGAGATATATATAGCCGCAGGGGCGGCGGCGCAGGATTTTTCGATCGCGGCAACGGCGCACGACATGTTCGCTCGCCCTGTGAAGATGATGCGCGAGTCCCGTCTGGAGTCCGAGATCTCCCTTCGTGGTCAAGCCGTCTATCTCGTGCTCTGTGGCTTCGCGCGCTCGGCGAACCCGAGCATGGAGCTGCTCTGATGCGCGACGCACATCGCAATTGGCTGTCGGTTCACGTATTTCTGTCCGATCCGGTGCGGACAGAACGATACCTGTCCGAGGTTCTCGATCCCGCGATCAAGCGATGGCGCGCCGAGGAAGTGCTGGATCGCTGGTTCTTCATCCGATACTGGGAGGGCGGGCCGCATCTGCGTATTCGCCTCGCCGGCCGGATCGCGGCGAACGACGACCGCGTGATGGAGACGCTGTCGGAGCGCATCGCGCATTTCTGCTCGGACAATCCGTCCACGCGGGAAGAATACTACCGGGGTCATTCTTTCGACGGTCGTCCGGTCGTCGTGGAAGATTTGCCCTGGTACGCGGAGGGCACCGTTGCTGAAATCGACTATCAGCCGGAAATCCTTCGCTACGGCGGAGAGTATGGAATCGATGCGAACGAACAGCTCTTCGACCTTTCGTCGCGGCTGGCGCTCAGCCTCTGCAAGGCGACAGAGGGCAACCGCAATGATCGTCTGTCGTCGACATTCGCGCTGATGACCTCGGCGATTCTCGCATGTGGCGAAGACATGCCTGGGCTCGGCACCTACTTTGAGCAATACGGCTCCATGTGGGCATCGATGGTCGGTCGCGAGGTCCTCGAGGCGGCCCCGCCGCAGCCGAGCGAAGGCCAGCTGAGGCTGCTACTCCGACTCGAACAGGAAGCGAGAGCCGGATGGGACGGCACGAGCGCCCATGCCATTTGGGCAGCCGGCGTCCGCCAGTTGGCAGAACGCCTCAGGGCGCTGCACGGACAGGGGCAGCTGATTGCGCCTTTCGGCGGGCGAACGACGGTCGGAGACGACATGTGCAAGGGCGCGGTGCTCGGGATCGTCGGGTCGCAGATCCACATGCTGAACAATCGATTGGGCATTCCTCCAGCCGGTGAGTTCCTACTGGCGCGGGTCTTGGCCGGCGCAGCGAACGCTTTGAAGCAACAGGATCGGGATACGATGGCATGAACGAGCTGAATCTGATTTGGCGATACCACACTTTTTTCCGGCTGCGCTCGCTGCTTCTCACCGGTGCCGTCGCCTTGGCTTTTTGCACGTTCGGTATTCTCGGTGCCCTGAGGTACTCCATGAACGGCGGCGACAACGCCATCGCGTCGCGGCGACTGATGGTGATGAGCGATGCCGGAGCGATGCAGGTACTGCCATTGTCCTCAATGGACACTCTCCGGAAGATCGGGGGTCTGCAATCGATCAGCTACGCCACTTGGATCGGGTTGTATTACCGCGAACAGTCGAACATGTTCATGAGCTTCGCGGTAGATCCGGAAACGTGGATCGAAACGCATCCGGACATGGAGATGGACGAAGCCACGAAGAAGGCGTTTCTGAGCGAACGACGCGCAATACTCGTCAGCGCCGATATCGCCGACAAGTTCGGATGGAAGAAAGGGGACTCTGTGCCTCTGCAAAGCTTTCTTTTCAGGCCTCCGCACGGGGAATCCGCCTGGAACCATATCGTCGTCGGCATCTTCAATCCTACGCAGGGCGCGGGCAGCAGGAATTTCGCCGTCACGCATTACGATTTTCTCAACGAGAACCGGGATATCTGGAAGGACACCGTCGGCAGTTACGTCATCACCTTGGATCCCAACGTCACCGCCGACGATGCCTCGCAACGCATCGACACCGCCTTCGAGACGGCCGCCTGGCCCACGTATACGAGCTCCGATCAGGTGTTCCACAACGAATTTTTCGCGCAGTTCGGCGATATCGTGTCGATCATCGAAATGGTCGTGGCCGTCACGTTCGGCGTGTTGATGCTCATGGTCAGCAGCGGCATGGCGCTGGGTGTACGCCAGCGCAGGCGGGATCTCGGCATCATGCGCGTCATCGGATACTCCAACGCCAAGATCCTGCGCATAGTGGTGGGTCAGACGATGATGGTCGTCGTTGTCGGCGCGTTGCTGGGAATGGCCATCGCGTTCTTTTTCAACTTGACGATCACTTCGAAGTTTCCAGAAGTGCTTCCGCACATCTATCTGCCGATTCCGGTGATGGCGCAAGGGTTCGCCCTCGGGATCGCGCTGAGTCTGATCGCTGCGGCGATTCCCGCGTACATCGCATTGCGCACCAAACCCGTCGAAGCGATGGCAGAAGAGGCGATATGACAACGACAAATCCATCCGCGGGCGCAGGCACCGCCCCGATCCGGCACGCGGGCACGATCTCGCAGTTCATCGCGCTGATTCCAGTTGCGATCGGTAATGCGCTGCGCGCCCGATGGGCGAGCGTGACGACGATAGGATGCGTGATGCTATCCGTCGCCGTTCTCTGCACGTTCCTGGCCATGGCGCGTGGCTTCTATGCGGCGGGCGAGAGCGCTGGTTCGGACCGGATGGCCGTTATGCTTGGACGGCAGGCGCCTATCGAGATCGAGAGCGACATCGATCCGGCCGAGGCGATGCTGCTGGAAAGCGCGCCCGGATTGTCCGCACTCAGCGAATCATCCAAAGTGTCCCCGGAAGTGGTCGTTTCCGTAAGCAGGAGGGCGAAAGGATTTGCCAAAAGAGTCAACTCGACCCTGCGAGGAATGCGCACAGAGGGCCTCCTGGTGCGCAAGCGACAGGGATTCGAACTGATCGAGGGGCGCAGTTTCCGGCCCGGAGTCTACGAGATGATCGTTGGGCGAAAGCTCGCGGAGAAAGTCAGCGGGCTGGAGGTAGGGAAACAGATCGTGCTGAGCGGAAAGACATGGACGGTCGTCGGCATTTTCAAGATGTCCAACGGTCTTCTCGAGAGCGAATACTACGCGGATGTCCAAACAGTTCAGGAGGCCTTTGGCCGTCAGAATCAATACCAGTCGATATCCGCTTGGCTTGCTCCAGGCGCGTCTATCGAAGATCTGCGCAGTTTCGTTGCTGCGGATCGCAGGTTCGATGTTGACGTGCTCACTCAGCGCGACCTGTACCGCGATCAGGTTGAGGACACCAGCAACGTCATCCTGTTTCTCGGCTGGCCGCTGGTGTTTGTGCTGTCCATCGGCACGTTCGCCGGCGTTCTGAACACGATGTTGATGGTCATTGAGGGTCGACGGCGCAACTTGAGCGTGCTCTTGATGCTGGGTTTTTCGCCTTCTGCGATCCGGTTGACCGTGCTGATGGAGACGCTCCTGTTGACGGTTGTCGGTGCTCTGCTCGGAACGCTTCTGATGTATCTTCTGGTCGATGGACACGCCACCTCGCTCGTCGGCAAGTACTATGCCACCGTCGACTACACCATGAGGGTCGATTGGAGCGTTCTGCTGAATGCCTTGGCGCTCGCCATCGTGGTGGGCTTGGTGGGCGGCGCGCTATCGAGCCTCTCTATTCCGAGTTATCGTAAGACGAAATCGACTGGTAACGGATGAACACGGTTGAATCCGATATTGAAAAGATGAATGGCGCTGCGAAAGCTCGGCTCGAGAAGATTCGAGGCCTTTCTCTGGTCCGCGACGAATCCGCGCCAACGCGGAGCCGGCGTCTGTCCCGTGTCGTTGTCGTGCTGCTCTGCGTGCTGGTATTGCAGACGCTGGCATTCGCCTATTTCATGATCTTCCATTCCGGTTCGCAGTCGGATACTGCCGCGGCAGTACCGGCTGCCGCGGCGGGCGTGGTTTCCGGCGAGGCGACAGAGGCGACGGGCGGTGCGCCGGTGTCCGCGGCCGACGCTGGTGTGCGACTGCAGGCGCAAGGCTTCATAATCCCGATGCGGCAGGCAACAGTGTCCACGCGAGTGGCCGGAATCGTCACCGAAGTTCCGGTGGATGTCGGGGATTTTGTCGAACGCGGTCAGGTCGTGGGCGTACTCAATTCGGATCTTGCCGGACAGGATCTGCAGCGCGCAGAAAAGGAGTTGTCGTCGCTGCGCTCATTTGTCGCGCGCGAGCGCGCAAGACAGGAGCAGGCGGACAGCGAGTACCAAAGGGAGTTGCTTCTCGAGCAGGGCAACTACACGACGCACGCGCGCGTCGACGAGAAAAAAGCAGCAAGCATCGTCGCCAAAACGGCGTTGGTCAGCGCCATGGCCGAACTCGACGTGGGCGAACTCAGAGTCCGGCAACAGCGCAGCCTGCTGGACAACTACACCATACGCGCGCCGTTCTCCGGAATCGTCGTCGAAAGGAATTCGCAAGTGGGCGAATTGGTGGCGCCCATGAGCGCCGGCGGCAGTTTTACCAGAACAGGTATATGCACTATCGTCGACATGGACTCTCTCGTTCTCGTCGTCGATGTCGGTGAACAGCAAATCCAGCATGTGAGAGTCGGGCAGCGCGTTACCTTTCGCCTTTACTCTGACGAGCGAACCCAGATACAAGGGCGTGTGCAACGGATCGTGCCTACCGCGGATCGAGCCAAAGGGACGCTGCAGGTACGGATCGCCATCGCCGGAAAGGATCCGCGGGTGTTGCCGGGCATGCGCGCGAACGTCAACTTTTTCTAATCGGAAAGTCGGTAGGGAAAATCATGGGCAATATTGATGGATTCAAACTCGTTTCCGTTTCCAAGATCTACCAGAGAGGCGCCGATTCGACGACTATATTCGACGATCTGAATATGGACATCCCGGGCGGGTTGTTTTTGGCGCTGATGGGGCCTTCCGGTTCGGGAAAAACCACATTGCTTAATTTGCTCGCGGGCGTGGACAGGCCGTCTTCGGGTCAGATCCTGTTCGCCGGGAAACGCATCGACGATATGCCTCAGTCCAGCATGGCGGAGTGGCGCGCGCGCAACATCGGTTTCGTATTCCAGTCCTACAATCTGCTGCCGATGCTCAGCGCCGAGCAGAACGTGTCGCTTCCGCTCTCGCTGGTCCGCATGTCGTCCGCCGACAGGAAGCGCCGGGTCGGGTCGGCGTTGGACCTGGTCGGCCTTTCCCATCGTTCGAAACATATGCCCAGCCAGCTTTCAGGCGGTGAACAGCAGCGTGTCGCCATTGCGAGGGCGATCGTAGGCGACGCCCCTGTTCTGCTGTGCGACGAGCCTACCGGTAATCTGGACCGTACCGTCGCGAGCGAAGTGCTCGATTTGCTTCGCGATCTCAATCGCGAACTGGGAAAAACCGTGGTCATGGTCACGCACGATCAGCGCGCCGCCGGATATGCAACGCTGGCGATGCAGCTGGACAAGGGGCGTTTCATCGACATGTCCTTGTCTGTGGCGTAAGGCGACGGCCGCGTTCGGATGGAGAAGCGAATGCACGATTCCCGGACGGCCGCGAAGAGTCCAGGCTCGAGATCCGCGACATGACCGGCAGTCCCACTATGCCGGTCCGTGTGTTCGGCGATGACATGCAGTTGGCGAAGTCGTTCTGGGATGGTACGCAGAGAGCCTGCGATCCCGAAGACACGGTGAAGCGGCTGACGTCGCTGGCGCCGCGGATCGGCATCACCCGGTTGTCGAACATCACCGGGCTTGATGTGGTGGGTGTTCCGGTCTGGGTCGGGATCCGTCCGAACTCCCGCAGCCTCGCCACGTCGCAAGGCAAGGGGCTGACGCATGCAGCAGCGAAAGCTTCGGCTCTGATGGAGTCCGTCGAGTCGTGGCATGCGGAAAACATCGATCGGCCTATTTTCGTGGATTCGCCATGGTCGCTCCGGCGCAAAGTTTCCATCATCGAGTACGACCGGCTGAGCTTTTACGAAGACAGTCCGCCGCGCGTCGACCAGCCCATCGCTTGGGTCGAAGGCTACGACTTGCTGAAGGAGTGCGCTTGCTGGGTTCCTCTGGAGAGCGTGAGCACCAACTATGTCGGCTCGAGCCAGCAAAGGTCGGCGACGACCTTCATGCAGTCCAGCAACGGTTTGGCGGGCGGTAACGAAGTACTCGAAGCGATCACGCACGCACTCAACGAGCTGGTCGAGCGCGATGCGGTCCACCGTGCGGGTGACGCGATGCGCAAGTTCGATGCCGCGCGGCGCGTGAGGATAGAGACGATCGACGATCCGGACTGCCTTGCCGTACTCGACAAACTAGATAAAGCCGGAGTTGCGGCCGCGGCATTCGATCTGACCTCCGATCTCGGGGTTCCAGTCTACGGCTGTACGATCGTCGATGCGGACGATGCAGTAAGGTGGCGCCCGCTGCCTCCGTTCAACGGATACGGTTGTCATCTGAACCCGTGTATTGCCATGCTCCGCGCATTGACAGAAGCGGTGCAGAGCCGACTGACCTATATCAGCGGGACCCGCGACGACATTTCCCCCGTGCAATATCGAACGGGAGGCAATCCGAATGCGCTCAGAAGCTTTCGGGAGGCATGGGCGCGAACGACGGCCTCCATCGATTTCCGAGAGCGCAGGAATATCGCGACGCCGAGCTTCAACGGAGACATCCGCTACATCCTCGATGTCTTGCGGGCGGTCGGCATCGAGAATGCAGTAGCCGTCGATCTACGCAAGCCGGAAATCGGTGTGGCCGTAGCGCGGATGGTCGTGCCGGGTTTGGCCGGATCACTATCGCACGGCCGAGGGATCCGCACGCCAGAGCGCAATCTGCTCGTACAGTCCGCGGTACCACGGCGATGACCACATTCGTGTATCTCGGGCCTTCTCTGCCGCGCGCCGAAGCGGAGAGCATCCTCCAAGCCCTCTATCTGGATCCGATCGCCATGGGCGATCTCTATGCGCTCGTGCGAACTCGGGCGAAGCCCGGCGACCGCGTGGCGATCATCGATGGCTTCTTCGAGCAGGTTCCCGCCGTTTGGCACAAGGAGATCCTTTACGCGATCGAAAAGGGGGTTACGGTCTACGGCGCTTCAAGTATGGGGGCGCTTCGCGCAGCTGAGATGCATACCTTCGGAATGCGTGGCATTGGCCGCATTTTCGAGGCGTATCGGGACCTGGTCATCGAGGACGACGACGAAGTGGCGGTCGCGCATGCGACCGGGGAAGAGGGTTATCGATCGTTGTCGACCGCGATGGTGAGCATCCGGTTCGGGCTTGGCCGATTGCTCGAGACAGGTAGGATCGATAGCGCGCAGCACGATGCGTTATGCGCATACGCCAAGTCGCAGCATTACAACGTCCGGAGCTGGGCGGACACCTATGCATACGCGCGCAGCATCGGTTTGGCAGACGATGTTCTGGAGGCGATTCGCGATATTTCGGACGAAACCGACGCCAAGGCGCACGACGCCATCGCATTGTTGCGGCATCTGGCCGAGCTCGGAGACGCTCCGGACGAATTGTCTTCGCTAGGATTCGTGCTTGAGCAAACCGGGCTGTGGCGCGATTTGGTGCAATCCCAGGAGGCGCGTGTCGCGGGCGAGTCGCTAAAAACGGAGTTCTCCACTACCGGCATCGATACCGAGGTCCTGGACCATGTGCGTGCGGCGTCGCAGGCCCGCGATGCGCTTCTGCGCGAAGCGCTGCTGATGAAAATTGCGATGGAGAGCAGGTCGACGTTTAGGCCGACCGCCAAGGAAATGAAGGCGGCCATGTTCAGGATCGCGGCCAGGAACGGATTGCACACGTCGAGCGATATGCGCGCCTGGCGAGAGAAACAGCGCTTGACCGACTCCGATTGGATGTCGGTGCTGGAGATGGATGCGCGAGTGCAACAAATGTCGCTGCAGGCGATCGCGGGCCAGGATGTCTATCTGCTGGCTGCGTTGAAAGTCAGCGGGAGGTACGCCGATTCGGTCGACGACGTCACGGCGATCCGCCAGCGGTACGGAGAAAACTGGCTCAAGCAGCTCTCCGTAGAAGACTTCGGCATCGGTTATGCCGACCTGCAGCACTGGTATGAGCAGAATTACGGTCCGATGTTGCCCGATCCCGAGAAGTACGCGCAGTCACTTGGATTCCAGACCCTCTCGGAATTCGTGACTCAGATATTGGCCCAATTTCTTCTTGACACAACGCCGCAAGAGTCGTCCCCGATCTGATCCGATCCGGCGGTCCTCATGGCTTCCGGTAAAGACGCAGGAAACGGTCGGTCTTGCCTTTGATCGCAGGGTCGAAGGCGTTCCTGATTTGGTCGTCCAATCCGAAGCTGATGGGCATGATGTCGCAGCTCATTCCCATGGGCCGCAGCGCGCAGCCGGACGAGATCTCGCCGGCAGTGCTGTTCTGGCGGCGGGGTATGTCACCGGCACGTGTCTGGCGGTGGATGGTGGGTATCTGGCGTAGATGGTGTGAGGGTTTGCTTGGTGCGTGGCACTTCGGATTTCGTGTGTGATGGTGTGTGGGTAAAGCTTTGGAACTTTTTCGCGCTGGGTGCGCGAAAAAAGTTCCAAGCTTTACCCGCATACTCGAAAAAAATCGACATCGACATCGATTCTGACCAGGCTGGCGCTACACATCCCCACTCTCACCATTCCCAAGACGCTTGGGAATCCTGCGCCGCGGCCCCTGCGCCTCACGCTCCTGCATCTCGCGCACCCGCTCCCCCGCGGTGCGGATCAGCTCGGGCAGCAGGTGCGCCTCGGGCAGGTGCTTCCAGTATTTCTGCGGCATTTCCTGACGCATCATCCGCGGGTTGAGCCGCGCCGGGTTGAAGATGTGCGCGTAGTACGTGCGCCACAGATCTTCGCGGGCGTCGTCCGCAGGCGCGTCGCTGCGGTGCATGCCGGGCGCGAACGCGAGCGCGCTGCCGTCCCAGGCCACGCTGCGGTAGGGCGTGAGGATGGCCCAGCGCATGCCGGCGAAGCGGCGCGCGAAAAACGGCGCGACGCGATCGAGGATCCAGTGTTCCGGCTCGAACCACGCGATGAACGCGTCGTGCTCGCCGGGAATTTCGCTGAAGCGCACGAAGGCCTTCATTTTGTGGGTGTCGCGGCTCACCGCCTTGGCGAGTTCCGACGCGCGCCGGGTGTCCGGATCGGTCACCCGCGCCAGCAGATGTTTCTCGCCGTGCGCGATCCGCCATGCGATGCGATACAGCAGCGCATGCCGCTGCGGGTCGCGATGGCACAGCACCGCATCGGCGAGTTCGAACAGTCTTGCGGATACCGGAGGTGGCGCAATGCGCGGCTGCGCGGCCAAGAGCGGCGTGGCCGGCAACAGGCTGGCCTGCGCATCGCCGGTCCAGTCGATGTCCTCGGGCGCGAGATCCGCGCGCAGCGCGATGCGTGCGGCATCGCGCCAGGCGTCCAGATCCCACGCCGGTTCGACCTCGGCGCGGAAGGTGGTGCCGGCCGGCGCGGCGCTCATGCCGCGAACAGATCCTGCTGACGCGGTTTCGGCGCCAGCTGCGCGCGCAGCACGTCCGGATCGTCCAGGCGCTTGCGTGGGTGGTGATCGAGCAGCTGCACGAAGGGCAGCATTTTCTGCAGCGGCGCGCGCAGCCGCGCGAGATCGGCGATGCGCAGTTTGCCGTGGCGCCGCGCCAAGACGATGCGATCGACGTTGCGCGTCCCCAACCCCGGCACGCGCAGCAGGGTTTCGCGCGGCGCGGTGTTGAGATCCACCGGAAACTGCTGCGGATGCCGCAATGCCCACGCGAGTTTCGGATCGATGTCGAGATCGAGCATGCCGCTGCCGCCGTGTGCGGTGTCCGGCGCGATCTCTTCGACCTTGAAATCGTAGAACCGCAGCAGCCAGTCCGCCTGATACAGCCGGTGTTCGCGCAGCAGCGGCGGCGGTTTGATCGGCAGCTTCGATGAAGCGTCGGGAATCGGGCTGAAGCCGGAGTAATAGACCCGGCGCATGCGGTAATCGTTGTAGAGGCCATGCGAGGTGTGCAGGATGCTGCGGTCGTCGGCATCATCGGCGCCGACGATCATCTGCGTGCTCTGTCCGGCGGGCGCGAAGCGCGGCGGCTTGGCGCGGCGTTTCGTCGTCGTGGCCTGCGGCTTGCGCGCCTCGCGATTGTCCTCGCGATTCTGGTCGATGCGCCAGCGCAGTTCGCCCATCGCGGCGTGGATGCCGGGCATCGTCTTCTCGGGCGCCAGCTTCGCCAGCCCCGCCGCGGTGGGCAGTTCGACGTTGATGCTGAGCCGGTCGGCGTAGCGGCCGGCGGCGGCCAGCAGGTCGGGCGATGCCTCGGGAATCGTCTTGAGATGGATGTAGCCGGCGAACCGATGGTCTTCGCGCAGGCTGCGCGCCACTTCGACCATCTGTTCCATCGTGTAGTCGCCGCTGCGGATGATGCCGCTGGAGAGGAACAGTCCTTCGATGTAATTGCGCTTGTAGAAATCGAGGGTCAGCCGCACCACTTCGTCGGTGGCGAACCGTGCGCGTTGCACGTTGCTGGACACCCGGTTCACGCAATACGCGCAGTCGTAGATGCAGAAATTCGTCAGCAGGATCTTCAGCAGCGAGACGCAGCGGCCGTCGGGCGTGTAGGAATGGCAGATGCCCATGCCCCCGGCGCTGCCGATACCGCCGGTGCCGCGCGAATCGCGACGCTCGCCGCCGCTGGACGCGCACGAGGCATCGTACTTCGCGGCATCGGCGAGGATCGCGAGTTTGCGGGTCAGTTGCATGGCGCCATTCTGCCCTGTGCGGGTCTCATCGGGTGAGATGGACACGATGCACGCGGGCGTGTTGGATCAGGCGAGGATGGACGGCCGCCCGGATGCTCGGTTACGGTCGCCGCGTCATCCGGAGAACACCCACACCATGCGCCTCTCATCCTTGCATCTGTATCCGCTGAAGTCGGCCGCGGGCATCGCGGTCGACGCCTTCGATGTCCAGCCGCGCGGCCCGCGACACGACCGCCGCTGGCTGGCGGTCGACGTCGACGGCGGTTTCATCACCGCGCGACAGGTGTCGGAGATGGTGCTGATCCGCGCCGCGGCGATGGGCGAAGGCCTGCGCCTGTCCGCGCCCGGTCTGCCCGATCTCGACGTGGCGCCGCCGCCGTCCGACGCGCCGCGTCTGCGCGTGTCGATCTGGAAGGACACGGTCGACGCGCAGCGCGTCGACCCGGCCGCCGATGCCTGGCTGAGCGCATGCCTGCAACGGCCGGTGCGTCTGGTGCGGATGGATGATGCCGCGCGGCGTGCGGTCGATCCCGCCTATGCCCAGCCCGGCGATGAAGTGAGTTTCGCCGATGGCTATCCGCTGCTGGCGATTTCGCAGGCCGCGCTGGATGGTCTGAACGCGCGTCTGGCCGACGCCGGTCACGCGCCGGTGACGATGGCGCAGTTCCGGCCGAATCTGGTGATCGCCGATTCCGCTGCGCACGCCGAGGACGACTGGACGCGCGTGCGGATCGGCGATGTCGAGTTCGATGCGGTCAAGCGCTGCACCCGCTGCGTGTTCACCACCGTCGATCCGGTGGCCGGCGCGCGACGCGACGACGGCGAGCCGCTGAATATCCTCAAGGACTATCGACGCACGCCGACCGGCATCACCTTCGGCATGAATCTGATTCCGCGCGGCACGGGCACGCTGCGGGTCGGCGATGCGGTGAACCTGTTGGCCTGAAGCCGCCCGCCCGGTGCACTCGCTGCGCGCGCTTCAACGCGCTAAATCGCGGCATCAGGACAGCATCGAAAGAACTGTGACACGCGTCGCGCAGCGCGTGCATTGCATGGCCGACATGGTCGATGCGCGGCGTTCTCCCGCAAGCCTGTCGCATGTCGCGACCGGCCCGGCCGGAGCATCGGCCGGAGGACGCACCACGATCATTGGATATCACATGAAAACAACACTCCTCACCTCGGCACTGCTGTCCGCGCTGGGCGCGATGTCGTTCGCGTCGTCCGTCCACGCCGCGGATCCCGAACTGCGCCATATCCGCGTCTGCGATCTATCCGCCTGCTATTACGCATGGAATGTGGTGGACTCCGACGGCGATGGTTACAACGATGCCGACGAAGTCGTTGCCGGCACCGACCCGTACGATTCCAATAGCCGCCCGGGGCTGTCGCTGATCGTCGATATGATCGGCGCGCAACTGCTGCCGACGTTCGAATTCGGCGTGGGCAAGATCGTCGTCAATCCGGCGGAATTGCAGGCCGGGCTGGAAGCGCACGGGGGCGGCACCGAGTCGCCGTTGGCCGCGTTTCCGCTTGGCGAGCGCAAGGATGCCCTGACCCGGATGGGTCTGGATTCCGAATTGCTGGCGGAGCACGGCTTCGATCCCGAGTTCGACGGCCTGTCGCTGGTGCTTCAGAACAACGCGGATAGCGGACTTCCCGAGCGGCGCGTGGGCGGCGTGGACATGCGTCTGATCAGCGCGGACGGCGGCGAGGGCGAGGATCTCGATCTCCCGTCGGTCACGGACATCTACAACTACGACGATGGCGCCACCGGCTACCAGCTCGACAACGGCGACTTTCTCTACGACGGCGCGGATGGTCATGGCCTGCGCCAGGACAAGGATGGCATCATCATCGACCAGTGGTACGTGAACCCGGACGCCGACACCGGATCGGGGGAACCCACCGAAGAGGACATCAAGGCGTGGGAACGCATCCGTAACGCGACCGTGCGCACGGTCGCAGGCTGGACGGCCATCGAAGTCGATCCGGAAACGCTGCGCGATCCCAACGAAACCATCATGCTGATCGACCCGGATTATCCGGACATGAAGAGCGACATCTCCAATCCGCCGCAGATCGACACGGCTCAGCCGGAATTGCATCCCGGCCTGCCTAATCCGCTGGTGAGCGGCGGCGGTTGCTGGCCGAAATGCGGAAGCTGATGCGCGTCGGCGCCGCGTATGGGTGAAACCCGTCATTCCGATGGTGGGCGTCGAAACGGCGATGGCGACCTGTGGGTCGCCATCGCCGATCAAGCAGCTGTATTGCACCGCCGGACGCATCCGTTCCGGTCGTCCACCCGTAGGATGATGGTCTTCAGCAACTTCTGCAGGATCCGCCATGTCTCCCTTTCGGTCATTGTCCGTTCTCGCACTGATGCTGCTCTGCCTGACGATGGCCGGCTGCGCCAGTGTCCGCTTTCCTCCGGAGCCGCCCGCGACTGCGTTCGCCGACGGCCTGAGCGGCGATGCGATCTTCGCGCGCACGCTCGCTGCCCACGGCGGCGACCTGCGGCGTTATCCCGGCGACATCAATCTTTCCACCGACGGCCGCTGGTACGCGCTGATCCAGAAGATCCAGCCGGTGGTCAGCGACAGCGGCTTCCGCATCCGCTCGCAGGAGCGCTATCGGCCGAGCGACGGCCTGTATGCCATCGAGCACACCGGCCCCGACGGCAGCAAACATGTGGTGCGCAGCCGCGACGGACTGAAGGTGTCGTACAACGGCTTGCGCGAAACCGATCCCGTGAAACTGCGCGCGACCGCGATGACCAATGATGCGTTCCGCATGTTCCATTTCGGCCCCAGTTTCTTTCTCGACCGCGCGACGACATGGGCCCGGCTTGCGGACATCAACGAGCAGGGCAAGGCGTATCACCGCCTGCGCGCCACCGTGCGCCCGGGCTTCGGCGAAGCCGCCGAGGACGAGGTGGTGCTGTGGATCGATCGACAGACCGCGCGGCTGTTCCGCATCCACATGAGCCTCAACGGCTTCGAGACCACGCTCGGCGCGCATGTCGACACCACCTTCCTCGAATATCGCGACGTGGCCGGCTATCTGCTGCCGGTGCGCTTCCACGAACGCGTGCGCGGACCGCTGCGGATCGATGCGCATACCTGGTGGACCACCGGCATCGATACTGATCGCGGCTGGCGCGATGAGGATGTGAGTGGCGCCGCGTTCGGCGGTGCTGCGGCGGCGAATGCGGCGACGTTGCCTGAGGCGACGGCTGCGCCGTGAGCGTTGGGTGATGCCTGCCGTTTTGAAAGCCGCTCGCGATGGTCGCTTTCGGCTAAAAGCAGTCATTCAAGAAATAGGCTGAGCCTATGTTCAATTGTCAGTACGAGTGCAAGTGAGCGATACTCATCCGCGTTTCTGGCAAGCGATTGCTGGGGTTAATTTGGGGGAGCCTTTGAAGATTACTGCACAAAATCTGATCGATTTCTCAAGCAGGTATCAGGCTGATCGGATCTTTCCGGAATTGGTTCGCAGGCTTATCCGGGCGACCTCCGACAACATCGAAGACGTCCTGTTTCCATCCGGCGAATCAACCTTCCGCCCTGGCATGGATGGTGAGTTGCAAGCGATTGGAAAGGATCCGTTCGTGCCTGATGGCGCCTCTGTCTGGGAACTGTCGACCGAGAAAACACCACATGCGAAGGGCAAACGCGATTTCAACAAGCGCAGCGCGTCGGATGCGAAAGATTCCTATATGGGCAAGCCCCGGGCGGAAATCACCTATGTCGCAGTATCGATGCGGCGCTGGAGCGGCGAGAACAAGGCTGGGCGCCAGACTTTCGTCGACGAGGCAAAATCAGAGGGGATTTGGAAAGACGTCAGAGTGATCGATGCCGATCAACTTGAGGACTGGCTCGATCAGACTCCATCGGTCGCAGCTTGGTTGGCCCGTGAGATGGGGCTTGTGTCGGACGACATGCTGAGCATTGAGCACGCTTGGGAGGACTACAGCAAGGGCTGCTCTCCGCCGCTGAGCGCTGGGTTACTCCTAGCTAATCGTAAGGAAAAAGCCGAGACCTTGACACAAGCTGGATTGGTGTCCGGTGTCACACGCTTCAAAGCGGACTCACCTAGCGAAGCCGCCGCATTTGTTAAGGCCGCGATTCTGTCCCTCCCGACCGAAGACGCGAGGCGGAATGCCTTGTTGGCCAAGGGTGTGGTTATCTCGGAGCCGGTCTCGGCAAGGTTCCTCACAGATACTAAGAACACGCTATTTGTGGTCGCAATGGGACGCGCAGCAGAAATAGCGAACCTGCTTGCGGAACGTGGTCACACCGTGGTCGTTCCCTACGGAAACGCGCACTCAAGTTCACGGGGCAGTGCGCTGGTGGAATTGCCACGGGCACGTCGGCAAGAGTTCACTGAAGCACTACTCGGCATGGGAATGACCGAAGACGCTGCACGCAGCGCGGCGACCGCCTGCCATTGCAGTATTACTGTTCTTCGCCGCGCGTCCGATCAAGCTCAGTCCCGCTTGCCCGAATGGGCTACCCCGAAAGAATTGCGTAAGCTAATTGGGCCGTTATGTTGCGGCGCATGGAACCACGACAGTGCTGCCGACACAGCAATTGTTGCGCTGGTTGACGGCACATCCTCCTACGCGGAGATCGAGCACGCGATCCAGGACGTGCTTATGGTGGATGACGCCCCTCTGTTACGTGCCGGAAAACTCACGACGCTCAGCGCGCCGGCCGACATCTGGCAGCTGAGCATTGATATCAAGATCGTCAACAAGCCGCTCTTGGACAGGTTCCGCGCCGCATTCCTCAAGGTACTCGGCGAAGTGGATCCAGCCCTTGAGCTCTCGCCTGACAAGCGGGCATACGCGGAGTTAGGCGGTGAAAAGCGCTCTGTAGTTGTGTTGTTCGCAACTGTGATTCTTCGGCTTCGGTTGGCCGTGCTCTTCGGAGAAATCACGGGCGAGTTGCCGCTTCGTCCAAGTCCGCAAGGCGCGTTCACACATCGCATGCGTTGCGTTGGACGGCTTCGGAACCGGTGATTGGCTTGCGGTCAGTCTGTCGCTCCAGATGCTGTCACTTCTGACAGGTCCGGCTGAAAGTTCTCAGGTGCGCGCTCAGGCATCCGGGCTTCGGTTTTCGGCAAGTTCGCTACAGCTTTACCCTCGCCGGCTTCCTTCCCGCCTAACAAGTCGTTCAAGCCGACCCCACATCGTGGCGGCAACAGCGTGCTTTGCGCTACGCTGCACGCTGTTGCCACCCCGCTGCGGGGCGGCTTAACTCAGGCGTTATACGACAAGCGCAGACGCTACTCGGGATGGCTGCGGCATGGACTGGCGGAGATATTGCGGCTCATCGCGGTAAATGACGACAAGCTCGGCTACATATCCGGCTTCTCGGCGCAGCATTTCGTGAACGGAATACTCGAAGAGATACCGGGACTTGCCACCGACCACCGAATGCTGGCAAGTCTTGACTCGCTGCTTCCTGTGCTTGCAGAGGCAGCGCCAGACCCTTTCTTGACGGCCCTCGAAACCTTGACCGCGGGTGATGGCGCAAAGCTGTCTCCGATTTTCGAGGGCAGCGATGATCCGATGTTCGGACGCACCTACTATCTGGGAACCCTTCGGGGGTTGGAGATGCTGGCATGGGATCCAGCGCACCTGACGCGGGCGACGCAGGTTCTAGCGCGGATGGCGCAACTCGATCCTGGCGGTCGTCTTACCAACCGCCCAATCAATTCTTTGGTCGAAATATTCCTGCCGTGGAATCCCCACACCAACGCGCAAGCACCGCATAGGCACCGCGTGCTTGCCAAGATATGCGAGCGCTTTCAGGATATTGGGTGGGTCCTGCTGAGCAAGCTGTTGCCCGATTCCCACCGCACCTCGCACGGAACCGCGCAGCCGGAATGGCGCGAGATGAGTGCGTCGAAGCGGCCCGTGCCCACCTATGGCTCTAGGGACGGCGACCATGACGCGGTTTTCCACCTCGCCCGGCCTCTGGCGGAGCAGAAGGCGGACCGATGGTTTGGGCTCGTCAAGGCGGCGAGCGAAAGTCGAAACACGCCGAGATTCGAGGAACTTCTGGACGAGATCGATGCGCGGAACTCCGAGTTCAAGAGTGCCGGCCAGGACAAGGTGCTCTGGGAGCACCTACGCGGGTTGATTGCGAGGCACCTGCGCTTCGCCACTGCGAATTGGGCGATGCCCGGCGACATGGTGGATCGCTTGCAGAAAAGTGCCGACGCGCTTCAGCCGGCGGACCTGATTGCGCTCAATCGGCATCTTTTCAACAGCACGCTCATCGACCGCGGATATCCTGAGGAAACTTTCGAAGAGCGGTCGGATCGCTCCAAACGCGAGCGCGATGCAGCAGTGGTTAAAATCGCCAAAGACGGCATCGACGAGATCCTGCGACTCGCTCGCGAGGTTAAGGCCGTGGGTCTGGTGGCCCCTTCGCTGATCAGTGCCACATCGCCGGCTTTTTGCCAAGAAGTGGTGATGGCGACCTACGACGGTGACGATTCGCTTGCCTGGCTTGCATCGCTGCTGACCGCCTACGGGATGTCCATGTTCGGCCTGGATTGGGGCAAAGAGACCATTGGCCTTGCAGAGGCAGATGGTGCTACCCCCGCGCAGCTGGCTAAATTGCTGAAAGCATGGGATGACACACATGCCTCGTTCGACTACGTGGCCTCCTTGGGAGCTGAGATCCAAGACGAGTACTGGAAGCGTCGCGATGTATATGTGCGTACCAACGACGCCCAGTTGCTCGATACAGGGATCGCCAAACTTTCCGAGTACGGCCGGAACATCGAGCTGATCGAGTTTGTTGGCGGCCGGCTGGAAGACACCGGCACCGACCTATTGGTCCGGATACTGACCAACGCACTGCGAGAGGCACTGGCCAGCCCTGGCGACATCGCGCGCCTAGACAGGTATTGGCTGGGGGAGATCCTCAAGGCGCTCCGGGAGCGACCCGATGTCGACCGCACAGCGTTGATGGGCCTGGAGTACAACTGGTTGCCGGCATTCCATTCGTACGGAGACGAGCAAGAACTGGCACTCCATGCCCACCTTGGAGAGTCGCCGGAATTCTTCGTCGAGGTGTTGAGCGATCTGTACAAGGCAGACTGGGAGGTTCGGAGTACCCCGGATGAAAATGGCAATGAGGCCGGCGGCAGTGCCGAGCATTCCGGCACCGAGTCGTCGGACGACGATGGCGCCGCTGACCTGCAGAAGCGGGCAAAAGCCGATATCGCCTACAAGGTATTGGACTCGTGGCAGCGGCTCCCGTGGCTTGAAGTAGGCGGTTCGATCGACTATGCCGCGATGCACTCCTGGACTCAGTCCGCGCTGGCGTTGGCCGGCGAGAAGGGGCGCCGCGACGTGGCCGCAATGGAAATCGGCAGATTGCTGGCTTACGCTCCCGCCGACAAGCTGGACGAGGTATGGCCTGCACGCGAGGTGCGCGAACTCATCGAGACCTTGGGAGATGACGAGCTTGAGTCGGGCCTAGTGACCGAACTCTTTAACAAGCGCGGAGTGCACATGCGACCCTTTGAAGGCGGCGGCGCACCGGAACGCGCATTGGCGCAAACCGCTAACAGCGCCGCCGACGCGCTTCAGGCGGAGTGGCCGAGGACGGCGATGATGATGAGAGACAACGCCAAACAGTGGGCCGAACATGCCGAGGCAGAAGACCGGCGTGCCTCAGAGAGACGGATCAGCCTTTAATTGCAGAGCACCAGCAGAATCGATAGTGCTGATTACATCGAAGTTTAGTCACCTAATGTCTGCAACGGGTCGCAAGCCGACCCCGGTCCTGTCCTTGACGTGCAGAGCGTCCTTCTGACGCGAGGACGATATCGCGTGATCGTCTTCTACCGTGACTGCAGCCGAAACCCCGGCGGAGGCCATGCCATGCGACGAAGATCCGATGGCACGCCGGGCTCGTCGGCGTCGGTCGTCAGCCAAAGGGCGCCGCGCTCATCGAACGCGATGCCTTCCACCTTGAGCGCGCCGTCCAATGGTTGCGTCCATGCGACGTTGCCGTCGCGGTCGCAGGCGACCAGCGCAGTCCCATGGCATTGGCCATCGTCGTAGGCATTCGACGTGTTTTCCGCGACGACGCTGAGCAGCCATCCGCCTTCCTTGAGAGGCGTCGCATCGGTAATGCCCATCGGAATATCGCGTATTCGACCCAGATCGAGCGCCGTGAGATCGAACCGGGGTACGTCCGTGCTGTCCTGGTCGGCCAGCAGGAAATCGATCACCTGGTG
>JBKJTC010000165.1:0-4552 GCA_046590925.1 Lysobacteraceae bacterium | reverse complement strand
CGTTCTGCCGGGGGATCACGACGTAGAGAGTCGGCGTTGGTGTTGGAATCTCGGCAATTGTTGCGCAGAGCCAGAGCAAATCCCCCGTAGCCCCCTTTTTCAAAGGGGGCGAAGCCTGATGCGCCATGTGTTTGTGTATGCGTTTGGGCTTTGGCTTTGGCTTTGGCTTTGGCTTTGGCTTGGGCTTTGTCTTGGGCTTTGTCTTGGTCTTGGGCGAAGCGACTGGTGCAGAAGTCGCTGCTTTTGATTTCCCCCCCTTTGAAAAAGGGGGGCAGGGGGGATTTGCTTTTGCTGTTCATCATCAGTCGATTTGCGACCATGATCTCGTGCCGACGCGCTGCGGCATCCTGTTCGTAAATGGCTGAATCCGCGCTTGCGCGGAGATGAGGCGACTTTCGATTGCCTTGAAACTGGGGGCAGTCCGCAGTCCGCAGTCCGCAGTCCGCAGCCCAGCGCCCAGCCACCGGCACACGGTCCGGCGTGCGTTCGGGCCAGCCGCCGGCCAGCGCGCCGCGGGCATCGGCGTCCGCCGCCGCGATCCGCGCGCGGATCCGGCCGACATCGAGAAACGACCAGTCGATGCCGAGTGCGGCCAGGCGCTTGCCGCTGCCCGAATGTCCGAATGTCCGAATGTCCGAATGTCCGAGCGTATCGGCGTCGAACGATTGCATGCCGAGCAGCCCGGACAGCGTGAGTCGCGGGAACAGTTCCGCACTCGCCATGCCGATGCGCGCGGTCGTCGCGTGCAGACGCTGTTCCGCCGCTGCGATGTCCGGACGACGACGCAGCACGTCGGCCGGCGTGTCCGGCGCCAGAGCGCGGCTGTGGCCGCGCATGCAGGGTGAGTCATTGCAGTTCTCTGGAATAAGGCGCGCATGCTCGCTGGCATGGGGCCGGCGATGTATCCGTGCGCTTACCAGGGCAGCGATTGCTCCTGATGGAAATAGCCGCCATTCGGACCGGCGTCGTCGATCAGCGCCAGACGCACGCTGGTGCGTGCGCCGGCCGGGACATCGATCTCGCCTTCGCCGCCGTTCATCTCGGTTTTCACGTAGCCGGGATGGATGCTGTTGATCTTGATCCTGCTGTCGCGCAGTTCGTAGGCCAGTTGCACGGTCCACGCATTCACCGCGCTCTTGGACACGTTATAGGCCGGCATCTTGAAGTCGTAGATCGGCGATGCGGGATCGCTGTGCATCGCCAGCGAGCCCAGCAGGCTGGAGACGTTGACGATGCGGCCCGCGTCGGACTTGTGCAGCAGCGGCAGGAAGGCCTGGGTGGTCGCGATCACGCCGAAGACGTTGGTGTCGAAGGTCTTGCGCCAGGTGTCGAGCGTCTGCTCGGAGACCTTCAGGCCGAAGGTGTCGGCCAGGATACCGGCGTTGTTGACCAGGATGTCCAGCTTGCCGTGTTTCTGCGCCACCGCATCGACGGCGGCGGACAGGCTGGCGGCGTCGGTCACGTCGAGTTCGATCGCTTCCACCGGCAGACCTTCGGCCTGCAGTTTCAGCGCGGCATCGACGGCCTTGGCGCGGTCGCGCCCGGCGAGGAGGGTGTGGACGCCGGCGGCGGCGAGCTGGCGTACGGTTTCGAGGCCGATGCCGCGGGTGGCGCCGGTGACCAGGGCGATCTTGGTGGTGTCAGACATGGAATGCTCCGTGGGTTCGTGTGTATGGGGTTGGTTGCGGGCGGCGGTGCTCGCCGCCCCCGGGATTGGATGCTGCTGTCGCGTCAGCGATGCGCGCGATCCGCTTCTTGCACATGCGGTGCGTTTGCCGTGCCTGTTGATTACGCCTGCACCGCATGCGGCTGTGCATGTCCGCCGTGACCAGCGAGCGCGGAATCGCCGTGCGACACCAGCGGCCGGCCGGACAGCTTGCGCAGGCTGACGTAGAACACCGGGGTGAGGAACAGGCCGAACAGGGTTACGCCCAGCATGCCGGCGAACACGGTGATGCCGGTGACCGAACGCACTTCCGCGCCCGCGCCGTGCGACAGCAGCAGCGGCACGGTGCCGGCGATGAACGCGACCGAGGTCATCACGATCGGTCGCAGGCGCAGCCGACAGGCTTCCAGCGCCGCGTCTACAATCCCCTTGCCCTGCATTTCCAGCTCGCGGGCGAACTCGACGATCAGGATCGCGTTCTTGCACGCCAGGCCCATCAGCACCATCAGGCCGACCTGCACGAACACGTTGTTGTCGCCGCCGGTCAGCCACACGCCGAACAGTGCGGACAGCAGGGTCATGGGTACGATCAGGATCACCGCCAGCGGCAGGCTCCAGCTTTCGTACAGCGCCGCCAGCACCAGGAAGGCCAGCAGTACCGCCAGCGGGAACACCACCAGCGCGGCCTTGCCCTGGGTGGCTTCCTGATAGCTCAGGTCGCTCCAGTCGATGCCCATGCCGGGCGGCAACGCGGTCGCCGCGATCTCTTCCACCTTGGCCATCGCTTCAGCCGACGACAGCATCCGCGGATCGGCTTCGCCGAGGATGTCGGCGGCCGGATAACCGTTGAAGCGGATCACCGGATCGGGGCCGTAGGTCTGGCTGATCTTTACCATGCTGCCGATCGGCACCATCTCGCCGTTGGCGTTGCGGGTGCGCAGATTGGCGATGTCCTCGACGTTGTCGCGGAACTGCCCGTCGGCCTGCGCGATCACCTGCCACGTGCGGCCGAACATGTTGAAGTCGTTGACGTAGGCCGAACCCAGATAGGTCTGCAGCGTGTCGAACAGCTCGGTCAGCGGCACGCCCTGCGCCTTGGCTTTCACGCGATCCACGTCCGCGTCCAGCTGCGGCACGTTGGCCTGGTAGCTGCTGATCGGGAAGCCCATGCCCGGCGTTTGCGAAGCGCTGCCCTGGAACGCATTCACCGCGTTCTGCAGCGCGCCGTAGCCCTGGTTGGTGCGGTCTTCGATGGACAGCGAATAGCCCGAACCGTTGCCGAGGCCCTGGATCGGCGGGGGCATCAGCGCGAACGCGAAGCCTTCCTGGATGCCGGCGATCTTCCGGTTGAGCTGGTCGCTGATCTCCTTGGCGGAATTCTTGCGCTGGTCGAACGGCTTGAGCGTGAAGAAGGCCACGCCGCTGTTCGGGGTGTTGGTGAACTGCAGTGGATTCAGGCCCGGGAAGGCGATTTCGCTGTCCACGCCTTCGATGCTCTTGGCCATCTCCGCCACTTTCTTCAGCGCCGCGTCGGTGCGTTCGATGGAAGCGCCTTCCGGCATCTTCACGCCCGCGGTCAGATACAGCTTGTCCTGTAGCGGAATGAATCCGGTCGGCACCGCCTTGAACATCACGCCGGCGCCGACCAGCAGCACGAAATACACCGTGAACACCGCGCCGCGACGGCCCAGCGTCCGCGCCACCGCGCTTTCGTAGCGTTCAGAGCTACGCTTGAAGAAGCGGTTGAAGGGACTGAACACGTAGTTTTGAAGCTGCCATCCGAACAGGCGGTCGATCAAACGCGAGGGCGCGTCCGGCTTTGATCCGGAATCTGCGGCGTCATGCGGTTTGAGCAGCAGCGCGGCCAGCGCCGGCGACAGTGTCAACGAATTGATCGCCGAGATCACCGTGGAGATGGCGATGGTCACCGCGAACTGCTTCTAGAACTGGCCGGTCACGCCCGACAGGAACGCCATCGGCACGAACACCGCGCACAGCACCAGCGCGATCGCGATGATCGGCCCGGAGACTTCTTTCATCGCCTGATGCGCTGCGGCCAGCGGCGTGAGGCCTTCCTCGATATTGCGCTCGACGTTTTCGACCACCACGATCGCGTCGTCGACGACGATCCCGATCGCCAGCACCAGTCCGAACAATGTCAGCGTGTTGATCGAGAATCCCAGCAGGTACAGCACGGCGAACGTGCCGACGATCGAGACCGGCACCGCGATCAGCGGAATGATCGATGCGCGCCATGTCTGCAGGAACAGGATCACCACCAGCACCACCAGCAGGGTGGCTTCCAGCAGCGTGGTCACCACCGCTTTGATCGAGTCGCGCACGAAGAGGGTGGTGTCGTAGACCGACTTGATCTCGACGCCCGGCGGCAGCTTCCTGGAGATTTCCTCCATTTTCGCCACGACCGCGTCGCGGATTTCCAGCGCATTGGCGCCGGGCGCCTGGAAGATGCCGATCGCGGAAGCGTTCATGCCGTCCAGGCGCGCGCGCAGCGTGTAATCGCCAGCTGCGAGTTCGATCCGAGCGACATCGGCCAGACGCACGATTTCGCCATCGGTACCGGCTTTCAGCACGATGTCGCCGAACTCTTCGTCGCTCTGCAGGCGGTCCTTGGCATTGATCGGCAGCAGGAAGTCGCTGCCGTTGGGCATCGGCTCCGCGCCGAGCTGACCGGCGGACACCTGCACGTTCTGTTCGCGCACCGCGCGCAGCACGTCGCCGGCGGTCAAACCGCGCGACGCCACTTTGTCGGGATCCAGCCACAGGCGCATGGCGTAGTCGCCGCCGCCGAACGCCTGCGCGTCGCCGACGCCGGGGATACGCGCCATTTCATCCTTCACGTGCAGCCGCGCGTAGTTGCGCAGGTAC
>JBKJTC010000239.1:0-4052 GCA_046590925.1 Lysobacteraceae bacterium | reverse complement strand
GCCGACGCACCCCTACGCGCCGTATCGCGCCGCGCATCGCGCTACCGAGTACGGCACGTTGACTGCCGCCGATGGCAAGACGCCGTTGCACTACAGCGTGATCAAGCCGGCGGGCTTCGACGCCAGCAGGAAATACCCGGTCGTCGTGCACGTCTACGGCGGCCCGGCCGCGCAGACGGTCACGCGCACCTGGCCATCGCGCAGCGATCCCCTGTTCAACCAGTACCTCGCGCAGAACGGCTACGTAGTGTTCTCGCTCGACAACCGCGGCACGCCCCGGCGCGGCGCGGCGTTCGGCGGATCGCTGTACGGCAAACAGGGCACGGTGGAAGTCGACGACCAGCGCGCAGGCGTCAAGTGGCTGCGCGCGCAACCATGGGTCGATGGGACGCGGATCGGCGTGCACGGCTGGAGCAACGGCGGCTACATGACCCTGATGCTGCTGGCCCGTGCGTCAGAGGACTACGCATGCGGCGTCGCCGGCGCCCCGGTCACCGACTGGGCGCTGTACGACACGCACTACACCGAGCGTTACATGGACCTGCCGGCGGCGAACGTCGACGGTTATCGCGAAGCCAGCGTGTTCACCCACGTCGGCGGGATCAAACCCAACGCACTGCTGCTGATCCACGGCATGGCCGACGACAACGTGCTGTTCAGCAATTCGACCAAGCTGATGAGCACCTTGCAGAAGCGCGCGACGCCGTTCGAGCTGATGACCTATCCCGGCGCCAAGCACGGCCTGCGCGGCGCGGATCTGCTGCATCGCTACCGCTTGACCGAGGCGTTTTTTACGCGGTGCTTGAAGCGTTGATGTCGCATGATCGTCAAGACATCTGCGCGCTCTTGCCCGTCATCCCCGCGAAGGCGGGGATCCATGCCGGCAGTCGTGAAGTGCGATGATAATCACAGCGTATGCGGATCGCTTGAAGGCATGGATCCCCGCCTTCGCGGTGATGACGAGCGAAAAAAAATTGACCATCACGCACCCATCATCCATTCGCCGAACCCTATTACCGCTGCCTCTTGAAGCGCGACTTCATTTTCTCCCAGGCCTCTGTGCCCAAAAGGGCGACGCCGACGAAGAATGCGATCTCGCCGCCGATCAATAGCGCGGCCGTCGCTGTGGCGGCAGTGCCGATGGAAATATCCAGCAGCGGCAAGGCGGCGATGCCGCCCCATGCGACTGCGGACAGCGCCAGCAATGCATATCCGACTATTTTTTTCATTTCGGCAGCCCCTCCGGCGCCCAGCCCGGCGGCTTCCATAGCAGCGCCAAGCGCTTCCGCCAGCCGCGCGCCTGCTTCACATCGCGCCACAACTTCAGCGCCTCGGCCGCATGCACGCGCCAAGGATGCGCGGATTCGATCTGTTCGGTGAGGCCATAGACGGGGGCTTCCCGCTCGCGGACGTAGGTGCCGAAAAGATGGTCCCAGACCATCAGGATCGCGCCGTAATTGCGATCGATGTACTGCGGCTGGATCGCATGATGCGCACGGTGATTGGATGGCGTGTTGAAGATCGCGTCCAGCCAGCCCAGCCGACCGACGGATTCGGTGTGCAACCACTGCTGATAAGCCAGGATCAGTCCGAAACACGCACCGACCAGCAGCGGGTCGAATCCGATCACCACTACCGGCAGATAGAACCACGGCGACAGGAAACCGTCGACGAAGGAAACCCTGAATGCGGTGGTCTGGTCGAATTGCCAGGAACTGTGGTGGACCGAATGCGAGATCGCCCAGTAGGCACGCACCCGATGCGCAGCACGATGATCCCAGTAGTAGCAGAAGTCGACCAGCAACAGCGCCAGTAAGGCAGTGCCCCAGTTGGTCGGGATACGCAGCGGCGTCAGACCGTGCGCGGCCGCGTAGAGCCCGGCGATGAACGCAAGCACCAGCGGCCCCGTGAGCAGCGTCGGCAGCAGCGGACTGGCACTGGCCAGCATTTCCTTGAAGCTACGCAGGTCGAGCCGCCTCTGGCGGTGGCGACGCCACAGTTCCAGTGGCAGGAACACCAGAAAGAGCGCCGAGAGCGCCAATCCGATCTGATCGAACCTTTGCAACAGCTCAGGCTTCTCCAGCAACATCTCTGCGGGCATGATGGCCTCCCGTCAATTAAGTGAGCGCTCACTCACTTTATTGACGGGGTCGCGGCATGTCAACTATAAGAATGCGCAATCTCAACCCATATCGAGCCCGACCGATGCGTAAAGCCGATACAGACCTGCACGAACGCCGCCGCGGCGAGATATTGTCTGCAGCCGAAACCTGCTTCGTAGCAAAGGGCTTCCACCAGACCAGCATGCAGGACATCGCAAGCGCGTCCGGCCTCAGCATGGGCCTGCTGTACCGCTACTTCGACAGCAAAAGCGCGATCATCCGCGCGTTTTCGGCGCTGGACCGGGATCGGATGATTGCCGGGGTTACGGCGCTTGCCGATGCGACGGATTTCATCGCCGGGCTGGCCAAGCTGCTGAAGCAGGAACTGGAGACGATGCGCAACGTCGATGAGTTCCGGCTCACCACCGAAGTGCTGTCTGAATCGACCCGCGACGAGATCCTCCGCGAGAGTTTCGCCGCCAAGGAGCTGATGTTGAGCGCAGCGTTGTCGGGCGCGATCACACGGCAGCAGTCGGCCGGCCGGATCGCACGGGATCTTCCGCCGGATCAGGCGGCGAATCTGGTACTGGCGATGGTCGATGGCCTGAGCCTCCGTGCGTTCATCGACCGGCGCCTCGGCAAACGTGCGCTCGATACCCTCCTGCAACAATCCCTGTCGCGGTTGCTGACGCCATCGTGAGTCGGATCGGAGAGAGCGGTACGATCTCAGCCCCTGCGCTGGGCCTGGCGGATCATCCTTCGCATGACCTTCGACGCTGGCCCCTCCCAAGGGCCCGGGCGTAGTGTCGTCCCACTCCTCCGACCGGATCCGCCGATGAAACCCCTCGCACTCGCTGTCGCGCTTTGCTGCGCGCTCGCCATCCCGCTGCACGGTCACGCGGCATCACCCGCACCCGCTGCCGCCGCCAAACCTGCTGCCGCCAAGCCCACGCCTGCCTGGGTCACCACCAGCAACGCCAACGCCCAGATCCTGCTGGACGCGCAGTTGCAGTTCCAGCCCGAAGGCGGCTCGTTCTTCGGCATTCCCGGCTACGACGATAAAGTCTCCGACCTCGGCCCGGACAACGGTGCGCGCCTGCGCAAGGCCACCGCCGACGCCAAGGCGAAGCTGCAGGAAAAGCTGCAGCTGGAGCGCGACCCCAACGTGCGCCAGGATCTGGACATCATGATCCAGGCGGCGGACGACACCATCGAATCGTCGCTGGTCAACGAGCGCCTGGTGGTGCCGTACACCGACGCGCCGCAGCTGGTGTTCCAGGGCCTGAAGGGATTGTTGTCCGACCAGACCCCGGCCGACCGACGCGCCAAGGCGCTGGATCGACTCAAGGCCTATACCGGCATCGCGCCGGGCACCACGGCCACCACGGTGCTCGCGCGCCAGCGCTACGAGGAACGCGCCGCCAACGCCGAACGGCTGCGGCCGACCAAGCTCGAAGTGGAGCAGGCGCTGGGCAACGCCGACACCTACATCGCCGGCATCCGCAAACTCTTCGCGCAGTACAAGGTCGAAGGCGGCGCCGCCGCATTGGACGCACTGGAAAAGCAGTTCGCCGATTACGTGGCGTGGACGCGCAAGGACGTGCTGCCGCAGGCGCGCACCGACACCCGGCTGCCTCCGGAGTTGTACGCACTGCAGCTGAAGCAGGTCGGCATCGACATTCCGCCTGCGCTGCTGATACAGCGCGCGCGGCTGGCCTTCATGGAAACCCGCGCCGCGATGGACCGGCTGGCGCCGCTGGTGGCGAAGGAAAAAGGCATCGCCGCCACCGATTACCGCGGCGTAATCCGCGCGCTGAAACGCGACACGATCCCGAACGACCAGCTGGAAACCCGCTACCGCACGGTCATCGACGCCATCGATCCGATCATCCATCGCGAACGCATCGTCGACGTGCCGAACCGGCCGATGGTGATGCGCCTGGGCACCGA
>JBKJTC010000302.1:0-5799 GCA_046590925.1 Lysobacteraceae bacterium | reverse complement strand
CGGATGATCTGGTACATCAGCGGCTGGGTCGCCGCCGGCTCATCGGCTTCGTTGTGGCCGTGGCGGCGGTAGCAGACGAGGTCGATGACCACGTCCTTGCCGAACTGCTGGCGGAAGTCGAACGCGAGTTCGGCGCAGAACGCGACCGCTTCGGGATCGTCGCCATTCACGTGCAGCACCGGCGCGCCGACCATCTTGGCGACATCGGTGCAGTACAGCGTGGAGCGCGCGTCCTGGCGTTCGCTGGTGGTGAAGCCGACCTGGTTGTTGATGACGATGTGCACGGTGCCGCCGACCCGGAAACCGCGGGCCTGCGACATCTGGAACAGCTCCATGACCACGCCCTGGCCGGCGAACGCCGCGTCGCCGTGGATCACGACCGGGAGCACCTGCTTGCGCGCCTTGTCGCCGCGGCGGTGCTGGCGCGAACGCACGCTGCCCACCACCACCGGATCGACGATTTCAAGATGCGAGGGGTTGAAGGCGAGGGCGATGTGCACCGGGCCGCCCGGGGTGGCGACATCGGCGCTGAATCCCATGTGGTACTTCACGTCGCCGGCGTGGGCCAGATCGTCGTGGTCGAACTTGCCTTCGAATTCGTCGAACAGCTTGCGCGGCGGCTTGCCGAGCGTGTTCACCAGTACGTTGAGACGGCCGCGGTGGGCCATGCCCAGCACCACGTCCTTCACGCCGTCGCTGCCGGCGCGACGGATCATCACGTCGAGCATCGGGATCAGCGCGTCGCCGCCTTCCAGCGAGAAGCGCTTCTGGCCGACGTACTTGGTGTGCAGATAGCGCTCCAGGCCTTCCGCCGCGGTCAGGCGTTCCAGGATCCGGCGCTTGTCCTCGTCGGTGCGCTTGAAGTCGCCGCCGGCGGTTTCCAGGCGCTCGTACATCCAGCGACGCTGTTCGACGTCGGTGATGTGCATGAACTCGGCGCCGATGCTGCCCGCGTAGGTGACCTTGAGTCTGGCGAGCAGGTCGCGCAGTTTCATCTGCGCCTGGCCGCCGACGCCGCCGCTGGAGAAGGTGGCATCGAGGTCGGCGTTGGACAGGCCGTGGAAGGCGATGTCGAGGTCCGGGGCTTCGCTCTTTTCCCACAGGGCGAGCGGGTCGAGGTCGGCGGCGAGATGGCCGCGCGAGCGGTAGGCCACGATCAGTTTGCCGACCGCGAATTCGCGGCTGTCGCTGCCGCTGGCGCCGTTGCCGGCAACCGCAACGCCGCGGGCTGCTTGGCGGCCGGCTTCGGCGATGGCGGCGATCACCGCCGAGTGGGGCACATCGCCGGTTTCGCGGCCCTTGATGCCGTCGAAGTAGGTCTTCCACTTCGGGCCGACGCTGTCGGGGGCGACCAGATACTGCTCGTAAAGGTCTTCGATGTAGGCGGCGTTGGCGCCAAGCTGCGAGGACTGGGCAAACTGCTTCAGGAGACTGTCCACTCGGGGATCACACTCGAATGTCGGGAAGCGCGGAGGTAATCGGGATGACCGATTGGGGATAACCGCTTGATCCGCCGGGAAATCGCCGGACGGAGCAGTGGGTTGACGAAAGGACCGGAATTATAGCCGCAGGCGTTGCCGCAGCGCACCAGTCGGGGTGTTTCTGACCTGGGCAGCGGGCTGGGATAGGCTGGCGCGACCGGAACCGGGCCGAATACCATGCCCACCCGACTCAGGACAGGGACACTCCATGACGGAGAAGTACGGCATCGACCAGCGCCATCGGTTACGGTCCAATCGCGGCGACCCGCACCACGACCAGCAGTTGCTGCGCGCTGTGCCAGCGATCTAATGACCAGACGATGCGCGCGCTGGGACCGTTGCCGGCCGGCGGGCTTGCGGTCATCCCCAAACGCAAGCCCCAATTGCCGCGCCCGGCCGTTGCGGCGATGGCACAGCTTCCCCCACTCTCCGACGAGGACACGACGATGCAATGGAAATCGATGGCGGCCGTGGCCGCGCTCGCAACGGGAAGCGTGCTGACGGCGTGCGGGGTCGAAGGCACGACGGCGCGTGTCGATCCGCCCGAGGCCGCTGTGCCGGACGCACCCGTGCCGGTTCAATTACCGGTGGTGGAAGCCATGCCGCCAGCACCGCAGGCGGTCGCCGCCGAATCCGCAACACCCGCAGATCCCAAAGCATCCGAATCCGTGCGCGGCCCTGCCATCCCGACCGCACAGCTTCGTCAGCAGATTCTGGCGCTGCTGGGGAGCTTCAAAAGGCTGGAGGATTTGGAGCGCGACAACGTAGAAAAAGTGTTTCGGGTACCGCTCCAGCGCGACCCAAAAATGACTGCGGGCTACGGGTACGAAGGGCGCACCGCCGAGGGATGGCAGTACGGAATTCTTGTCGCCAAGTTGAATCGATTGGATGAGCCCTCGACAATCGGCATCGGCTTGGATTATGACTTCGATTACAACAACGATCTGCCCCCATCCTACTGCACGCTAGAGTTCGAGCCGCTGGCGAAAGAAATGGTCGCGATGGGGTATGAGCGCAGCCCCAGAATTTCCAGACGTGGCGGCAAGCCTTCATGGGGATTCGGCAGGCACTTAAAAGCGAACAATGCCGGTTTCGGAGTCAGCATCTATATCTATGAGATAGAAGCGACGAACGGAATCATGCAAACCTGCATCAAGGCATTCGATATCGGGGGAGGAGCTATCAATGGCTAAACTCTCGCCAAATCTGCAACATTTGACCGACGGGTTGCCTGCCGATAAGCGAGTGGACATTGAAGCCGCCATCGTGAGTTCACCGCATCTGCGGCAGATCATGACTGAGGCGGTCAACGCCGGTGCACTGGAACATATCCGCATGGGTGTTCCGGGTGCCAACGAAGGCGGACACTACGATGACCGCAAGCGTGCGATCTATCTGAGCCCAGATACATTTACCGATCCGGTTCTCAAGTCGCGGCCTGAAAATCGTCTTGACACAATTACCAGCACGCTCGGCCACGAAACCGGCCACGCGCTGTACGCGGAGAAGGCCAGGAAGGAGCTTTACTACACGACAGGCTCCATCACCGAGGGCATTCGTGCTGCTGGGCCGGGTGGCGAGTTCGACGCAACTGGATTGGTGGGTGCCTACATCCGCGACGCCCGACGTAACGAAGCGCAGGCGGAAATGCACGGCTGGGATGCGCAGGCGAGTCGGATTGAGTATGTCCAAGGCAAGTCACTATCACGCAAGGACATGCTGGAACGTGTAAATCCTTCGACGGACTGCGTGGATGGCCTTCCGGGCAAGGCCAAACTGGAACCAGGCATCGTCCTCGACGCCGACATGTACATGTCAGACACCCGCTTGCCTAAAGCGGGGCCGATCAATCTGGAGCCCGTCGCGCAGTGCCATTTCGACAGGTCGGGCCGGTCGCTCGGCGCGGGCGGCGCGGCGAACTACACGAACTATTACGGCGCGTATCTCGTGCAACAGCTTGCGGACGACACCAGGGATTGGGTCGACCCGCCGACGGTCAAATTGGACATGGCGAAACTGGGGCTCGACAAGGCACAGCTGGAAAGTACCGGCCTGCGCTTGGGCAACGCCGGTTTCGCGCTGGTCGATACCAGCGAAGGCAAATACAAGCCCATCACCCTGCGCAGCAATGGCAGCGGCATCCAAGGCACGCCGGACGAACAGGAGCCGGCGCTTGCGGGTACCTCACCTTCAGCGCCTTCGCCCGCTCCGCTAATGACCGATCCGGCGCATGCCGCACACGGAATGTACCTGCGCGCACAGAGCGCGCTCGGCCAAATGGAAACCGCACCCGGCATGGGTGGATTGACCCAGCACCAACGGCAGACGCTCGGCGCTTCCGTCGTCGCCGAAACGCTGTCCGCAGAGGGCTGGAGTTTCACAAGGATCGATCATGCGGTATCGGGCAGAATCGATCCGCAGACCGGACGGTCGGAAACGCTGTTTCTTGTGCAGGGCGCTTTGGATGATCCGGCGCACCGCAGGATCGGCGTGAACATGGAGCAGGCGCTGTCTCAATCGATCGAACAATCGTCGGCGGTCTCGCAGACGGTGTTGCAGACGCGGGAGCAGGCAATGGCGCTGGAACAGCATCGCGCGGAGCAGAAGGAGCAGGACGGGCCGCAGGGACCGACGATGCGGATCGGTGCGCGAACGTAGTCTCCATCGCAGGGGCCACAGGGTGGTGGCGATGGCGGCGGTTGATGCCGATTAGGCATGTGCATTTTGCGTGGTTGGGCAATCCGCTTGAGCCACGTCATCGATAGCGATCAGATCTCCAGCGCGCGGAACTCGGTGACGATCCGCGACCGCTCCCAGACCGGCTTGAAACCGTCGGCGAGCTGGCGGGCGCGGCCGCCGAAATCGATCGCGGCTTCCCCGTCGAAACGGTTGCCGAGGATGCGGAAGTAGTAGCCGCCGCTGTCGTTGGCGATGAAGGCCGAGGCGTAGCCGCGGTCGGCCGGATCGTCGGCTTCGCGGAAGCCGAATACGCTGGACAAGCGCTGACCCAGGCCGATCAGCGGCGCGTGCGCGCGCTGCGCGGTGTCGGCGTCCTGCAGCAGGATGCGGATCTCGACGCGGTGGCGGCGGGTGGCCAGCCGGCGCAGGGCTTCCAGCACTTCGGCCGTATCCAGCAGGCCGGGGTCGAGCGCGCGGCTGTAGATGTACAGATCGCGGCGGCTCGCATTGATGATCGCGGTGGTGATCGCGACCGCGGCCTCGCGGGTGTCGATGGCGGTGGGGCCGCCGATCTGCCGGCGCATGCTCTGGTGCTCGATCCCGGCTTCCATGAAGCGTTCGCCGTACGGGACGAAACCATGTTTGACGTAGAAACCGACCGCCGACGCCTGTGAGTGCAGGCGCAGTTCCGGCCAGCGCAGCCGCTCGGCTTCGTCGATCAGCGCCAGCAGCAGGGCGTCGCCGACGCCGTGGCCGCGCCAGTCCGGCAGCACCGCCATCCGCCCGACCTTGCGCTCGGGCGTCAGCCGGCCGGTGCCGATGGGCCGGGCGGCCTCGTCGCGGGCGATCACGTGCACGCAGAGCGGGTCGAGTTCGTCCCATTCCAAGGCCAGCGGCACCTGCTGTTCCTGCACGAACACCGGTTCGCGGACCGCGCGCAGATCGTCGACGCCGCTGGCGTAGTCGATCGTCTCGACGCGGAAGCGGCCTTTCGGCGTGTTGTGGTCAGCCTTCGTCATCATCGCTCTCCCCGCTTTCGTCATCCTCGCCTTCCAGCCGGTAATGCCCCTGCGCCAGCAGGTCGAGGACCAGCGACTGCCCTTCGGCGGACAGCGCGGCGTAGGTGTCGCCGTCCAGAATGTCGGCGGCGGCCAGCGCGCGGGCATCGGCGAGCGGCAGGGCGTGGATCTGGCCCGCGACGTACAGGGTTGCCGAGGACTTGTGTTCGGCGCTGCGCCGCCAGGCGACCCTGGTCCACGGGTGGCGCTGCAGCGCGGCGCCCTGCTGCAGATCGAATTCGACTTCGATCCGCGAGCGCGGCGGGTCCGGATTGAGGGCGTCGCCGACGCTGCGGTACAGGGTCATGAAGCGGCCGAACCAGTCGCCCAGGCGCTCCGGGTCGTTCATCCGCAGCGCGTTCAAGCCGGCGATGGCGCGGCGCATGGCCTCGGCGTCGATCTCGTTCGGGTCTTTCGGCGGCGCCAGGTCGTCGTCGCGATAACGCACTGATTCGTCGGCTTCCGCCAGCAACGTGTCGACAAAATCGCCCAACAGCTCGCCGGCACTGGGTGCGCGCATGCCGACCGAGAAGGTGAGGCAGGCGTCTTCGGCCATGCCGTGGTGCGGCACGGTCGGCGGC
>JBKJTC010000194.1:0-10546 GCA_046590925.1 Lysobacteraceae bacterium | reverse complement strand
CAGGTGGTCGAACTGCGCTATTTCGCCGGGCTGTCGGAACAGGAAATCGCCGAATTGCTGAAGCGCTCCGAGCGCAGCATCCGCCGCGACTGGCAGAAGGCGCGGCTGTTCCTGCTGGCCTCGCTGGGCGACGAGAACGGGCAGCGGTAGAGCGGCCGTAATCCACATGCGGTCGCGCGCGCTGCGTGCGACCATGATCTTCCCGCTCCGGACCACGTCGCCGACCGATGGATGCCGAACGCTGGCAGCGGCTGTCGCCGCTGCTCGACGCACTGCTCGAACTCGATGCCGAAGGCCGCAAGGCGCGGCTTGAAGCCCTGCGCGAGGAAGACCCGGCGCTGGCCGACGAGCTGCAGGCGCTGATGACGCTGGAGGACGACAACGAGGATTTCCTCTCCGAGCCTCTGGTAACGCCGCCGCCGATGGCGAAACCGGACACGATGATCGGCCCGTACAAGCTCGACCGCATGCTGGGCGAGGGCGGCATGGGCCAGGTGTGGCTGGCGCGTCGCGCCGATGGCCTGTACCAGCGCAGGGTCGCGCTGAAGCTGCTGCGCCCCGGGCTGGCCGATCCCAACCTGCGCCAGCGCTTCACCCGCGAGCGCCAGATCCTCGCCCGCCTGGGCCACCCGCACATCGCGCGCCTGCTCGACGCCGGCATCAGCACCGACAACCAGCCTTACCTCGCGCTGGAATATGTGGAAGGCGAACCGATCACCGACTGGTGCCGCAGCCGCGATCTCAACGTCGAAGCGCGGCTCACACTCATCCTGCAGGTCTGCGAAGCGGTCAGCCACGCGCACGCGAACCTGACCGTGCATCGCGACCTCAAGCCGTCGAACATCATGGTCACGCCGCTGGACGAAGTGCGGCTGCTGGATTTCGGCATCGCCAAACTGCTGGACGGCTCGGAGCCGGGCCGCGACAACACCCGCACCGAGGTGCGCGCCTTCACCCTGCACTACGCCGCGCCGGAACAGATCCGCGGCGAGCCGGTCACCACCATGACCGACGTGTATTCGCTGGGCGTGGTGCTGTACGAACTGCTGGCGGAGGCCAAACCGTACAAACTGAAACGGCAGAGCGACGCCGAGTGGGAAGAGGCGATCTTGATCTCCGACCCGCAGAAGCCGTCGGCCAATCTGCTGCGCGAAGCCGACAGCGACCCGTCGCGCACGCCGGCGCTGCGCCGGCGCGCGAAGGAAATCGCCGGCGATCTCGACAACATCGCGCTGAAGGCGCTGTCCAAGCGCCCGGAACACCGCTATCCATCGGTGGAAGCGATGGCGCTGGATCTGCACCGCTATCTGGAAGGCAAGCCGGTGCTGGCGCGGCCGCAGAGCATGGCTTACCGCACCCACAAGTTCGTGCAGCGCCACCGCTGGGCGCTGGCGACCACCGTGCTGATGTTGACGATGCTGACCTCGGCGCTGGTGCTGGTGACCTGGCAGGCGCGGCAGGCGGTGCGGGAAGCCAGCCGCGCGCAGGCGCTGCAACGTTTCGTCACCAATCTGTTCGAGCAGGCCGGCGGCGGCGACAGCGGCGGCAAGCCCGGCCCGCTGGACGTGCGCAAACTGCTGGAGGCCGGCGAACAGCGCGGCAACCGCGAACTGGCGCGACAGCCGCTGGACCGCGCGGAGCTGTTCGGGGTGATCGCGCGGCTGCGCCTGGGCCTGGGCGACTACCGCGAAGCCGAGCGCCTGCTGCGCGCCCAGAGCACGATCATCGACAGTCTGGACGATCCGCCCGACAGCCTGCGGCTGGCATCGACCACCGACTATGGCCGCACCCTGCGCCTGCTGGGCCGCCCGGCCGTCTGCGTGGCGCAGATGCAGCCGCTGGAAAACGACGCCCGGCGCCAGCAGCGCCAGCTGCCGGTGCAGTCGGCCGACTTCTATTCCGAGCTGGGCCGCTGCCAGCGCGACGAGGGCAATCGGCGCACGGCGCGACGGCTCTACCAGCGCTCGCTGGAAATACGCCGCAACGCGCTGGACGACACCGCCGGCGTGGTCGAGAACCTCGCCGATCTGGCCGATCTGGAACGCGACGCCGGCAACAACGAAGCCGCGCTGCTGGGCTTCCGCAACGCGCTGGCGCAGCTGAAGGCCAGTGTCGGCAACCGCCATCCGCTGGCGATCGGCCTGCTGCAGCGCCTGTGCGACCTGGAGCGCAAAGCCGGCCAACTGATCGTCGCCGAGCGCGACTGTCACGATGCCTTGAGCCTCGCCCTGGACCGTCACGGCGAGCAGCACCCGTCGAGCGTCGACGCGCGCCGCCAGCTCGCCGCGATCTATGTCGACCTGGGCCGCTTCCGCGAAGCCGGCGATGCCTATCGCGCCAGCCAGCCCTGGCTGATCGCGCGCGTGGGCCGCCAGCACGTGGATGTGGCGCGCGACGACAACAGCCTGGGCATCGTGGCCTGGGAACTGGGCGACACCGTTACCGCGCTGCGTTACCTCGACCGCGCGCTGGCGGTGCTGCGCAAGGATCCGGCGTCGCAGTACTACCAGGGCGTCCTGTTCAACAAGGGCATGGTGCTGCACGACGCCGGGCGCGACCGCGCGGCGCTGCCGCTGCTGCTGGAAGTGCGGCGGCTGCGCATCGCCCGTCTGGGCAGGCAGCACGGGCTGGTCGGCGACACCGAACGGATGATCGGCGAGGTGCAGGCCGCACTCGGCATGGATACCGAGGCGCGCACCCGCCTCGCCAGCGCGGTCGAACTCACCCGCGCCGGCTACGGCCCCTCGCATCCGCACACCCGCCACGCCGAACTCTCGCTGGCGCTGTTCGATCTGTCGCGCAACGAAACACCCGATGCTTCGGTGCTGGCCCAGCTGGAACAATTGGCCGCATTGCCCAGGTCCGACACGGAGTTGCGCAAGATCGCGTGGCTGGCGGCCACCGCCATCGCCCTGCAACACTGCCGCCAACCGGGGATGGGCGACGGGCCGCAGAGGCTGGACGATATCGCCGAGGACATCGAAGCCGCGCTGCCCGAAGGCGGCGCCATCGCACGCACTTTCGAACGGGAACGCGGCCGCTGCCGCTGACAGAGCCAGGAGAACCGCATGACACCGATCCGCCCGCTGCTGGTTTCGCTCGCCTTCGCCGCCTCGCTGCCGACCGGCAGCGGCTGCGCGCGTTCGCAGCCCCATCCCGACGAAGCGCCGGGCGGCGCAACGCCGACATCGGCCGGCAGGACAGGTGCGATCGAAGGCCGCACCCTGCATCCGGCGCATGTCGTGCCGGCGCTGCGCATCTGCGCGATCGGCAGCGGCGCGCCCGCGGACGCGAACAGGATCTGCATCGACACCCGGCCCAGCCAGGACACGTACCGGATCGACGGCCTGCCGCCGGACGATTACGTGGTGATCGCCGCGGCCGACAAAGGCGTGCATCGCATCGGCGGACATGTGCAGCCGGTGCAATGCATCCGCGCGCCCTGCCCGGACATGCCTGCGTCGGTCACGGTCGCCGCGGGCGGGGTCGTGACGGATATCGACATCAACGGGTTCTACGAAAAGCGCGACGATTTTCCGGGGATAGCGCCGAAATAGCGCCGCCAGCGGTGCGAAGCGCGCTCAGCTGTCCTCGAAATCCGCCGCGAGCCGAGCGATGCGCTGCAGAAGCTCGCTGACGCGCCTCACGTCGAAACCGTCGATCGACGATTTCAGCGCGCTGGCCAAGGTCTGGAGATCCGCGTAGCGGGCATCGTCGGCGAATGCACCGAGCCCCTGCGCGAACTCGGCCAGTTCGCGCATGCGCATGCTGCCCGCCAGTGCCGGCAGCTGTACCTGCTGCATCTCCTGCCAGTGCGCGCGGAGGTCCGGGCCCCAGACTTCGGGCGCGCCCTCGTCGGCCGTTTGCGGCGGATGCGCCTGCGCGGCGCGACCGACGCTGCGCGCCAGCGCGCCGAATAATTGTCGGGGCGAATACGGTTTGCGCACGCATTCGTCGAACCCATCGCGCAACGCGCCTTCTTCCCTGCTCAGGCTCGATGCGGTGACCGCGATGATGGCTGTGCGCGCCAGCGATGGATCGCTGCGCATCGCATCGCGTGCCTGATAACCATCCATCACCGGCATGCGCAAGTCCATCAGGACGACGTCGGGTCGATGCGCCTGCGCGCTCGCCAGGCCTTCCAACCCGTTGTTGGCCAAATGGATGGTGTGGTGGCTGTTGCGCAGGTATCCCGCAGCGACTTCCAGATTCCAGGTAACGTCGTCCACGATCAGGATATCCAGCGGCGGCAACGCGTTGAAATCGACGTCTTCGCCCGCCGCCGAATGCGCGGGAAGCAGATCGGTGATGGCAAGATCGGGAATCCGGATCGTGAACGTGGTGCCCTCGCCCAGCACGCTTCCGACTTCGATCGTTCCGGACATGGCGCTCACCAGGCGACGCGAAATGGTCAGGCCCAGTCCAGTCCCCTGCCGGATCTTCCCGTCCGGGCTTTCGGCTTGACAGAAGGGCTCGAAAATACCGGACATCTCAGCGGCGGGAATCCCCACGCCGGTGTCCTCCACGATCATCGCGATATCCCGCAGGTCGGCCGCCTTGCCTTCGGAAATCTCCAGCCTGACGGTGACGCTGCCGGTCTCGGTGAATTTCACGGCGTTGCTCACCAGGTTCATCAGCACCTGGCGCACGCGCTGGCCGTCGAGCAGGAACGTTTCGCCGTCCGCATCGATATCCCGCACGAGCGCGATGCCTTTCGCGGCGGCCTGCGGCGTGAACATCGCGATCATGTCGTCGAGAATGTCGACGATATTGGTCGGTTGGAGATGCAGATCCAGTTTTCCGGCCTCGATCTTGGACAGGTCCAGCACATCGTTGATCACCGACAACAGCAACTCGCCGCTCTTCTTGATCGACGCGATCCAGTCCCGCTCCAACGGCGCCTGGATGGACTCGGACAGCAATTGCGTGAACCCGAAAATGGCGTTCATGGGCGTGCGGATCTCATGGCTCATGTGGGCCAGGAAATCCGATTTGGCCGCGTTGGCCTCTTCGGCGGCGCGTTTGGCGGCGCTCAATTCGTCTTCGGCGCGCTTGGCGTCGGTGATGTCCACCAGCATGTTGATGCCGCCGACGATCTCGCCTGCCGGGTTGCGCAGGGGCGTCGGATACGGCGTAACCCAGGTGCGCTCTCCGTTCGGCCGTTCGGCGATGATCTGCTGCCCGCGGATGATGCGGCCTTCGGTGACGGCCACCGCCATCGGGCACTCGTCGTGCGCCAACGACGTGCCATCCGCATTGAACAGCTTCCACGTCGTGCACCACCGATCGACGCCTGGTTGCGGCATGCGGCCCGACAGCTCGACCGTCGCAGGATTGAAGTGCGTCAGATAGCCATCGGCATCGGTCGCGTAAATGGCCGCGGGCAGCGCGTCGATCATCATCTGCAGTTGCGCATCGGTCGCGCGCAGGGCTTCGGTTTTCTCGACGACCCGTTGTTCGAGCGTCTCGTTCATCGCGCGGAGTTGTTCCTGCGCGTGGCGACGTTCGACGATCTCCAGCTGCAGGACGCGCGCACTGCGATGCAGCTCCGCGAAAGTCGCGACTTTCGACCGCAGGATGGTCCGGTTGACCGGCTTGTGCAGGAAGTCCACCGCGCCCGCGGCATAGCCTTCGAGAATATGCTGGTCTTCGTTGTAATAGGCGGTCAGGAAGATGATGGGGACGCGCGCGGTTTTCCTGCGCTCGCGGATCATCTGCGCAAGTTCGAAACCGCTCATGCCCGGCATGTTGATGTCGAGGATGATCAGCGCGAATTCTTCGGCGATCAGCGCCAGCAGCGCCTTGTCGGCCGTATCGGCGCGGACCAGGCGATAGTCGGGGTCGTCGAGCACGGTCTCCAGCACCGTGAGGTTCTTCTGCTCGTCGTCCACGATGAGGATGTTGATCGGGCCGCCGACGTCCGCCGGCGCGGAACCGGACGCCGTCGACGATGCGGGCGCGCTGCCGGGAATCGTGTTCATCGAATCGTGTTCATCGGAACAGCCACACGCGCAGCAGCGCCAGCAGCTGATCGGTGTTGACCGGCTTGGCGATGTAGTCGCTCGCGCCGGCGTCGAGGCACTTCTCGCGATCGCCCTTCATCGCCTTGGCGGTCAGCGCGAGGATGGGCAGGGCGCGGAATTCCGGCATGCCGCGGATCTGCCGGATCGTCTCGTAACCGTCCATGTCCGGCATCATGATGTCCATCAGCACGACGCTCAGATCGGCCGTATCGCGGACGAGTTCGATCGCGCGCCGCCCGTTGTTGGCGCTGACGACCTCCATCTCCTCGTTCTCGAGCATCGTCGTCAGCGCGAAGATGTTGCGCGCGTCGTCGTCGACCACCAGCACCTTGCGGCCGCGCAGGACTTCGCTGGAATGCTGCAGTTTTTCGATCATCTCCTGCTTGTCCAGCGGCAGGCCGGTGACGATGCGGTGCAGGAACAGCGCGGTTTCGTCCAGCAGTCGCGCGGGCGATTGCACGTCCTTGAGGACGATGTGCCTGGCCATGGCCTTCAGATGCGCTTCCTGGTCGGCATCGAGGTCGCGGCCGGTGAAGATCACCACCGGTATCTCGGCCAGCGCGGGCTCCGCGTGCATGGCCTCGAGCAGGTCGAACCCGCTCATGTCCGGCAGGCTCAGGTCGAGCACGACGCAATCGAACGCCCCGGTACGCATGGCTTCCAGGGCTTGTTCGCCGGTCCCTGCGGAGACGATGTCGATATCATCGTGCCCGAGCAATTCGACGATGGCCTGCCGTTCGATGTCGTTGTCTTCGACGACGAGCAACCGTTTCGTCCGCGGAGAGATGAACAGCTTGAGGCGTTCGAACGCGGCCTCGACGCCGGCGGTGGTGGCGGTCTTCACGAGATAGGCGAACGCGCCATGGGCCAGGCCGTGGACGCGACCTTCGTCCACGCTGGCGATCAGCACCGGAATGTGGCGCGTCGCCGTATCGAGCTTGAGCTGGTTGAGCACCGCCCAGCCGAGCATGTCCGGCAGGTAGACGTCGAGGATGATCGCCCCCGGCCGGTACTGCTTGGCCAGAGACAGGCCCAGCGCCCCCTTGGCCGCGACGATGCCCTTGAATCCGCGGTTGCGCGCCAGCTCCAGCAGGATGCGCGCATAGTGCGGATCGTCCTCGATGATCAACAGCACCATGTCGCCTTCGACGATGGCGTCGCGATCGTCGCTGATCGTTTCTTCGCGTTCGATCGGCAACACGACCGATCGCGCATGCATCGCCCCGCCGGCGCCGAATGCCGTGTTGCCCAGCGACAGGCTGTCGGCGCCCGCGTAGTGCAGCGGCAGGTACAGCGTGAACGTACTGCCTTCTCCCCGCGCGCTGGTGAGTTTGATCTCGCCGCCCAGCAATACGGCCAGTTCGCGACTGATCGCAAGCCCCAGGCCGGTGCCGCCGTATTTCCGCGAGGTGCCGGCATCGGCCTGCTGGAACGCTTCGAAGATGAGCCGCTGCTTCTCCGGCGCCACGCCGATGCCGGTGTCCTCGACCTCGAAGGCGACCACGCGCTCGGCTTTCGCGAGCACCGCATGATCGGCGCTCCAGCCGCCGCTGGCCAGCCCCACGCGGACTTCGACATGGCCCTGGGTCGTGAATTTCACCGCATTCGACAGCAGGTTCTTGAGGATCTGCTGCAGGCGCTTCGGATCGCTGTACATCGATCGCGGCATGCCCTCCGCGAACTGGACGCGGAACGGCAGGTTCTTGGCTTCGGCGAAGTGCCGGAAGTTGCGGTCGATCGTGTCGCGCATGGCCGTGAAGGAGATTTCCTCGACGTCGACCGTGACCGTTCCCGACTCGATCTTCGACAGATCCAGGATGTCGTTGATGAGATGCAGCAGGTCGGAGCCGGAGGAATTGATGTTCCGCGAGAACTCGACCTGCTTGTCGGACAGGTTGCCCGAACCGTTGCCGGCGAGCTGCTGGCTGAGGATGAGGATCGAGTTGAGCGGCGTGCGCAGCTCGTGCGACATGTTGGCGAGGAATTCCGACTTGTACTTCGAGGTCAACGCCAGTTCCGAGGCCTTGGCTTCGAGCGCGTGGCGTGCGTGCTCGACCTCGGTGTTCTTGCGCTCGACCTCCGCGTTCTGCTCGGCGAGCAGCTTGGCCTTGGTCGCCAGTTCTTCGTTGGTCCGCTGCAGTTCGGTCTGGCGCGATTGCAGTTCGATCGTGAGCTGCTGCGACTGGGTCAGCAGGCCTTCGGTCCGCATCGTCGCTTCGATGGTATTGAAGACCGCGCCGATGCTTTGGGTGAGCAGATCCAGGAAGGCCAGAGAGCCTGGAGTGAATTGCTGCAATGCCGCCAGTTCGATGACGGCCTTGGTCTGGCCTTCGAACAGCACCGGCAGCACGACGATGCTGACCTGGTCCGCCTTGCCGAGGCTCGAGGAAATCCTGATGAAGCTCGCCGGCACGTCGGTCAGCAGGATGCGTCTCTTTTCCACCGCGCACTGCCCGATCAGGCCTTCGCCGGGGCGGATGGCTTCGTGCACGGGCGCGTTGCCGGTGTGGGCGTAGCTGGACAGCTGATTGAGCTGCGCGTCGTCCTGGTTGCCGCTCAGGTGGTAAATCGTGCCCTGATGGGCGTTGACCAGCGGCGCGAGTTCGTTGAGCAGCAGGCGGCCGACGGTGTCGAGTTCGCGCTGGCCTTGCAGCATGCCGGTGAACTTGGCCAGGTTCGTCTTGAGCCAGTCCTGCTCGCGGTTGCTTTGCGTGGTCTCGCGCAGGTTGAAGATCATCGTGTTGATGTTGTCTTTCAATTCCGCGACTTCGCCCTTCGCATCGACCTGGATGGATCGCGTCAGATCGCCTTTGGTCACCGCCGTCGCCACTTCGGCGATCGCGCGCACCTGGGTGGTCAGATTGGCGGCGAGCAGGTTGACGTTGCCGGTGAGATCCTTCCAGGTGCCGGCGGCGCCGGGCACGTTGGCCTGCCCGCCCAGCCGGCCGTCCACGCCGACTTCGCGCGCGACGTTGGTCACCTGGTCGGCGAACGTCGCCAGGGTATCGGTCATGTTGTTGATGGTTTCGGCCAGGGCCGCGACCTCGCCCTTGGCTTGCACCGTGAGCTTCTGGCGCAGGTTGCCGTCCGCGACCGCGGTCACCACCTTCACGATGCCGCGCACCTGTTCGGTGAGGTTGGACGCCATGAAGTTCACGTTGTCGGTCAGATCCTTCCAGGTGCCGCCGACGCCCGAGACCTGGGCCTGCCCGCCGAGCTTGCCTTCGGTGCCCACTTCGCGGGCGACGCGGGTCACCTCGCCGGCGAAGGAATTGAGCTGATCGACCATCGTATTGATGGTGTTCTTGAGTTCCAGGATCTCGCCCTTCACGTCGGCGGTGATCTTGCGGTTGAGATCGCCTCGCGCCACGGCCGTGGTGACTTCCGCGATGTTGCGCACCTGCGCGGTGAGGTTCGCGCCCATCGTGTTGACCGAGTCGGTGAGATCCTTCCACGTGCCCGCGACGCCCGGCACCACGGCCTGCACGCCGAGCCGGCCTTCGGTGCCGACCTCGCGCGCCACCCGGGTGACCTCCGACGCGAACGAGCGCAACTGCTCCACCATCGTATTGATGGTTTCCTTGAGCTGCAGGATTTCGCCTCGCACGTCGGCGGTGATCTTCTTCGACAGATCGCCGTTGGCGACCGCGATGGTGACCTCCGCGATGTCGCGTACTTGGCCCGTCAGATTGGATGCCATCGAATTGACGTTGTCGGTCAGATCCTTCCAGGTGCCGGCGACGCCGGGTACTTCGGCCTGGCCGCCCAGTTTGCCGTCCGTACCGACCTCTCGGGCCACGCGCGTGACTTCCGACGCGAAGCTGTTGAGCTGGTCGACCATCGTGTTGATGGTGTTCTTCAACTCCAGGATCTCGCCCTTCACTTCCACCGTGATCTTGCGGCTCAGGTCGCCGCGCGCCACCGCCGTGGTCACGTCGGCGATGTTGCGCACCTGGCCGGTCAGGTTGTTGGCCATCGAGTTGACGTTGTCGGTGAGATCCTTCCACGTACCCGCGACGCCGGGCACTTCGGCCTGGCCGCCGAGCTTGCCGTCGGTACCGACCTCGCGCGCCACGCGCGTGACTTCCGAGGCGAAACCGTTGAGCTGGTCCACCATCGTGTTGATGGTGTTCTTCAAGGCGAGGATTTCGCCCTTCACTTCCACGGTGATCTTGCGGCTCAGGTCGCCGCGCGCCACCGCCGTGGTCACGTCCGCGATGTTGCGCACCTGGCCAGTGAGGTTATTGGCCATCGAGTTGACGTTGTCGGTGAGATCCTTCCACGTGCCCGCGACGCCCAGCACCACCGCCTGCCCACCGAGCTTGCCTTCCGTGCCCACTTCGCGGGCCACGCGCGTGACTTCCGAGGAAAAGCCGTTGAGCTGGTCGACCATCGTGTTCATGGTCTCCTTCAGCTCCAGGATCTCGCCCTTCACGTCGACGGTGATCTTGCGGCTCAGGTCGCCGCGCGCCACCGCCGTGGTCACGGTCGCGATGTTGCGCACCTGCGCGGTGAGATTGGTC
>JBKJTC010000227.1:0-16994 GCA_046590925.1 Lysobacteraceae bacterium | reverse complement strand
GCGATCACCGGCGAATCCGGCGTCGGCAAGGAGCTGGTCGCGCTCACCATCCACGCCGAAGGCGGTCGCGCCGACGGCCCGTTCGTGCCGGTCAACTGCGGCGCAATCCCGACCGAGCTGATGGAAAGCGAATTCTTCGGCCACAAGAAGGGCAGCTTCACCGGCGCCCACGCCGACAAGGCCGGGCTGTTCCAGGCGGCCGATGGCGGCACGTTGTTCCTCGACGAGATCGCCGAGTTGCCGCTGCCGATGCAGGTCAAGCTGCTGCGCGCGATCCAGGAAAAGTCGATCCGCCCGGTCGGCGCATCGACCGAAGTATCGGTCGATGTGCGCATCCTCTCGGCCACCCACAAGGATCTGGATGTTCTGGTCGCCGAAGCCAAATTCCGCCACGACCTGTTCTATCGCATCAATGTGATCGAACTGGACGTGCCCGCGCTGCGCGAGCGCACCGGCGACCTGCCGCTGCTCTCCGATGCCATCCTCAAACGTCTCGCCTACGCCATGAAACGGCGCGCGCCCACTCTGTCGGCGGACGCGGTCGGCGCGCTCGAAATCTATCCGTTCCCGGGCAATGTCCGCGAACTGGAGAACATCCTCGAACGCGCGCTGGCCATGGCCGACGACGAAATCATCGACGCCCGCGATCTGCGCCTGCCCAGCGCGCCGCAGATTCCAGCCACCGCTGCAGCCGCGCCGCAGGCCGCGATCGCGATGCAACCGATCGCCGGCATGACGCCCGCACCGCCCCAGGCCAACGCGCCGGCCGGCACCGATCCGCGCGGCGGCAACCCGCGCGAGACCAGCACCAGCGCCCTGCCCTCGTACATCGAGGAGATCGAACGCAACGCGATCCAGCAGGCGCTGCAGGAACACCGCTACAACAAGACCAAAACCGCCGCAGCGCTGGGAATCACCTTCCGCGCGCTGCGCTACAAGCTCAAGAAGCTGGGGATCGAGTAACTTTCTTCACCCGGCCGGTCGCTTGCAGCCAGGCCGGAATATAGGCGCGCGCGGTCCAGTAGTACTCGTTGCTCACCCGCACCGACGCGCCCTGCTCGCGCTCCAGCGCGATCGCCAGATCGCCCTTGTCCTGCCCGATCGCCCCGAGCATCGCGATCACCAGCAGGTGATCGCGCACCAATGCCGGCGCGGTGCCCGGCACCGCTTTCAGACCCGCCACGCCGGTGTCGTACATCGCCACCGCATCGCGTTTGGCCGTGGCTTCGTACGCGGCCAGCAACGCGGCGATTTCCGGATCCTTCGCGCGTTCGCCGACCCATGCGGGCTGGATCCAGACGCCCTGCAGATCCGCTGGCGTCAGATAGCCGATGCTGAAATCGGCGATCACCGAGGCCGCATCCAGCCATTCGGCCTTGCCGGTGTCGAAGGACATCAGCGCATCCAACTTTTTCGTGACCGCCGGATCGAGCCCTTGCGCGCTACCGATGCCGAGCAGACGCTCGCGCACCCGGCGCGCATTCGCATGATCCATCGCGCCCATGCTGGGGGTCACCGGATGCACGTTTGCGGCGACCGGCACCGGCTTGCGCCCGCCGGTGAATTCCAGCACAGGCATGCCGACGCCCATCAGATTCATCACGCTCTTGACCGTTTCCACCTTGTAGCGGCTTTTCGGTGCGCCAAGCGCCACGGTGGGATGGAAATCGGTGTGCACCGGGGCGCCGAACAGTTCGACCAGACCGGCCAGTACGTTGCGATCGGCGAAACGGCGGACTGCGTGATCCGGAGCGGTCTCCAGGCCCAGGCGCGTGAGATCCGCCAGCAGGCCGGGATCCCGCAGCTTCGAGGCGTCGAAATCCCGGATCGGCGCATGCGAGGCCACGAAGATCACGTCCGATGTATTGGTCAGATAGGCTTCGACATGCGGATATTCCTCGATCAACGCCGCCACCATCGTGTAGAACAGCGGATCGTTCAATTCGTAGGTCTGCATCCACTGGATCAACAGCCCGTCCTTTTCGAGATGCTTGGTCAGGAACTGGTAGAACTGGCGCGTGAACAGACTGGAGACGCCGCTGACCCACGGGTTCGACGGTTCGGAGACGATCACGTCGTATTGCTTCTTGCCCGTGGAGAAGAATGTGCGCGCGTCGTCGATATGCCACTGGCTGCGCGGATCCATGTATGCGCGGATCACGCGGTTACCATAGCCCTCGGCGCCATCGATCATCGATGCTTCGATCTCGATCGTATCGACGACCTTGGGCACCTTGCTGCCCAGCAGCGTATGCGTGCTCAGTCCCGAACCCCAGCCGATCACCGCAACGCGTTCCGGCGCGGGATGCAGCGCCAGCGGCAGGCTCGCGGCCATCACCATGGTGTATTCGTCGTCGGTGGGAACGCCGTTCGCAGACAGTTCGATGGCGGCGTCCGGCTTGCCGTTGGTCGCGATGGTGCCGACGCTGCCCTGACGATAGAACGCGACGGTCGCGGTCTTGCCGTCGCGCAGGAATTGCACATCGGTCCCCTCGGCCAGTTCGAAAACACCGTGCCGGAAGACGCCCGACGCCAGCGAACGGGGATCCGCGGCGCCGAACAGCAGGCTCAGCGACGCCACCACCAGCACGCTGGCCAACGCACCGAAGTAGAGCTTCGGCTTGAAGACCGCGCTGAAAGCGCGCAGCAGCACCAGACCCAGCAGCACATCGGCCAACGCCGCCAGCGTCACCGCCAGACGCAGGCCGAGCAGCGGGATCAGCACATGCATCGCCAGCACCACGCCGACGATCGCGCCGAGCGTGTTCGCGGCATAGATGCGGCCGATGCTCTTTTCGCCGTAACCGCGCCGCAGCAGGGCCATCGTGAACAGCGGCAGGGTCATGCCGGCGAAGAATGCCGCGGGAAACATCACCAGCAGCGCAACGGTCGCGCTGCCCAGACTGAAGAGGTAGTAGCCGCTCTCGTTCCGGGGGAAGATCCCCATGAACCAGCCCACCCACTGGAAGCTCTGCGCGAATACCGGCAGCGAAGCCAATGCCGCCAGCCCCATCAGCACCTGCGCGACACCCGCCACCGCGACCGGATCCTGGATATTGCGGCTGCGCTTGCGCACCCACAGCCCACCGAACGCGAGGCCGAGGATGAACGCCGTCAGCATCAACTCGAATGAATGCACAGTGGTACCGAGCGCCTGATTCAACAGCCGGATCCAGCCCACCTCGTACACGAAGGAACTGGCGCCGGTGATCGCCGCGCCCGCCAGCATCAGGGTCTGGAATCGGCTCGGACGACGATCGGCCGCTTGCTCCTGCGAAGTGTCCTGCGCAACGCTGCTGGAGGGCGGCGCCGCGATTGCCGCGACCGTGTCCGGCACCGATGCCGCAACCCGCCACGCCACCACACCGACCAGCAGATTGATCACGCCTGCGACCATCACCGCGCCCGGCATCCCGATCCAGGGCAACAACAGGAAGGTCGCCGCCAGCGCGCCCGCGGCTGCGCCGATACTGTTCGTGAAATAGAGACCGCCGAGGATTTCGCCATCCTGCTGCGGCGATACCCGCAGATAGCCGCCGCTCATCAGCGGGAAGGTCATACCCAGCAGCACGCTCTGCGGCGCGATCAACAGCGCGGCGGATCCCCATTGCCAGAAACGGATCGCCGATTCGTTCTGCAATGCCGGCAGGACCGTGCTCTGCGACACTTCCATATAACCGACGAACAGCGGATGGAAGACCAGCGCCGTGGCGCCGATGATCAACTCGACGATCGCGTAGGACCGGATCAATCCCGACCAGCGTCCGCCGCGTGCGCTGACCAGCCATGCGCCCGCCGCCATGCCGCCCATGAAGATCGCCAGTACCAGCGTCTGCGCATAGGCCGCATGCCCGAGAATCAGACCGAGGTAGTGCGACCAGATCGCCTGATAGACGAGACCGGCAAAGCCGGAAGCGACGAACAGCAACAGCAACGCCCGCTCAAGGCGGGCCACAGGCATCTGCATCGAAACACACCCCTTCCCGGATCAACGGAAAGCATAGCCTGAATGCGCGCAGCCTCCGCAACCACGCCAGTCCGCGCCCTGTGCAGATCGACCTGCTGTCTCGTTTCCAATCGAATGACGCACTTTCCCCCGCCCATCCGCATGGCGAATGCGATCATCAGCAATCCGTCGACCGCTGACGGCGATGACTGGGGCGACACAGCGACCCGGATCTGGGGCATGACCTGACTGACGATGTCAGTCGCCTACCAACCTGACGTTCCGCGTCACTTTTCGTCCTTCCACAAACCGTGACATGAACCACATCCTTGATCGCCCGTTCGCGACCGGGTTCCGTTCAGGAATGTTGGCACGGCTTATGCATGTCTCTGCCGTGCACGTGCTCGGTAGCACGGGCGCTCACTGACCGGGTCACCGGCCACGGGGCACGTGAAAATTTCAGCCACACCACCACGCCACACCACTCCCGAGGGATCTCCCATGAAGAAGCAGCAAGGTTTCACCCTGATCGAACTGATGATCGTCGTCGCGATCATCGCCATCCTGGCCGCCATCGCCCTGCCGGCGTACCAGAACTACGTCGCCAAGTCGCAGTCCACCTCCGGTCTGGCCGATATCCGTGGCGGCGTGACCGCTTATGAAGAAGGCATCCAGAGCGGCGAGCGCGCCGGCGCCATCGGCCCGACCACCGACATCGGCCTGTCCGCCACCACCCCGCGCTGCGCCATCGCCGTCGCCGGCAACTGGGACGCCGCTGCTGGTCAGAGCATCACCTGCACCCTGAAGGGCAACCCGAACGTCGCCGGCAAGACCGTGACCCTGACCCGCAACAACACGGGACAGTGGGTTTGCACCAACAACATCGGCAACAACAACTACGAACCGAACGGTTGCTGATCCACGTTCGAAGCTCTTCGGCTTGAAGAGGCGCATCTGCGCCTCTTCAAGTTGTTACATGGCGAGAATTCTGCTCAATGTTTGACGCTCGGTCAGACCCATGCGACTGGAAGTACAGCATTCCAAAGCCGCATGCAGACCAATCATTTCCTGCTGCTTTACCTACTAAGGTATTCCAATGAAGAAGCAAGAAGGTTTCACCCTGATCGAACTGATGATCGTCGTCGCGATCATCGCGATCCTGGCCGCCATCGCTCTGCCGGCGTACCAGAACTACGTCGCCAAGTCACAGTCCACCTCCGGCCTGGCCGACATCCGTGGCGGCGTGACCGCTTATGAAGAAGGCATCCAGGGGGGCGAGCGCACTGGCGCCATCGGCCCGACCACCGACATCGGCCTGTCCGCCACCACCCCGCGCTGCGCCATCGCCGTCGCCGGCAACTGGGACGCCGCTGCTGGTCAGACCATCACCTGCACCCTGAAGGGCAACCCGAACGTCGCAGGCAAGACCGTAACCCTGACCCGCAACAACACCGGGCAGTGGGAATGCACCAACAACATCGGCAACAACAACTACGAACCGAACGGCTGCTAATCCCCGCCGGGAACGTTTCGTTCCGGGAAGGGGTGCTTCGGCACCCCTTTTTTTCTTCGGAAATCAGATTCGACACGCTTGCTCACAATCCACCGATTCGACAGCACCGACGCAAACACTTTCAGGGGGAATCAATGCCATGCATACCGGACGCGCAAGCACTCAAGGATTCACCCTGATCGAGTTGATGATCGTCGTCGCGATCATCGCCATTCTGGCCGCGATCGCACTGCCGGCATACCAGATCTATGTGGGCCGTTCGCAAGTCACCGCCGGCTTGGCGGACATGCGCGGCGGTGTGGTGACGTTCGAAGAACGGATCCAGAACGGCGAAAGCGCGGGCAGCCCCGCCAACGCCAACGACATCGGTCTGCCGCTGAATACCGTGCGTTGCAGTGCCATTACCCCCGCCGGCACTTGGGCGGCCACCAGCGGCCAGACCATCGCCTGCACCCTCGCCGGCAATCCCAACGTCGCGGGCAAAACGCTGACGCTGACCCGGGATGCCGAAGGACTCTGGAGCTGCAGCACCACCGTGACCGCGCTTTACCGTCCGAACGGCTGCTCCTGACTCAAGGACGCGGCTGACACCGGGCCGTCGTCGCTGACGCCCGACTGTTTCACCCGTGTCATCGCTGGACCCGATTGATTGGGCCGGAGGGCGGTTTCCAATATCCATCGCCAGTCGGCCGTCGCCGCTTCCAGACTCGCCCCATCCCACTGCAGATCGCACCGCGAAATGTGCCGTCTGCGACCGCAGTCGCTCCGATCCGTGACGTGCTCCCGACGCTGGAGCAGAAGCGGTACTATTTCCCGAAACTTCATGCCGTTTCGATGTTATTGTCGGGAGTGCATGATCCACTTGGGGTCTGCGGGGCGAGGGGCTGCAATGTGAACGTTGCTCACACATCCAATCTGATCGGCATCACCGGAATCGCCCGGCGTCTGGTGCTGGATGGCGCTCTGGACGAGAACGTCGCCCGCGAGGCGCTGGATGCCGCCACGCGCGAACGCAAGCCGATCGCCAACTATCTGCGCGAACACAAACTGGTGACGCCGCCGCAGCTGGCCGCCGCCAACTCGATCGAATTCGGCATGCCGCTGTTCGATCCCACGGTCATGGATCCCAGCCAGAGCGCGATCCGCCTGGTCAAGGAAGAACTGCTCCAGAAACATCTTGTGCTGCCACTGTTCAAACGCGGTGGGCGGCTGTTCGTCGGCGTCTCCGATCCGACCAACACCGCTGCCCTCGATGAGTTGAAGTTCCACACCAATCTGCTGGTGGAACCGATCCTGATCGACGAGGACGCCATCAAGCGCACCATGCAGCTGTGGATGGAGTCCAGCGATGCATTGGGCAATCTGGACGATGCCGAGGGTCTCGATAATCTCGATGTTTCGAGCGGCGACGACGAGACCGGCAGCGACGGCGGCATCGACAGCAAGAACGACGACACGCCCGTTGTGAAGTTCGTCAACAAGGTGCTGGTGGACGCGATCCGCCGCGGCGCCTCCGACATCCACTTCGAGCCCTACGAAACCGACTATCGCGTGCGCCTGCGCATCGACGGCATCCTCAAGCAGGTCGCGAAGGCGCCGGTCAAACTGAGCCAGCGCATCGCCGCGCGCCTGAAGGTGATGTCGCAGTTGGACATCGCCGAAAAGCGCGTGCCGCAGGACGGCCGCATCAAGCTCAACCTGTCGAAAACCCGGCAGATCGACTTCCGCGTGAGCACCCTGCCGACCCTGTTCGGCGAGAAAGTCGTATTGCGTATCCTCGACGGCAGCGCGGCCAAGCTCGGCATCGAGAAACTCGGCTACGAGCCCGACCAGCAAACACTGTTTCTCGACGCGATCAAGAAACCCTACGGCATGGTCCTGGTGACCGGCCCCACCGGCTCCGGCAAGACCGTGTCGCTGTACACCGCACTGGGCATCCTCAACGAGGAAGAGCGCAATATCTCCACCGTCGAAGACCCGGTGGAAATCCGCCTCCCCGGCATCAACCAGGTGCAGCAGAACCAGAAGCGCGGCATGACCTTCGCCGCCGCGCTCCGCAGCTTCCTGCGTCAGGATCCCGACATCATCATGGTCGGCGAAATCCGCGACCTCGAAACCGCCGAAATCGCCATCAAGGCGGCGCAGACCGGTCACATGGTGCTGTCGACCCTGCATACCAACGACGCGCCGCAGACCATCTCTCGCCTGATGAACATGGGCATCGCGCCGTTCAACATCACATCATCGGTGAGCCTGGTCATCGCCCAGCGCCTCGCGCGCAGGCTGTGCAACAACTGCAAACGCGAAGCGATACTGCCCGAACACGCACTGCTGGCCGAAGGCTACACGGCCGACGATGTGCATGCCGGCATCAAGCTGTACGAAGCCGTGGGCTGTGGCGAATGCACGGGCGGCTACAAGGGCCGCACCGGTATCTACGAAGTCATGCCGATGACCGAGAAAATCCAGGCCATCGTCCTGCAGGGCGGCAATGCCATGCAGATCGCCGAAGCCGCACAGGCGTCCGGCGTGAAGAACCTGCGTCAATCTGCGCTGCTGAAAGCCAGAAACGGCCTCACCAGCCTCGCCGAAATCAACCGCGTCACCAAGGACTAAGCCATGGCCGCATCCCGCACCGCTGCGAAAACCGCCCCCGCCTCCGAACGCGCCGGCAATCAGATGCCGACCTTCGTCTGGGAAGGCAACGACAAACGCGGCATCAAGATGAAGGGCGAACAGCAGGCCAAGAACGGCAACCTGCTGCGCGCCGAGCTGCGCCGCCTGGGCATCACGCCCACCGTGGTCAAGCCCAAGCCCAAACCGCTGTTCGGCGCCGCCGGCAGCAAGGTCAGCGCCAAGGACATCGCGATCTTCAGCCGCCAGATCGCCACGATGATGAAGTCGGGCGTGCCGCTGGTGCAGTCGCTGGAGATCATCGGCAACGGCCAGAAGAATCTGCGGATGAAGAATCTGGTCGACGCCGTCCGCGTCGATATCGAGGGCGGCTCGTCGATCTACGAGGCGATGAGCAAGCACCCGGTGTATTTCGACGAGCTGTACCGCAACCTCGTGCGCGCCGGCGAATCGGCGGGCGTGCTCGAGACCGTGCTCGACACCATCGCGACCTACAAGGAAAACACCGAGGCGCTGAAGGGCAAGATCAAGAAAGCGCTGTTCTACCCGGCGATGGTCATCGTGGTCGCGATTCTGGTCAGCTCGGTCATGCTGGTGTTCGTGGTCCCGCAGTTCGAGGACGTGTTCAAGAACTTCGGCGCCGAACTTCCCGCCTTCACCCAGTTGATCGTGAAATTCTCGCGCTTCATGGTGTCCTGGTGGTGGCTGATGCTGGGCATCGCGATCGCCTGTATCGCGAGCTTCATCTTCGCGTACAAGCGTTCGCCGGCGTTCCAGCATTTCCTCGACAAGGTCATTCTCAAGGTGCCGGTGCTCGGTGCGATCATGCACAACTCCGCGATCGCACGCTTCGCGCGCACCCTCGCCACCACCTTCAAGGCCGGCGTACCGCTGGTCGAAGCGCTGGAAAGCGTCGCCGGCGCCACCGGCAACTCGGTCTACGAAAAAGCCGTGTGGCGTATCCGCGAGGACGTGTCCGTCGGCTACCCGGTCAACATGGCGATGAAACAGGTCAACCTGTTCCCGCACATGGTCGTGCAGATGGCGGCGATCGGCGAGGAAGCCGGTGCGCTCGACACCATGCTGTTCAAGGTCGCCGAGTTCTACGAGCAGGAAGTGAACAATGCCGTGGACGCGCTGGCCAGCCTGCTGGAACCGATGATCATGGTCATCATCGGCGTGATGGTGGGCAGCATGGTCGTCGGCATGTACCTGCCGATCTTCAAGCTGGCCGCTGCGGTCGGCGGCTGATTCCGGGCCCGCGCATCGATGGCGTTCCTCGACCAGAACCCGGCGATCGGTTTTCCAATCGCCGCCGGCCTTGGGCTGCTCGTCGGCAGCTTCCTCAACGTGGTGATCCTGCGCCTGCCGAAACGGCTGGAGTGGGAGTGGAAACGCGACGCCCTCGATGAACTGGGACAGGGCGATCTCTACGATCCGCCGCCGCCCGGCATCGTGGTCGAGCCATCGCACTGCCCGCACTGCCAGCACAAGCTGTCGTGGTACGAAAACATCCCGGTCTTCAGCTGGCTCGCGCTGCGCGGCCGCTGCCGCAACTGCAAAACGCCGATTTCGATCCAGTATCCCGCCGTCGAACTGCTGACGATGCTGCTGGTCGTCGCCAGCGTCTGGCGTTTCGGCTTCGGCTGGCAGGGCTTCGGCGCCTCGCTGCTCAGCTGTTTCCTGATCGCGGGCGCGGGCATGGACCTGCGCACCAAGCTGCTGCCCGATCAGATCACGCTGTCGTTGCTGTGGCTCGGCCTCATCGCCAGCGTCGACAACCTGTTCGTGCCGGCCAAGGAAGCCATCGCCGGCGCGGTGCTCGGCTACGTTTCGCTGTGGACGGTGTACTGGGTGTTCAAACAGCTGACCGGCAAGGTCGGCATGGGGCACGGCGACTTCAAACTGCTCGCCGCATTGGGTGCCTGGGCCGGCTACAAGGCCCTGCTGCCGATCGCGCTGATGTCGTCGCTGGTCGGCGCCATCATCGGCTCGATTTTCCTCGCAATGCAGGGCCGCGACCGCAACACCCAGATCCCGTTCGGGCCGTACCTCGCCATCGCCGGCTGGATCGTCTTCATGTGGGGCGACGTGATCATCGGTACCTACATGCGCATGTCGGGCCTCGACTGACACCATGGCTCGGCTTCCGTAAAACATGTACTGCGTCGGCCTGACCGGCGGCATCGCCTCGGGCAAGTCCGCGGTCGCGCATGCCTTCGAGGCTCTGGGCATCGTCGTCGCCGATGCCGATGTTGCCGCCCGCGAAGCGGTCGCCCCCGGGAGCGATGGTCTGGCCGAAGTGGTCGCCGCGTTCGGTCCCGACATTCTCGACGACACCGGCGCCCTCGACCGCGCCGCAATGCGCAAACGCGTCTTCGGCGACGATGCCGCGCGCAAACGACTCGAAGCCATCATCCACCCGCGCGTGCGCGAATCGCTCGCGCAACAGTGCGCGCAGGCGACGAGCCCATACGCGATCGCCGCGATTCCGCTGTTGGCGGAAGTCGGCGCGCGCGCTGCCTATCCGTGGCTGCAGCGGATTCTGGTCGTCGACGCGCCTGTCGGCATGCAGCACGCGCGATTGATCCAGCGCGACGATATCGATGCCACGCTCGCCGATAAAATGATCGGCGCGCAGGCAACGCGCGAACAGCGATTGGCGATCGCCGACGATATCGTCGTCAATACCGGCACGTTCGACGAACTGCAGAAACATGTCGTTGCGTTGGATGCACGGTATCGCAGGTTCGCGAACGTTCCGTAGAACCGGCTTCGACATATCAACGACATCCCAGACGCCACAGACGTTGTCGGCGGCACTGCTTGACCACTGATCAGCGCGCTGCTTTCACAACCGTTCCGCCCTTCATCACGAACGCAACGCTTTCCAGCAACGTCGCATCCTGTGAAGGATTGCCCGACACCGCAACGATATCGGCATAGCGACCGGCCTCGATCGCGCCAAGGTCGCTACGCCCCAGCGCCTCGGCAGCATTGATCGTCGCCGACTGGATCGCCTGGATCGGGGTCATGCCGTAACGCACCATCACCGCGAACTGCCGGGCGTTCTGGCCATGGGGGAAAATGCCGGCATCTGTGCCGAAAACCATCTTCACGCCGGCCTGGTGCGCGCGGCGGAAGTTCTCGCGCTGCAGGTCGCCGATCTCGCGGTCCTTGCGCAGGTTGTCTTCGAGCACACCGTTTTTGCGGCCTTCGGACTGCGTGTAATCGGTGTTGTAGATGTCCATCGACAGCCACGCGCCGTATTGTTTCGCGAGCCGGATGCCTTCGTCGTCGATGAGGCTGGCGTGTTCGATGGTGTTCACGCCGGCGCGGATCGCTTCGCGGATGCCTGCGGCGCCATGCGCATGCGCGGCGACCTTGAGGCCCCACATCTTCGCTTCGTCGACGGTGGCTTTCATCTCTTCGTAGGTCATCTGCTGTTGACCGGGCTCGGTATTGCGCGAGAACACGCCGCCGGTGGCGCAGATCTTGATCACCTGCGCGCCGTATTTGCGGACTTCGCGCACCGACTTGCGCGCCTCTTCGGCGTTGTCGGCGTTGTAGGCGTTGCGGTCGTTCATCGACGGCGGAAAGTAGGTGGAATCGCAGTGGCCGCCGGTGGCGCCGAACGCGTAACCTGCCGGGACGATGCGCGGACCGACGACCTTGCCGGCGTCGATCGCCTGCTGCAGGCCGATATCGTTCCAGTCGTCGGAACCGAGATTGCGGATGGTGGTGAACCCGGCCATCAACGTGTCGTGCGCATGGGTCACCGACACCGCGGACCAGAAGCGGTCGCTGAACTGCAGATACGTGTAGCCGCTGTAGGTCGGGTCGCTGTCGATGTGCACGTGCATGTCAATCAGGCCCGGCAGCAGGGTCATGCCCGTGAGATCGATGCGTTCGGCGCCTTCGGGCACTGCATCGCCCGCGCGGCCAACGGAAACGATGCGACCTTCGCGGACGACGATCTGCGGGTTGTCGATGAGTTTCCCGCTGCGTACGTCGAGCATGCGTGAAGCGGTGAGGACGCGGACATCGATTCGCGATTCCGGGGCTTCCTGGGCATGCGCAGCGAAGGTTGCGGTGGTCAGAACGAGGCTGCAGAGCAGCGGCAGGAGGCGCGGACAAAGCATGATCAAGCCCTCATCTTTTTGATTTTTTCTGTAACGGCAATAGAGATAAGGAAAGATCTTTGTAGGAGCGACGCAAGTCGCGACAGGCTGCGGAAAAACTTTCCTTGGCCGGTCGCGACTTGCGTCGCTCCTACAGGAAGCCCATCAGCCGACCGGCTGGAACTGCATCGCCGCGGTCGGGCCCACCCACGGCAGCAGCCAGTGATCCACCAGCAGGAAGGCGAACAGCGCCATCAGATAGACGATCGAGTAATTGAAGGTGCGCATGGCGAAGAACTCGTCCGGCGGATCCAGCAGCTTCCACGCATACCAGAGGAAAACCACGCCCAGCACCAGCGCGCCGCCGAGATAGAACAGCCCGCTCATGCCGACGGCCCAAGGCATCACCGTCACCGCCAGCAGCAGCACCGTGTACAGCAGGATCTGCCAGCGCGTGTATTCCACGCCGTGGGTCACCGGCAGCATCGGCACCAGCGCGCGCGCATAGTCTTCGCGGCGGAAAATCGCCAGCGCCCAGAAATGCGGCGGCGTCCACACGAAGATGATCAGCACCAGCAGCAGGGCATGCGCCCAGTCCCACGGATTGTTCATGCCGGTGACCGCGGCCCAGCCCAGCAGCGGCGGCGCGGCCCCGGCGATGCCGCCGATGACGATGTTCTGCGGCGTCGCGCGCTTGAGCCATGCGGTGTAGACGACGGCGTAACCGATCAGCGATGCGAACGTGAGCGCGGCGGTGATCGGATTGACCATCGAGATCAACAGCGTCATCGACAGCGCGCCGAGGAACACCGCGAACGCCAGCACCTGCGCCGGCTTCAGCGCGCCAGTGGCGAGCGGACGATGCGCGGTGCGCGCCATCACCCGGTCGATGCGCTGGTCGATCAGATGATTGATCGCGGCCGCGCTGGCGGCGGCGAGCCAGATGCCGATGAAGCCGAACACGCTCTCGCGCAGCGGCGGCAATCCCGGCACCGCCAGGAACATGCCGACGAACGCGGTGAAGACGATCAGCGCCACCACCCGAGGCTTGGTCAAGGCCCAGTATTCGCGCATCGGGATCGCCATCAGAACGCGCTCATACCGTCGGCCGGCACAGACGCGCCAGCAGGCTGACCAGCAGGAACAGCAGCAGCGCAGCGCCGGCGTTGTGCAGCACCGCGGTCCACAGCGGCAGGCCCAGCACGACGTTGGCGATGCCCAGGCCCACCTGCGACAGCATGAGCAGCGCCAGCACCACGCCGGTCAGCCAGAGCCCCGGCGTGCGGATGAGTTTCAGCGCCATCCACAGCAGATAGACGAACACGACCACCGCCATCGCGCGGTGCGCGAGTTGGATCGCGATGCGCGACGCGCCGTCGAGCACGCCGCCTTCGTAGTCGACGCCGATGCCGCGCCACAGCACGAAACCTTCGCGAAAATCGTGCGGCGGCACCCACTTTCCGACGCAGGTCGGGAAATCGTTGGCGCAGGCGAGCGCGGCGTAGTTGGCGCTGACCCAGCCGCCGAGCGCGATCTGGATGCCGACCACCACGACCGCGCCGATCAGCCACCAGCGCATCGCGTTGGCGCCGGCGATGCGCACCGGGCTGCCGGTGGCGCGCCATGCCATCCAGGTCAGCATCGAGAAGGTGGCCATCCCGCCGAGCAGATGCGCCATCACGATGACGGGCTTCAGCAGCATGGTGACGGTCCACATGCCCAGCAATGCCTGGAACACGATCAACATCAGCGTGAACGTGGCGGCGCGCGACAGATCGTCGTTGCTCCAGCGCAGCGCCGCGATCAGCAGGATGAGTTCTCCGAGGACGGCGCATGCCACCGCGGCATCGTGCATGCCGCGCATGTACAGCGGAATGCCAGCCGCGATCAATCCGGCAGCCAGCAGGATCTGCGCGATGCCCAGGCGCCGCCGCCGCGCGGCCAGCAATGCGAGCGCCAGCACCAGCGTGCCGAGAATGGCCGCGGCGTGACGGTGGACCTGTTCGCGCCAGGCCTTGTGGACTTCGAGCGGACGCACATCCAGCGCGGTCGGATGATTCACATCGGCGGTGACCGTTGGCCACGTGGCGCGGCCGTAGCAGGTCGGCCAATCGGGGCAACTCAATCCGGCATTGGACAGGCGCACGAACGCGCCGAACACGATCACGCACAGCGCGAGTACGACCGCGAGCCATGCGATGCGATGGAAATGGCGATAGATCGGCGGCCTGTGGGTGACCGGTCGGGTCTCGACGGGATCCTGCGATACGGAAACGTGCGACATGGAAGAGTTCTGCTTACTTGAGCTTGAGCAGCCGGGACATGTCCTGGCGCAGATGGGACGGATCGAAACCCGGAGCGTAGCGCAGAACGACGAAGCCGTTCGGATCCACGACGTAGACCGGCACACCGGCGGGGTCGTTCAATCGCGGCAATGCCGCGCGCAGCGCGGCGTCGTCCTTCAGTACGCGGAATTCGGGGCCGCGCTTCGCCGCAGCCGGCGGCTCGCCGAGCCACAGCACTTCGACATGATCGGCGTTGCGGCCGAACAGTTGCCACACCGTGTCGATCTGTTGGGACAGGGTCACGCAGGGATCGCCGCAGGCGGCGGGCGGCGCGACGACGATCCGCCAGGTGCGCTGCACCGGATTCCACGGGTATGCACGGCCATCGGCGAGCGTCACCGGCAGCGTGCGCAGATCGCCGGGCGGCTGCAGCAGTTCGCCGTGGTTCTTCATGCCCGCGGGGCGCCACCCGGAGAAGCGCAGAACGCCTGCCAGCGCGAAAGCGCCGAAGAAGATCGCAAAGATCCCGACCAGCATGAGTCGGTTGCGGTTCGGCGAAGCGGTTCTGTTCATTGCGAAGGCCTGTGGTCGCGTTGCGCGGCGCGTCGTCTGCGCCAGCTCAGCAGAAGTGCGGTGATCAATACGGTGATCGCCAATCCGAACCACTGCACCGCGTAGCCGATGTGGCGTTCCGGCGGCAGGGTATTGGGAAGAATGTCGAAATCGCGGGCATAGCCGAGATTCGGGTCATTGTCCGGACGCAATACGCGCGGCGCGAGTGCCGGCAGTTCCAGCGCGACGCGCAGCGTCGGGAGGTCGATGGCCGTCGCGAGCAGCGTGTCGTCGGATTGTCGCACCGGAGCGCCCATGTCCAGGCCCTGCCCCGGCGGCGGCATCAACAGTCCCGCAAGACGATCGCGTTCGATATCGCGCACGACGCGCGGCAGCGTGCGGTCCGGCGGCAACGCGCTCCAGCCCAGATCCACCAGCACCGGCAGCCCGTCCTTCAGGACGAACACGCGATAGGCGCGAACGCCGACCTTGCCATTCTGCTGCTGGTTGTCTAGCAGCACCGCCGGGGCCTCGGCGAAGCGGCCTTCGACCGCGACCCAATCGTAATCCATGGCCCGCGCTTCGTCGGCGATCACCGACAGCGGCTTCGGCGTGCGCGAGGACAGCGCGCCGGATGCTTTCGAAAGCATGTCGCGCTTCTCGTCGGCGCGTTCGAGCTGCCAGAATCCGAGCCACGCGAACAGCGCCGTCGCCAGCAGCGCGATCGCCCAGAGGAACGCGGGATGCCGACGCACGCTCACCCGATCACCCCATCCCCTGCGATAATGCCGGCCGCAGACCGTGCCGCCGCGCGGAACCGGAGCTTGCCATGAGCGATTCGTTGAAGACCCTGCTCATCGTCGGGGTGTTGATCCTGATAGTGTGGAATCTGGGTGCCGGCTTGTATTACATGCTGGCCGACAAGGGCAAGACCAACCGCGCGGTCAACGCGTTGACCAAACGTATCGCGCTGTCCGTGGCGCTGATCCTGCTGCTGATCCTGTCGATCTACATGGGCTGGATCGAGCCGCATGGCGTAGGTCGCAACCCGGCAGGCTGAGAAGACCCTTGTAGAGCGGCCTTCAGGCCGCTGACGCCTTCTCTGTAAGACCAGCGGCCTAAAGGCCGCTCTACATCGGAATCTTTTCAGACACGAAGGCCGGCGAAATGCCGGCCTTGTGCGTTCCGTCGGATGCGTTCCGGCATCGATGCCGGGACGAAGCCCGTGGTTACAGAACGTAGACGAACAGGAACAGGCCCAGCCACACCACGTCCACGAAGTGCCAGTACCAGGCCACCGCCTCGAACGCGAAGTGCTGGTCCTTGGTGAAATGGCCCCTGGCGCAGCGCAGCCACATGATCGCCAGCATCAGCGTGCCCAGGGTCACGTGCGCGCCGTGGAAGCCGGTCAGCATGAAGAAGGTGGAGCCGTAGATGCCCGAACCCATCGTGAGGTTCAGTTCCTGGTAGGCGTGGATGTATTCCTCAGCCTGATAGAACAGGAACAGACAGCCCAGCAGCACCGTCGCGCCCAGCCACACCAGCAGCGCCTTGCGATGCGCGGCTCTCAGCGCGTGGTGCGCGAAGGTCACCGTCACGCCCGAGGTCAGCAGGATCAGGGTATTGATCAGCGGCAAGCCCCAGGCCGGGATGGTCTGGAAGCCACCGCCGACGGCCGCCGGGCCGCTGCTCGGCCACGCCGCGCTGAAGGACGGCCACAGGGTGGCGTTGGTCATCACGCCATCGCCCGCGCCGCCCAGCCACGGCAGCGCGAACTGTCGGGCGTAGAACAGCGCGCCGAAGAACGCGGCGAAGAACATCACTTCGGAGAAGATGAACCACACCATGCCCATGCGGAACGAGGTGTCGACCTGCTTGTTGTAGTGCCCGGCCAGCGATTCGAGGATCACGTCGGCGAACCACTTGAACAGGATCGCGCACAG